>CAZWIW010000022.1:0-24041 GCA_964634545.1 uncultured Rubrivirga sp.
GAGTCGAGGACGTGCTGCAAGAAGCGGATATGGATCTGCTGTTGACCTGCATCGGCGATCACAACACGTCGTCCAACCGTTCGCCGGTCGCCCCGCGGCTGCGTCGTCGCGTTGACGGCATCCTGGTCATTGCCGTGCCGCCGGCCGATCCGCAACTGCGCGAGTTGCTCGACCTCGATATGCCCACGTCGATGATCGGGTTGACCGTGCACGGGGTGCCGAGTGTCACGATCGATGACGTCGCAGCAGCTCGATTGGCCACCCAACACCTGATCAACCTGGGCCACTCCCGAATCGGCATCATCGGAGGTTCGCCATCGGAAGCACCTTTCACTGCGGAGTTCGACCGCGAGGCCGGTTTCGCGAAAGCCATGTCCGAGGCCGGCTTGGAGGTGGATCCGATGCTCGAGTCATACGGGTACTTCACGATTGAGGGAGGCGAAACAGCAATGACCGCTCTGCTAACGCAACCCAAGCCGCCGAGTGCTGTCTTCGCGCTGAGCGATGAGATGGCGTTCGGTGCGCTGCGCGCACTGCGAGCGCACGGATTGAAGCCCGGAGTGGACGTATCCGTGGTTGGAGTCGACGGGCACGACATGTCCGAGCACTTGGACCTCACCACTGTGGTGCAACCCGTGAGCGAACTGGGGCGTATCGCTGCCGAAGCGCTGCTGGCGCAGATGCGTGGCGGGGAGCCGACCACCGAACCCATCCGGGTGCCGACCAAACTCGTTGTTCGTGGTTCCACGGGCCCAGCCCGTGACTGAAGCGGTGCCCACGGAGATCATCACGGAGGATCTGCACTCGCACAGTTGGTGGCAGCGCGCAGCCGTCTACCAGGTCTACCCACGCTCGTTTCGTGATGGGAACAGCGATGGTCTCGGCGACCTACGCGGGGTTATCGAGGGGCTGCCGTACCTCGCCTCGCTGGGGGTCGATGCGATCTGGCTATCGCCGTTCTATCCCTCGCCGCAGAACGACGCGGGGTACGACGTTGCTGATCCGCGAGCCGTGGATCCGATGTTCGGCAGCCTGGAAGACTTCGCCGAACTCGTCGAGCAGGCTCACGAGCGCGGTCTGCGGGTCATCGTCGACATCGTTCCCAACCACGTTTCGGCGAGCCATCCGTGGTTCCTCGAAGCTCTCGACTCGCCGCCTGGTTCGGTAGAGCGGCGGCGCTTCCACTTCCTCGACGGTCGCGGCGAGAACGGCGAATTGCCGCCCAACAACTGGGAGTCGATCTTCGGAGGCGCGGCCTGGACCCGGGTAAGGGAAGCCGACGGCAATTGGGGTCAGTGGTACTTGCACCTGTTCGATTCCACACAACCGGACCTGAATTGGGACAACGACGAAGTTCGTGCCGATGCGTTGAACACGTTGAAGTTCTGGCTGGATCTAGGCGTTGATGGATTCCGAGTGGATGTGGCCCTCGGTCTGGCCAAGGACATGACCTATCCCGATCTCATCGATCCCATCGGGATGACCCAATCGTTGCGTTTCGATCTAGACCCCTCATCGCAGGAAGCGATCGAGCGGAGGGCGGGTTTAGCGAACTCGGCCTTGTTCGATCGGGACGAGGTGCATGACATCTACCGCGAGTGGCGTTCGCTGCTCAACTCCTACGGCAACGACAAGATGGCCGTCGTCGAGGCGTGGGTGCCGCCGGAGCGGGCATCGCGGTATGTCTCGCGAGACACACTGCATCAGATTTTCGGATTCGACTTCCTTGTGGTGCCGTGGGACGCAGCGGTCATGCGCACGGTCATTGAGAGGGCGATCGATGCGGTCGCGTTGGTCGGTGCTCCACCAACGTGGGCACTGAGCAACCA
This sequence comes from uncultured Rubrivirga sp., assembly GCA_964634545.1. Classification (GTDB taxonomy): domain Bacteria; phylum Actinomycetota; class Actinomycetes; order S36-B12; family S36-B12; genus S36-B12. The sequence goes on from CAZWIW010000022.1 coordinate 1,830, forward strand.
CGACTCCCCGAGAGTGGTGACCCGGCTTGGTGACGGTGCGGCTGGTCTGGCCAGGGCCCGTGCACTCGCGCTGGTCGCCCATGCGCTTCCCGGCTCCATCTACGTCTACCAGGGAGAAGAACTCGGGCTATCGGATGTGCTGATTCCGGACAGTGCGCGGCAAGATCCCGTGTGGTTCCGATCGGCCGGTCAGCAAAAAGGCCGTGATGGTGGACGGGTGCCGTTGCCATGGTTCGGCACCGAACCTCCGTACGGCTTCACCGATCGGTTCGATGCCACGCTGTGGCTTCCGCAACCCGAAGGATGGGCGAACTCGACGATCGAAGCCGAGGACATCGATCCGTTCAGTACGTTGAACCTCTACCGGACGTCCTTGGCATTGCGCCACTCGCACCCGGGACTGTCCAGCGGCGAGTTCGCATTCCTCGACACCGACGACCCTGCCGTCCTGGCCTTCCAGCGCGGAGCCGACGTCGTCGTCGTTGCGAACACCGGTAGTGGGTGGATCACCTCACCCACGATCGGATTGGTGCTCTTGGCATCCGGACCGATCGAGACTGGCCACGATGGTCTTCGGATCGGTCCGGACACCACGGTGTGGCTGCAGACCTGAGCATTACGGTCCGAGCAGCGCCCTTGACGGTCAGAAAATCCGCTCGGAATCACCGTCGTCTTGAAACAGGTACGTGCGCTCGGGTGTGACGTGCACCTTGTCGCCCATCCGAGGTGCGGAGTGGGAACGGTCGCGGGCTACGAGTGAGACGCTCTGGCCGTTCGCGGTCGCCATGTCGCCGTAGACGAAGGTGTCAGCACCGAGTTCCTCCACCAGCGTGACGGTCATTGACGCGCCAGCCTCGGATAGGTGCAGATCTTCCGGGCGTACACCCAACTGCGCAGTGCCGCCGCGAACCTGATCGAGTAGGGAACGCTCGATGGGCACGTGGTGATCACCCATCATCACTCCACCGTCGCTGACAGTGACCGGGACGATGTTCATCGATGGCGAGCCGATGAACGTGGCCACGAAAGCGTTGGTCGGTTCGTCGTAGAGCGCTCGCGGTGAGTCGACTTGTTGCAGAACTCCGTCCTTGAGCACCGCGACTCGATCACCCATGGTCATTGCTTCAACCTGATCGTGCGTCACGTAGACGGTGGTGGTGCCCAGCCGGCGTTGTAGTGCAGCGATCTGCGTGCGAGTTTGCACGCGGAGTTTGGCGTCGAGGTTCGAAAGCGGCTCGTCCATCAAGAACACCTGCGGCTCGCGGACGATGGCTCGACCCATGGCAACCCGTTGGCGCTGCCCACCGGATAGTGCTTTGGGCTTGCGCTCCAGGTATTCCGTGAGATCGAGTAGCGCGGCAGCCTCTTTCACACGTCGATCGATGTCGTCCTTGGAGACCTTTTGGATCTTCAGCGCGAAGGCCATGTTCTCGGCCACCGACATGTGCGGGTACAGCGCATAGTTCTGGAAGACCATCGCGATATCGCGATCCTTGGCTGCCACGTTCGTGACGTCGCGATCACCGATGTAGATGTGACCGGCACTGATGGGTTCTAGGCCGGCGAGCATTCGAAGCGAAGTGGACTTGCCACACCCGGAGGGGCCGACGAGTACGAGGAACTCGCCTTCGCCGATGTCGAGGTTCAAGTGGGAGACCGCCGGATCGGTGGTCCCGGGATAGACGAGCGATACGTCGTCGAAGCGCACAGGCTGACTCATGATGATTCCTCTCACCGGCAGGAACGTGCCGGACGATCCGAAGTAAGAGCGATGGTTGTCGATATTCGGTTGTGACACGCAGCATAGCGACGGCGATGCAAACGTTGGCACGCTTTGCGGAAAGAGATCTGACTACCCCCGCCCGGGGGCAGGTGTCCCGGTGGTTGCCAAACCGTTGCCTAGATATCAAATCGTGATGCGTTACATGGCTTTGTTGCACCTTTACAGGTTGCTTGCGGCGGGGTCGCGGAGGACTATGAACACGTTTACGCGCCGAGGACCTCCCTGGGCGTCACGTCAGGCAAGGAGAATCCATGACCGCAATCAAGCGGCGCCGTGGGATGACGCTCCTCGCGGGTGGGCTGGCAGCCGGAATGCTGCTCGCCGCGTGCGGGGGCAGCGATGATTCCGCGAGCGATAGCACTGCCGAGGAGACCGCAGCCGAGGAAACGGCCGCGGAAGATTCCGGCGGCGAGGAAGACGCCGGTGGCGAGGAAGACGCCGGCGGCGACATGGCGGCGGGCTGTGATGTCTACGCCGACTACATGGGCAACGAGGGAACCACGGTGAACGTCTTCACCTCGATCCTGCCCCCAGAACAGCAGTTGTTCGAGGAAGCCTGGGCACAGTTCGAAGAGTGCACCGGAATCGACATCGTCTACGAGGCCAGCGACCAGTTCGAGGCGCAGTTGCCGACTCGGATCGCCGGTGGCAACGCTCCCGACATCGCCTGGATTCCGCAGCCCGGTTTGCTCGAGCGGCTCGTTGCCGACGGTGGCCCGGTCGCAGCTCCAGCGGCAACCGAAGCCCTCGTCGATGAGTACTGGAACCCGGCATGGAAGGGCTACGGCACGGTCGACGGCACCTTCTACGCCGCTCCGCTGGGCTCGAACATGAAGTCCTTCGTGTGGTACTCCCCGCAGGTCTTCGCCGAGAACGGCTACGAAGTCCCCACCACGTGGGATGAGCTCTGGGCACTGTCCGACCAGATGGTCGCCGACGGCATCAAGCCGTGGTGCGGCGGTCTTGAGTCCGGTGGCGCAACCGGTTGGCCGGCTACCGACTGGCTGGAGCAGGTCATGCTGCGGCTGTACGGCGGCGACGTCTACGACCAGTGGGTGAACCACGAGTTGCTCTTCCAGTCGCCTGAGGTCGAGGCTGCGATGGACACCATCGCGGGTTGGATGAAGAACCCCGAGTACGTCAACGGTGGGTATGGCGATGTGCAGACCATCGCGCTGACTCCGTTCCAGGATGCCGGTGCCGGCATCCCGGCCGGTGAGTGCGGCATGCTGCAGCAGGCGTCGTTCTACGCCAACTTCTGGCAGAACTTCGATGAGAACGCAACGGTCGGCCCGGATGGCACGGCCTACGCGTTCTACCTGCCGGAAATCAGCTCGGAGTTCCCGCAGCCGGTTGTCGGCGGTGGCGAGTTCGTGGCGGCCTTCGCAGACCGTCCCGAGGTCCAGGCAGTCCAGACCTACATGGCCAGCCCGGACTTCCACACCAACAAGGCAGCCCTGGGTAACTGGGTGTCGGCCAACAGCGGCGTGCCGCTAGACACCTACGCACCCGACTCCATCGATCAGCTGTCCGCTGAGTTCCTCACCGATCCGAACGGCATCTTCCGTTTCGATGCCTCGGATCTGATGCCGGCCGCGGTCGGTGCCGGTGAGATGTGGACGCAGATGACCGCGTGGTTCGCCGAGGACAAGCCGACGGCTGAGGTCCTCGCCGATATCGACGCAGCGTGGCCGGCGTCCTAACCGGATGACGATCACAGTTTCGTGAACCGCTGACTGCCGGGGCCCGACGGGAGTACCGTCCATGGCCCCGGCAGTCGGCGTTTCGAGGGCCCCTTTAGGCGGCCCGATTAATACGCGGCGGAGGAGGGTGGGCAGATGGAGGAACTGCTGACCGGGCTGGAGAAACTCTGGTCTGGCTTCTTGGGCATCGTAATTTTCGGCGCCCTCATCGCCCTGTTGTTCTTCCTCGGTTCGCGATTCCGCGGCCGCTTGAGCCGGCCCGCGGCGATCCTGATCTTCTTGGGTCCAGCGGCACTGCTACTGGTCATGGGATTGATCGTCCCGGCGGTTCGGACCATTCTCTCCAGCACCCAGGATGCATCCGGAAATGAGTTCGTCGGGTGGGCGAACTATCAGTGGATCTTCGATTCGCAGTTCGACATCATCGTCAACTCGATCCTGTGGATCGTCATCACCCCGATTGCTGCCACGGCCCTTGGTTTGACGCTGGCGCTATTGCTCGATCGGATGCGCCGGGAAGCGGTCGCCAAGTCCTTCATCTTCATGCCGATGGCGATCTCGTTCGTCGGCGCGTCGATTATCTGGAGCCTGATCTACGAATACCGCGCGCCGGATAAGCCACAGGTAGGTCTGTTGAGCCAGATCGTGATGTGGCTCGGTGTCGATGATCCACCGAAGTGGCTGTTGTGGCAGCCGTTCAACAACTACCTACTCATGGTCATCATGGTGTGGATCCAGGTTGGTTTTGCGATGGTGGTGCTGTCGGCTGCCATCAAGGCGATTCCCTCAGATGTGGTCGAAGCAGCTGAACTTGACGGTGCCAACGGGTGGAAGCTTTTCTCCAAGGTCACTATCCCGATGATTCGCGGCACGTTGATCGTCGTGGTCACCACCATCATGTTCGCGGTGCTCAAGATCTTCGACATCGTTCGCGTCATGACCAACGGCAACTACGGCACGCAGATCGTGGCGAACGAGATGTATGCCCAAGCCTTCGTTCAATTCGATATCGGGCGAGGAAGTGCGCTGGCGGTCGTCCTCTTCGTTGCCGTCATCCCGCTCATCGTCTTCAACGTCGTTCAACTGAGGAAGGACCGGGCCACGCGATGAGTGTCGAAGCACATGAGATGCCGCGTCTTCCTGACGTCGATCCACTCGAGAGCAAGCAAGAAACCATCCCGCAGGCGGCCCGCCGCAAGTTGAGTAGTCCGTGGGCGTCGTTCGTTGTCGTTGTCATCACTTTCCTGTGGACCGTTCCCACGTTAGGTCTGCTGATCACGTCACTCCGACCAGCAGCGGATGCGCAGAACTCTGGATGGTGGACCTTCTTCACCAACCCGGCCGTGACCTTCAGCAACTATGCCGAGGTGATCACCGGTGGCGACACCATCCCCAACGGGATCACCCCGTACTTCTTCAACTCCTTTGCCATCGCTATACCGGCGGCGATCTTCCCGCTCACCCTCGCGTGCATGGCTGCATACGCGCTGGCATGGGTGCGGTTCAAGTGGTCGACGGCGGTCTTCTTCGGGATCTTCGCTCTGCAGGTGGTACCGCTGCAGATGGCGTTGCTGCCCTTGTTGCAGATGTTCAACCTCGGCTGGAGTCTGGGTCCGATTCCGATCTTCCCGGACTTGAACCGACCAGGGTCGGAGCAGTCACTCTTGGCGGGTACCTACATTCCGCTGTGGATCGCGCACACGATGTTCGCCCTTCCGTTGGCGATATTCCTCATCCATAACTTCATCGCACAGTTGCCTCGCGACTTGATGGAAGCGGCGCGCGTGGATGGTGCGAGCCATTTCCTGATCTTCCGCAAGATCGTGCTGCCGCTGTCGGTACCGGCGATCGCTTCGTTCGCCATCTTCCAGTTCCTATGGGTGTGGAACGACCTGCTGGTAGCGCTGACGTTCGCCGGGGGTACGCCAGACGTGGCTCCGGTCACGGCGTATCTCGCGAATGTCAAGGGCACCTACGGGGCACAGTTGCATCTGATCACCGCTGGTGCCTTCATCGCGATCGTCGTACCGCTTATCGTGTTCTTCGCCCTGCAGCGGTACTTCGTCCGTGGCCTACTCGCCGGCTCCGTCAAGGGCTAACCACCCCCACCAACACGTTTCCCCCGGATTCCGGGGAAAACGCTTCACTTCCCCCAGAATCGCCCCGATTCAGCGCGTTTTCCCCGGAATCCGGGGGAAACGACTAGGAAGGAGAGGATCACGATGAACAACGACGACGCCACCGCGATTCCAGATCTGGACATCCCACCGGGCTTCGAGATGGGGGTGGCCACCTCCGCCTGGCAAATCGAAGGCGATCTGGCCGGCCGCGGCCGCTGCAATTGGGATGACTTCGCCGACACCCCGGGCACGATCGTCGACGGCGCTACCGGTGACCCAGCCTGCGATCACGTGCACCGGCTCGACGAAGATCTGGAATTGCTGTCCTGGCTCGGCGTCGATGCCTACAGCTTCACCTTCAGTTGGGCACGGGTGATCCCCGGCGGAGTGGGTGCACCGAGTGCTGTGGGCCTGGACTTCTACGACCGCCTCATCGACGGTCTGCTCGAGCGCGGCATTCGACCGTTTGCCACCTTGTTCCACTGGGACACCCCATCTGAACTTGAGCAGGCTGGCGGCTGGACCAACCGCGCGACGGCGGAAGCCTTCGCGGATTACGCCGATGTACTCGCTACCCGCTACAGCGATCGCATCGAACGTTGGGCCACATTGAACGAGCCCTGGTGTCCGGCCTTCCTTGGATACGCAGCTGGTTATTTCGCTCCAGGTGCCACCGATGGTGGCGCGGCACTCTCAGCGGCCTATCACTTGATGCTCGGCCATGGTTGGGCGATCGAACGGTTGCGCGCACACAACGCTCGCAATCTGGGCATCATCATCAACATCATCCCGACGGTGACCGACGATCCGGCGATGGCCGATGCGACCCATCATGTCGATGGGATCCAGAACAGGTTGTGGCTGGATCTGCTCGGTGGACGCGGGATCCCGCAGGATCTGCGGGACAACTGCAGCGACCTCACCGATTGGGGCTTCGTGCGGCAGGAAGACCTACCGGTGATCGCAACACCTATCGATTGGGTAGGAGAGAACTACTACTCCATCAATCGTGTGGTCTCCGTCGATGATGCCGGCTCCGCGGCGATCGGCCAGGACGCCTCCATGTTTCCCGGAGCACCGCCGCATGCCTTCGCGCCTCGGCCGCCGTTCACCGACATGGGCTGGGAGATCGTGCCCGAAGGAATCACGATGGCCCTCGAGCAGATCAGTGAGGCTCTACCCGGGGTGCCGATCTACGTGTGCGAAAACGGTGCTGCAGTGGAAGAAGACACCGACGACGACGGTATCCATGACCCGATCCGAACGCGCTATTTCCATGACCACATCTCCACAGTCCTGCAGGCGCGCGCTGACGGAATCGACGTGCGTGGCTACAACGCCTGGAGTTTGTTGGACAATCTGGAGTGGTCGTCGGGCTGGACGAAGAAGTTCGGCTTGATCAGGGTGGATCCGGCAACTGGAACCCGCACTCCTAAGGACAGTGCGCGTTGGTATCGCCGGCAGTTGGCAAGGAGAAGTGCATGAGTGTTGTCGCCATGGACGTCCAGGGCGCGCCGGTTGAGGGATATCTCGCGCTTCCGCAATCCGGCAGTGGTCCTGGCGTACTTGTCATCCAGGAATGGTGGGGCCTGGTTCCGCACATCCGCTCGGTTGTCGAGCGCCTGGCAGTGGCTGGATTCGTGGCGATGGCCGTCGATCACTATCGCGGGGTTGAGACAAGCGAACCCGATGAGGCCAAGAAACTCATGATGGGCATGCAAATCGCGGCGGTGGCGGCCGATTTAGCCGCAGGGGCGGACTATCTGTTGTCCCGCGAGGACGTAACCGGGGACAGCGTCGGGTCGATCGGCTTTTGCATGGGTGGCGGATTGTCGTTGCTTGCCCCCACCGTCGGGCCCATCTCATCGGCCATCGCCTTCTATCCGGCAATGCCGTGGCCGGACTACCACCCGGACTGGCAGCAGTACGCAGGCAAAGCGGCGCTGATCCATAAGGCCGAGTCCGATGAACCGCATGCGGGTCCGCGCATCGCCGAGTACGCCGATGCGATCCGTACTGCTGGCGGGGAGATATCGATTTTCGATTACCCGGGCAGTGAGCACGCCTTCTTCAACGACGACCGACCCGAGGTGTTCCACGCCGATCACGCCCAGGTGGCCTGGCAACGGAGCATTGATTTCCTTGACGCCCGACTTCGCTGACCATGTAGCTGCCGTCAGGAGCATCGCGGAACTCGATGCCCGCATCATTGAATGTCGAGAGTGTCCGCGGCTGATCGACTGGTGCGCGAAGGTTGCGCACGATAAGCGCGCCGCCTATCGCGATGACGATTACTGGGGCGGACCGGTGCCGGGTTTCGGTAGCGATCAACCACGAATCTGGATCGTCGGCTTGGCACCGGGTGCGCACGGCGCGAACCGAACGGGACGCATGTTCACCGGCGACCGAAGCGGCGACTGGCTCTACGGAGCACTTCACCGAACCGGACTTGCGAGCAGGCCCGAATCCACAGATCGCAACGACGGTCAACATCTCGACCAGGTGCGTATCACCGCCGCTGTGCACTGCGCGCCACCGGACAACAAGCCAACTACCGACGAACGAAACACGTGTCGAACCTGGTTGCGCCGGGAAGCCGAACTCGTCTTGCCGCGCATCGAATCGGTGGTGGCGCTCGGCGGCATCGCATGGGCAGCCGCACTCGATGCGCTCAGCCATGCCGGGTGCGATGTTCCCAAGCCCCGCCCGAAATTCGGCCACGGTGCCACTTTCGAGTTGACCGAACCCCGACCGATCCAAGTTCTCGGCTGCTACCACCCCAGTCAACAAAACACCTTCACCGGGCGACTCACTGCTTCCATGCTCGACGACGTCCTACGCGCAGCCGCCGATGGCGGATCGCGCTAGGTGGCTAGAGTCATGAAGTTATGAAACCGAACGACGACGTCACCGCCATGTCAGGCGTTCGCCGGCGGAGGTTCTGACGTGGCCCGGTTGCACGAGACTGCGGTCCGAGAACTCGTCGCTGACATCGTGAGTGGTCGGTTTGTTCCGGGTGAGTGGCTCCCGCGCGAAGTGGATCTCGCCGAACGCTTCGACATCAGCCGCGGGGTAGCACGGGAATGCATCCGGGCTTTGGAGGAACGGGCGCTGGTCCGGGTGCGACATGGTCGCGGTGCGCAGGTACTCGATGCTCGGGATTGGGATGTGCTCGATGGCCTCGTTGCCGAGGAGATCCTGCGCGGGCCGACTCCCTCGGACTTGCTTGTGGAGTACTTGGAGTGCCGGCGGGGGCTGGAGATAGAGGCAGCTGGTCTGGCGGCACGGCGCTCGAGCGAACAGGCTCGCATCGAACTGGCGATGTCCTACGAAGCGATGGCAGTCGCAACGGGTTCCGAGACCGAGTTCCTGGCCGCCGATGTGCGCTTCCATGAGGCGCTCGCACAAGCTTCGGGTAACCGAGTCATGACCCAGACCCTGCTGCGGATGCACAGCGCCCTGCTGTGTGCGCGATTGCCGCTCGCCCGCCCGGAGCGCCGCTTGGAGGTCGGCTTGCCCGAGCATGCGCGGATCCTGGCGGCGGTCGAGGCAGGGGATGAGGCGGCGGCCCGGGCGGCGATGGCCGCGCATTTGGAGACCATCGCGGGGTACCTCACCGAACAAGTAGCGCAAAGAGATCTAATCACTTAATCTCTGGAAATGCCCGCGCCTATGGTCGTCGTTACCTGGCCGCACGCTCAGGTCGCCCCAGGCTCGGCGCTCGATCGGCTGGCCCAGCGTGGTTGGAACGTGGTGCTGCACCCCAAGCACGGGCAGCGAAGCGCCGCGGAGGTCGAACACCTGATGGTCGGCGCCAACGCGGCGATCGTGAGTACCGACCCGTTCCCGGCGTCCACCCTGGCTGCCCTGCCCGATCTTCGGGTCATCGCACGGATGGGCGTAGGGGTCGATTCGATTGACGTACCGGCCGCAACAGCGGGCGGTGTCCTGGTGACCACCACTCCCGGGGCCAACCACGGTGTTGTCGCCGAACACACGGTCGCGATGATCTTGGCCTTGGTGCGCAGGCTTCCAGAGAACGACGCCTCCACGAAGAACGGCAATTGGGATCGGGCCGGTGCCCTGACCCCTCGAACTCTGTCAGCTATGACAGTGGGGATCGTTGGCATGGGACGCATCGGTCGATCGGTAGCAACCGCCGTTCGAGCCTTTGGTGCTGACGTGGTCTACGTCGATCCGGCGGTCCACCCCGACTCGGTGACCGATGCAAACCGAGTCGACTTCGACGAACTGCTCACCTGCTCCGACGTGATCTCGTTGCACATGCCCTCGACTCCCGACACTCGCGGATTGTTCAACAGCGAAGTGTTCGGGCGCATGAAATCCGGGTCCTTGATTGTGAATGCCGGACGCGGGGATGCGATCGACGAGCAGGCACTCATCATCGCTCTGGACTCCGGACACATCGCCGGCGCCGCTTTGGATGTATTCGAACGCGAACCATTTATCCCGGAACAACTGCGCACGATGTCGAACGTGATCGTCTCGCCACACACTGCAGCACTATCCGCGGAATCGATCCAGGTGATGATGGAGTCAGCGGTTTCCTCGGTCATCGCGGTTCTCGATGGCCAGATCCCGGATACTGCGATCAATCCGCAAGCAGTGGAGTCGATACATGCGTGAACTCGAGCAGTGGTTTGAAAGCAAGTCGGCGATCGTTGTCGGTGCTACCGGTGGTCTGGGCTCGGTCATCTGCCACGAACTTGGTGCTCGCGGTGCAGCCGTGCGGATGATCGCTCGGAGGGAGCAGGCATTGAGCGAACTCTCGGCCGAACTCACCGAAATCGGTGTGGATGCGAGTTTCCAAGTTGTCGATATCCGTGACCGAGATGCTCTGACGAACGCGATAAGTGCCTGGGGCGCCGCATCCATTTTGGTGAATGCCGCCGGAATGAACCGCCCGGGACCGCTGGATACGTTAAGTGCGGATGATTACGACGCACTCATGCAAACCAACGTCTCCGCGGTCTACTGGGCTAGCCGGGCCTTCGTGCAGGCTCGACGAGACAAGGGCGAAGCCGGATCCATCGTCAACATCTCCTCACAGATGGGTCATGTTGGCGGCGACGGCCGTGTCGCGTACTGCGCCAGCAAGCACGCGGTCGAGGGGCTGACGAAGGCGATGGCCGTCGAACTCGCATCGGAAGGTTGGCGGGTGAATTCCATCGCGCCCACTTTCGTGGAAACAGAATTGACCGAAGGCTTTCTGGCGGACTCCGCGAACCGGGACTATGTGCTTTCCAGCATTCCGCAGGGACGGTTGGCGAGCGCTGAGGACGTGGCCGCGGCCGTTGCCTTCATTGCCAGCGACATGTCGGCCTCGACAACTGGAACGAGTCTGTTGATCGACGGCGGATGGGTGGCTAAGTGATGGATAAGCCGCGGATCGATCTGGCCGCCTCACCCACCACGTGGGGCGTGGATTTCGCTGACAACCCGCAGAACCCACCGTGGCAGCGGGTGCTCGATGAAATCCAGGCCAGTGGTGTGCACTCCCTCGAACTGGGTCCGGTGGGGTACCTGCCTGAGGATCCAGATGTCCTCGGTCCGGAATTGGAATCGCGAGGGCTCACGACCGCTGGAACCTTCATGTTCCAACCCATTTACGACGATGCTCGCGAAGAGCAGGTCCTCGATGTTGCGCAGCGCACGAGTCGGGTGGTGCGTGAGCTCGGTGGCCGATTCCTGATACTGGTCGATCAGCCGACGGAACTTCGAGTGGCGACCGCCGGGCGCGAACAAGCCGCGCACCGAATGGCACCGGGAGATCGCGTTCGTTACTTGGATCGGGTTCGACGGATCGGCGACATTGCCGCCGAGAACCAATTGCGTGCCGTGTTCCATCAACATGCGGGCACGAATGTTGAGTTCCTCGATGAAGTCGACGAGTTGTTCGCAAACGTCGATGACCAATGCCTTGGCATGTGCCTGGACACCGGACATCTTGCATATGCCGGCATCGATCCGGTCGAGGCGGTACGCCGCTTTGGCGATCGCATCGATCACGTGCACTTCAAGGATGTCGATGGGGCTGTCTTGAATCGAGCCCGGGCCGAGGGGTGGGATTTTTGGACCGCGATCTCCGCGGGGATCTTCTGTCCGATCGGAGAAGGTGTGGTGGATTTCGCGGGAATCATGTCCGCGCTGGATGCGCTCGAGTTCTCCGGTACCGCCACGATCGAGCAGGACCGCCATCCGCAGTCGAATACCGATCCGCTGGCCGATCTGCGCGCGAGTGTCGCGCACCTCCAGCCACTGCTCTCCACGTACGGCGAACGGACAATCGACACCACGGACGAGGAGGCTTCGAATGGCTGACTACATCAAGCGCGGGGACGATCAAGCAGAAGCGGTCACGCGGGAGATAAAGGACACCGTAAGCGAGATCCTCTCGGCGGTGCAGCACGAAGGGGAGCCCGCGGTTCGCCGCTACTCCGCCAAGCTCGATGGGTGGGAACCCGAGCGCTTCACAGTGGGGCGCGAGGAGATCGAGCGCGCCTACAAGGAACTACCCGATGAATTGGCCGAACACATCGAGCGTGCCCGTGTGCAGGTCCAGGGGTTCGCGGAACTGCAGCGGCAAACGATGCTCGACCTGGAAGTAGAGACGCTGCCGGGGGTTGTGCTCGGCCACAAGCACGTGCCTGTCGAAGCAGTGGGCTCCTACAGCCCCGGCGGTGTCTATCCGTTGATTGCGTCTTCGATCATGACTGTCGTCACGCCGAAGGTGGCAGGAGTCGATCGTGTGGTGGCAACAGCGCCGCCCCGCGAAGGCAAGGGCATCTTTGGCCCGCAGCTGTTCACCATCGACCGTTGCGGCGCAGACCAGGTGCTGTGCCTCGGTGGCGTGCAAGCACTCGCATCCCTCGCCTTCGGAATCGAAGACATCGAGCCGGTCGACATGATCGTGGGAGCCGGCAACGCCTACGTAGCGGAGGCGAAACGACAGTTGTTCGGCACCGTAGGTATCGACCTCCTCGCCGGACCGACCGAAGTTGCCGTCATTGCCGACGAGACCGCCGATCCGCGTATCGTCGCCGCGGACCTACTGGGACAAGCTGAGCACGGACCGAACAGCCCAGCGATCTTGATCACCACGTCCGCTGACTTCGGGCATGCGGTGGAACGTGAAGTCCACACCTGGCTCGAAGGTGATTGGCCCACCAAGGAGATCGCCGGGGCAGCGTGGCGCGATTTCGGCACCATCGTGGTGTGCGCGGACGACGAAGAGATGGTGCGCGTTAGCGATTCCTACGCGCCGGAACACCTCGAAGTCCAAACCAAGGATCCGCTGTGGTTCCACGAGCGCCTGCGCAACTACGGATCGCTGTTCTTGGGCGCACAATCCACGGTCGCCTACTCCGATAAGAGCATCGGCACGAATCACGTCCTTCCTACTCGGGGAGCAGCGCGCTACACCGGCGGACTATGGGTCGGTAAGTTCCTCAAGACGCTGACCTTCCAGAAGGTGACCGAAGTGGGAAGTAAGGAAGTGGCCCCGTCGACCGCGGCCATCGCCGATGCTGAGTTCATGTTCGGGCACGCGCTCACCGCACGGTTGCGGATCGACGAGGGGCCTTCGGTATGACCGGAACTATCGCCATCATCGGGGCTGGGCGCATCGGCTCGGTGCATGCACGAACGATCACCGAACACCTCCCCGGAGTGCGTGTCGTTGTCGCGGATGTAAGCCCCGACGCGGCTACGGCCCTTGCCGAGCGCATCGGCGGCGAGAGTGTTCCTCTGGGTGAAGTGTGGTCGCTTCCAGATCTCAATGCCGTGGCCATCTGCACCGGAACCGATACCCACGTCGACTACATCGTTCGCGCAGCCGAGGAAAACGTCGCGGTCTTCTGCGAGAAGCCAGTGAGCTTGAACCTGGCGGAAGTTGATCGAGCGATAGCTGCCGTGGAGGCCAGCGGAATCCCTTTCATGGTCGGCTTCCACAAACGATTCGATCCGACCCACCGCGCCACTAAGCAGGCGATCATCGACGGGAAGGTCGGGGACATTCACCTGGTGCGCATCACCACTCGGGACCCGCAGCCACCACCGAAGGAGTACCTAGCGGTCAGCGGCGGGATCTTCTTGGACATGACGATCCACGACTTCGACATGGCACGGTTCCTGGTCGATTCGCCTGTTATCGAGATTTTCGCCCGTGGCGCGGTGCATATCGATTCGGTCTTCGAGGAAGTGGGCGACTACGACACCGCTGTCGTGTGGATGAAGCACGAGTCGGGGGCGATGACAGTCATCGACAACAGTCGCAAGGCCACCTATGGCCACGACCAACGAGTCGAGGTCTTCGGCTCGGCGGGAATGGTGTCCTCGACCAACGAGCGCGTGCATGCGACCGAGGTGATGGACGCCGAAGGTCGACATGCCTCGGTAGTGCCGTACCACTTCCTGGAGCGATATGGCCCGGCCTATGTCGAGGAGTGGCTCGCCTTTTGGTCCTACCTCACCGAAGGTGGGCCCTCTCCCGTCTCGATTGCCGATGGTCGAGCGCCGGTTGAACTCGGGGTGCGCGCATGGGAGTCGGCACGTTCTGGCCTTCCCATCACCATGTGATCGGCCGCCGTCGTTATTGCCTACGGCTCGACAACGCTCCGTTCGGCGAACGGGAAAACCAAGGTCACCTCGGTAAACGCCCTTAGCGTGGCGTCTTCTGCGATGAAACTTGGACTGAGTACCTCGACTGGGTAGGTGACCATGTCTCCGTCGACCACCGGCTCGGCGGCGCGTAGTTCGATTCGGTTGGCCGTGGCAGCGTCAGGATCGGGGTTGGTCGACGCGTCGTGGATAAGCAACGTGACATCGATCGATTCGTCACCGAACATCTGCGCCCATTCGCTTTCGAGCCGCAGCGCCGGTATCAATTCGCTGGCACCGGGTTGGTCCTCGCGAACCGCGAGTACCTGAGGATCGGCGGGGGACATGGTCAAGGTGAAAAGTCCCTCCGAGGCCGGGGTCAACTGCGCGGTGTCCGCTGAGTGCGCGAGTACCCAACGGGCGACCTGCGGGGAGGCCTCTCTGCCCTGCCAGAGCCGCCCGGCTCCGAATCCGGCGGCCACTGAGCCCAGGCCGACCGCCACGATGAGGATCCAGACCCACAGACTCACGGAGCCACGCATGCGCGCCAGGGTAGGGGAGGTCGCTGCCTGCCGTGGGTGAGCGGGTGCGGGATCATGGTGCCGTCTTGGCTATGGCCCTCGTAGTCCAACTGGTAGAGACACCCGGCTTAAACCCGGCACAGTATGGGTTCGAATCCCATCGAGGGCACCGTTTAGGTGACTTCCCGAACGTCGAGGTGAACCTCGTTGCGCCGCAGGAACCACGGTTTGAACGGCGGATCGAATCGGGCAAAGCGCGGTGGACCGACCGGCACCAGCCCGTCGGCCGCGAGCGCAGCCTGGAGATCGATGAGCTGCTGCTCATAGGCCGCCTGCGACCAGCGACCCGAGTACCGAGCTACCGCAGTGAGGCTCGGTGGCATCTCTCTGACCCGAACCCGTGGATCCGTGGGTACGGGCGCTGTGTTCAGGCTGACCGAAGCGGGAAGAACGAAGGCAACGACGTAATCAGGTGCATCCCCGCCGGCATCCGAGGCGGCATCCCCACCAGCAGCCTGGATAACCGGGGCGGTCATCGCCATTTTTTGGCTTTGCACAACCGGCGCGGTCATAGCAACTGACTCACGCGACCGGTTGGCCCCGCCGATGTATTCCACCAGTGGCCGAAATGCTCGGCTGCCAGCTTGCTCGAAGTCTCCGTCGACCTCGACTTCGGCCACCACACACGGCGGGTAGCGCCGGAGTTCGTAGTCCTTCCCTGAGCGGAGGACCTCGTAGCGCTGCTGTTCGGTCATGGAACGACGATACGTGCGTTGCGCCGGCGGATGCGCCCTGACAGCCCCGCGTTCGCTTAGGGCGAGGAGCGCTTGGCGCTTTCAGGTAGGTGGGTTACCTTTATTCCATGCAGACCAATAATCCTGTCCTGTCGCGCTACGACAAGGCCGACGCCCCGGGATTCGCCTATACCGAGGGCCGTTCGGCGTTCGCCCAGGCCTCCGGCCAGGCTCCCACGGCCACGCCCACTCAATCCACCAGCCAGCCGGCCACCCAGCCAGCCGGCGTACCCCCCACGAACGACGACACCGCCTTCCAGACGGTCACCGCCGGTGGGGGCGTCCGGGTCACGCTCAACGACGTAGTCGTCAAGTCCGCGATCATGTTCGGCCTGGTGGTCGCCTTCGCGTTCGTTGGCTGGAACCTGATCACCGTCGTCCCGGCCCTGATGCTGCCGATCTTCATCGGTGCCCTGGTCCTGGGTTTCGTCAACGCGCTGAAGAAGACCGTTTCCCCAGCGCTGATGATCGTCTTCGCCGTGGTCGAAGGCTTGATGCTCGGTGGCATCAGCAACTGGTACAACTCCTACGCCGTCGTCAACGGCTGGGACGGCATCGTTCTGCAGGCTGTCGTCGCGACGATGACCACCTTCGGCGTCATGCTCACCCTCTACTTGACCGGCGTCATCAAGGTCACCAAGCGCTTCACCCAGATCCTGATGGTCGCTGCTGTCTCCTACCTGGTGCTCGCGATGGCCTCGCTGGTCGCCAGCTTCATGGGTGTCGGTGGTGGTTGGGGCTTCTACGGAGTCGACGGCATCGGCATCTTGATCTCACTGGCCGGAGTCGGCATCGCCTCGTTCTTCTTGGCGCTGGACTTCGAGGCGATCAAGCAGGGCGTCGCGATGGGGCTTCCGGAGCGGGAGTCCTGGCGGATGGCCTTCGGGCTGTTGGTCACCTTGGTGTGGATCTACCTGGAGTTCCTGCGGCTCTTCGCGATCCTTTCGGGCCGCGAGTAGCCACGGCACCTCGCTACGGCAACGACCGGCGTAGTTCGGTCAACACTTCCGCAACGGCGGCGTCATCCGACGCCGCCGTTGTCGTTTCCAGGTAGTCGCGGACTACAACGGCGATCTGTGCTCCGAGCGCGGAGGCTCCGACGATGGGCACCTGGGCAGAGTCCGGGCGGGTGGGATCCGCGGTTCTCTCGACGATCTGCTGGGCCGCATCGCGCACGGACAACGAGACGGCTTCGTCCACTCGATTCATCGGCATGCCATTCAGGCGATCGACAACCCGGCCTACTTCGATGCCGATCTGCTCACGAGGTTGCCGCACGCAGGTCAGCGTAGGACGCCTAGAGTTGGCGCGTGCGCTATGTGGAATCGATAACCGACCTCATCGGCAACACTCCCCTCGTCAAGTTGAACAAGGTGACGCAGGGAATCGTGCCCGAACCCGGACCGCTCGTCCTTGCGAAGGTTGAGTACGTGAACCCTGGTGGCTCGGTAAAGGACCGAATCGCCATGCGGATGATCGATGCTGCCGAAGAGCAGGGTTTGCTCAAACCCGGCGGCACGATCGTCGAGCCGACCAGCGGGAACACCGGCGTAGGCCTAGCGATGGTCGCCCAACAGCGCGGCTACTCCTGCATCTTCGTCTGCCCGGACAAGGTCAGTGAGGACAAGCGCAACGTCTTGCGTGCCTACGGCGCGGAAGTCGTGGTCTGCCCCACCGCTGTCGATCCGGAGGATCCGCGGTCGTACTACTCGGTGAGCGATCGCCTGGCACGCGAGACCCCTGGTGGATGGAAGCCCGACCAGTACTCCAATCCGAATAATCCGCGTTCGCACTACGAGGTCACCGGCCCGGAGATATGGGACCAGACCGAAGGCCGCATCACCCACTTCGTGGCGGGTGTGGGTACCGGCGGGACGATCAGCGGCACCGGCAAGTACTTGAAGGAAGTCAGCGACGGCAAAGTACGCATCATCGGAGCCGATCCGGAAGGTTCGGTCTACTCCGGGGGGACGGGGCGCCCGTACCTCGTCGAAGGTGTGGGCGAGGACTTCTGGCCGACCACCTACGACCAAGGCATCTGCGATGAGGTGATCGCCGTTTCTGATGCGGACTCCTTCGAGATGACCCGCCGCCTCGCCCGAGAGGAAGGGCTGTTGGTGGGTGGATCGTGCGGGATGGCCACCGTTGCTGCTCTCCGCGTTGCCAGCCAAGCCGGCCCTGATGATGTCGTCGTCGTTCTGCTACCCGATTCCGGCCGCGGGTATCTCAGCAAGGTGTTCAACGACGACTGGCTGGCCTCCTACGGTTTCCTGCCGCCGAGCGGGGATCGAACCGTGGGCGATGTGTTGCGTGCCAAGTCCGAGGAGATCCCCGCGTTGGTGCACACCCACCCCACGGAATCGGTAGCAGATGCGATCGCGATCTTGCGTGAGTACGGGGTGTCCCAGATGCCTGTCGTGCGCGCGGAGCCTCCGGTGATGGCAGCCGAGGTGGTGGGCGCGGTCGTGGAGAAGGACCTGCTCGATGCGTTGTTCTCCGGCAAGGCCAAGCTCTCCGACCCTGTGGACACCCACATGTCGGTTCCGTTGCCGATCGTCGGGGCGGGGGAGTCCGTGCAAGCCGCAATCGACTCGCTAACCGCTAGCGATGGCGTGGTGGTGATCGAGGACGGCCGCCCGCTTGGGGTTCTCACGCGACAGGATCTGCTCGGCTACCTAGCCGACTAGCGGTCCACCCACGTCCGGGGACGATTCCTTGCGTGCGCCGCGGTGAAACGTCCTAGGGTGGAAACATGTCGGTCAGTGAGGTAGGCGTCGATGAAATCATCCAGCAAGATCTGGATGCCACGGGGGTGCTGCGGGTAACGCTGGATGACAGTGCGCGGCGCAATGCGTTGTCCGAGCGAATGCTCGGTGAGCTCCAGGAGATACTCGATCGGGCCGCGAGTGATGCACAGGTTCGGGTGCTGGTGCTCGCCGCTACCGGCCCGGCGTTCAGCGCCGGGCACGATCTGAAGGAGATCACCCGGGCGCGTGAGCATGCCGATGCGGGGCGCGCCTTCTTCGAAGATCTGATGGGTCGATGCGCGAACGTCATGCAGGCCATCGTCAACAACCCGAAGCCAGTGATCGCCGAAGTGACCGGAGTGGCAACGGCCGCCGGATGCCAATTGGTCGCGAGTTGCGACCTTGCCTACGCGGCCCCGACGGCGCGCTTTGCCACCCCCGGAGTCCACATCGGGTTGTTCTGCTCCACCCCGATGGTGGCGCTCTCCCGGAACGTGTCCAATAAAGCGGCGATGGAAATGCTGCTTACTGGCGAGATGCTCAGTGCCGAGGAAGCCGCCCGCATCGGCCTGGTCAACAAGGTGGTGCCGGCAGAGGGTCTAAGCGAATTCACGATGAACATGGCACGCACGATCGCCGGAAAGTCCAGCATGACGGTGGCAACCGGCAAGCAGGCCTTCTACCGGCAGCGCGAGATGCCACTCGATCAGGCCTACGCGTACGCCTCCGAGGTGATGGTCGACAACATGCTGAAACAGGATGCGCGCGAAGGCATTGGCGCCTTCGTGGAGAAGCGCGAACCTCAGTGGCGCGATCAGTAGTCGATCGTCTGTCGATCAACGGATGAGCGATCCCTTCAACGATGGGTTGGAACGGCGCGAGGCGAACTTCCAGCCGCTGACTCCGTTGACGTTCCTGGCGCGGGCAGCCGACGTCATGCCTGACCACACCGCGATCATCCATGGCTCGAGCACCACGTCCTACGGAACGTTCTATCGCCGATCCCGTCAGTTGGCATCCGTTATCGCGCAACAAGGCATCGGTCGCGGTGATGCTGTCTCGGTGCTGCTGCCGAATGTGCCGGCGATGCTGGAGGCACACCACGGCGTACCGATGAGCGGCGCGGTGCTGCATGCGATCAACACCAGACTCGATGCCGCCACTATCGCCTTCCAACTCGATCACTGTCGATCGCGGATGCTGATCGTGGATCGGGCCTTCCTGCAACTAGCCGAAGCGGCCCTGGAACTGTGTGCGGTAACGCCTGCGCTGGTGGCCTACGACGATCCCGAGTGGGACTTTGCAGCCGAGGCCGACGAACCGATGGGCCATGCTGATCGATGGCAGGACTATGAAGCCTTCCTTTCCCAGGGCGACCCAGACTTCGACTGGTTGCTGCCGCAGGATGAGTGGGATGCCATCGCGATCAGCTATACATCCGGAACCACCGGCAATCCCAAAGGAGTGGTGACGCACCACAGAGGTGCCTACCTATTGGCCCAAGGCAACGCGCTGATCGCCACGATGCCGCGGCATGCGACCTACTTGTGGACGTTGCCGATGTTCCACTGCAACGGTTGGTGTTTCCCGTGGACACTATCGGTGCTGTTCGGCACCCACGTATGCCTGCGAGAGGTGCGGGCCGAGCCGATCTGGCAAGCCTTGGCCGACCATGACGTGACGCATCTGTGCGGTGCGCCGCCGGTTATGGCCCTCCTCGTCTCAACGCCGGAGGCCGAACGCAAAAGCCTGGCGCGCACCGTGGAGTTCTTCACCGCTGCGGCTCCGCCACCGCAGAAGATCCTGGCGGGTATGCAGCAAGCCGGATTCAACGTCACTCAGTTGTATGGACTGACCGAGACCTACGGGCCGGCCGTGGTGAACGAGTGGCACGAGGAGTGGGACTCCCTTGAACTCGAGACCCGCACGGCCCGCAAAGCGCGCCAAGGCGTGCGTTACCTGCCACTCGAGCAACTGCAGGTGCTCGACCCAGAGACATTCGAGCCGGTTCCGCGCGACGGCGAGACCCTAGGGGAGGTCATGTTTCGCGGGAACGTGGTGATGAAGGGCTACTTCCGCAACCCTGAAGCGACCGAGGCAGCATTCGCGGGTGGCTGGTTCCACTCCGGTGACCTAGGTGTCATGCACCCGGATGGCTACATCGAACTCAAAGACCGGTCGAAGGACATCATCATCTCCGGCGGGGAGAACATCTCATCGATCGAAGTCGAAGATGCCCTCTACCGTCACCCGGCGGTAGCCGGTGTTGCGGTGGTTGCCATGCCGCACGAGAAGTGGGGTGAGACACCCTGCGCGTTCGTGGAACTAGCGCCCGGCGCGAACGTGACCGAAGAGGAACTCACGCAGCACTGCCGTGACAATTTGGCTGCCTACAAGATTCCGCGGCACTTCATCTTCGAGCCCATTCCGCGAACGTCGACCGGCAAGATCCAAAAGCATCTCTTGCGCAGTCGCGTCAGCGATTGACCGCCGGTTCTCAGGGGAGCTAGTTGCTTGCCCCTGCCGGGGTGCCGGCGACCTCGCAGGCCCACGCTGCGGTCTGCTCGAAGTTCCCGAAGGTGTAGAAGTGGAAACCGACGTCGTCGGTGCGGTTCGCCAGCGGAGCGAGGCCCTCCACCAGGGTTTGGGTGCTGGAATTGCCGATCGCGGTCTTCGCGATACGCAGGCCGTTCTTGCGCAGTAGGCCGATGCTCTCACCGATTCCGCAGGCGTTGGCGATCTTCAGCAGTCGGGTGCCGCTGACCAGACCGGGGATGCCGATCTGCAGCGGGGCGCCGTCGGCCATAGACGCGTACACGTTCTCGTGCCACGAATCGATCGCCTGCGGGTCCAGGACGAATTGGGAGACGGCCTCGACGGATAGTCCGCCCTCGCGGGCAGCGGCCAGGTTCTCCGCGAGCACCTCCCGGGAGAGTTCTTCGCTCATCACCGGGTGCCCTTCCGGATGGGCGGCGACGCCGACCTTCTCGATGCCGAGTTCGCCGAGCACGCCGCTGCGAAGCAGTGACGCGGTGTCCGGGTAGGGGCCCTCCGCGGTGGCGGGGTCACCACCTATCACCAGCACCTCGGTGACCTGTGCCTGATTGATCAAGTCGCCGAGGAATGCGCGCAGGAAGCTCTCTGAGGGAACCCGCCGTGCTGCGATGTGCGGAACCGGCACCATGTCCTGCTCGCGGATCTTGCGCGCGGCCGCGATCATCGCCTCCGGGGTGGCCTTGGGTGGCCATGCGATGTAGACGCGGGTGCCGACCGGTATGTGGTCGCGGAAATCCTCGATGCGGTCCGCGTCCTGGGGGACGGATTCGATCGAGAAACCCTGTACTGCCGAGGAGAGGGTCGCGGTCGTCACACGATCACCCCCGGGAATTCCAGTGCGTCCGTGGCACGTCCGCGGGGGATGTCACCTGCCTTGTCGAACAGCGGCAACTCGCAGACCGTCCCGGTCCGCACGACACCGTCGGCGCACATGACCTCGAGTTCGGCATCCGGGCCGAGATCGGGGTCGTCGAGTCGGATGATCGCAACGCCGCACTGCAGTGTGGGGGACCACGCGCTGCTGGTTACCCGACCGATTTCCTTTCCTGCCAGGGTCAGCGAGCGACCATGGCGAGGCGCGCTGAGCGGGCAGGTCAGACCCCAGGTCCGGCAGCGCCGGTCGGCCGCTTCGAGTGCGGCGCGTCCGATGAAGTCGCCCTTGTCGAGGTCGACGAGCCCTTCGAATCCGGCTTCGAACGGCGTCATGGTTTCGTCGAAGTCCGATCCGGCGAAGAGCAGCCCGCCTTCGATGCGCCGGGCGTTCGTCACCTCCGCCGGTGTGGTGTCCATGTCGTACATGCGGCCGGCGTCCCAGATTCGCTAGATCGGAAGAGCACACGTCTGAACTCCAGTCACTCCGGAGAATCTC
>CAZWIW010000023.1:0-16136 GCA_964634545.1 uncultured Rubrivirga sp.
TACCTGGTCGAGAACTGACCATGGGCGTTGTTAACCGATCCATGGTCAGGAAGTCGGGGGCGCTGGAACGCGCCCAAGTACCTCGACCCCACCTGAGTCCGGGTCGTACCGCACCACGACACCTTCTCCAGAAGTGGGTGCGATGCCGGTCAGATCGATGATGTTCGCCTGATGACCGACGAGGACGAGCACTCCATCGCGATCGGCGTGCCGTCGCAGTAGCTTGAGTGTCGCGCGTTCGCGACGTTGCGCCGTGCGGTCCGGCGATTGAAAGACCGAACCCAGCCGGGACATCTCACGTACCTTGCCCACGCGCATCAGCCTCGCGGTGTCCCGTGAACGACACCAGGGGCTGGAGATCACCCCGGCGACGGGAATGTCGCGGGTCCGCAGTTGGCGGCCCATTCGCACCGCCTGGCGCCGACCGGCGGCCGACAGGTTCCGCTGGGTCGCGCAATCGTCGACATCGAAATTCGCCGGGTCACCCCCACCCGGGGCGAGCGCGTGCCGGTACAAAATCACCAGACCATCGGAATCGGCAAGTTCGTCCCAGATGTCCGTAGCCCGCGCAGGGCTCGCGAGGGCAACGAGCGCGAGCGCCAGCATCAACAGTTTCACTGGCGGTGACATCAGCGCTTTCACAACCCCTGCCTACCGTCGCGCACTGCTGCTGGCAATTCGAGGGCCGTCGCGGCGGTGTCCTAGCCTGCCAAGGTGATCACCCGGCTTGCACCGACCCCGAGCGGCTTCTTGCATACCGGGAACCTGGTGAACTTCGCCTTGACGGCTCACCTTGCACGAGAAAATGACGCCGACATCTTGCTGCGCATCGACGATGCCGACACCGCGCGGGTTCGCCAGGCCTACGTGCAGGACATTTTCGACGCGCTGTCCTGGCTCGGAGTTGCGTGGACTCGCGGTCCGCGCTTTGCCGCTGATGTTCAGCAGTGGTCCCAAAAGACCCGCCACAGCCTCTATCACCGTGCCGCGCGCGACCTCCACGACGCTGGCGCGGCCTACGTTTGCCGGTGTTCCCGCGCGCAGTGGGCTGACTATCTCGGCCCCGGCTGCCCGCAAGCCTGCGAAGAGCGCCGATTAACCCTGATCCCCGGCGAGAATGCGCTGCGGTTCGCCCACGAGGGTTTGCGCCATGTGGTGTTGTGGAGACGCGAGGACGGCCCGTCCTACCACCTCGCCAGCATCGTCGACGACGATCATTTCGGGGTGGATTTCGTGGTGCGTGGCGCCGATCTTGAAGACTCGACCGACGTCCAGCGCGCCATCTCGCGGGCACTGCCTGGCAGCCGCTTCCACGAAGTAGAGGTTCTGCATCACCGATTGATCACCGACGACGGCGGCCACAAATTGTCCAAGAGCGCCGGGTACGCAGCCACCGCCCCGGAGCGGACGGACGCATTGCGTCGCGAAATCGATCGATACGTCGACCTGCTCCTGGTCGCCTGACGCGGTCGCTAGTTCTCGAGATCCGCCTCGAAATTGCGGAAGTTGAAGTACCAGATGTAGAACCCGGCCATCAGTGGTCCGGCGATGATGAGGAAGAACGGAATGGCTCCCCCGACACCTTGGCCGATGTACTGCAATGCCTGCCAGACCAGGGCAACGGCGAGTGCGATGAAGCCGAGGCTGATGAGGAGGTTTTGCGGCCTACGAGCCCCCCAGGGGCGTCCGGGGTTGTAGTCGTCTTGGACCGGTTCGGTGTCGCTCACGGCATCATGCTGCCACGCGCGCCGGTGCTTCGCCGTGCAGACGGCTTACGTTTCGCTGGAAAAGACGCGGGCTCGCAGCGCTTCGCGCCGGTTCTCGAAGCGGTCGACCTGTTGATCCATCTCGGCAAGGAAGGCGGCGAGTTCTTCGCGGGCTTGCTCGCCGGCGGGTCCAAGATCGGTGCGCTCGAAGACTTTCCATTTGCGCAACACAGGCCAGAGCACTTCGTCGCGGTGCTGCTTGAGGTCGTAGATGCCGGCCACCGCGATCTGCACTGCCTTGCGCGTAAAGCCGTCGATGCCGTGCCCTGGCATCGCGAAGTCGCGCACGCTGTCCCAGACCGCCTGCATGGTGGCATCGGGTGCGATGTCGAAGGCGGCGGAGAGCACGTTTCGGTAGAAGACCATGTGCAGGTTCTCATCCAGGGCGATCCGCTGAAGCAGACGCTCGGCGGTTTCATCTCCCGTCGCGGTTCCGGTGTTGCGGTGACTCACCCGGGTTGCCAACTCCTGGAAGGACACATAGGCGAGCCCGGCCAGGATTCCCGGGTTGATGGGCTGGAAACCCTCGGTCATATGGGTTATACGTGCGCGCTCGAGGGCGATCGGGTCGACGGCGCGCGTGACGACGAGATAGTCACGAATCGCGGTTCCGTGCCGACCCTCCTCCGCTGTCCAGCGCCCGACCCACTCGCCCCAGGGGCCCTCGAAGCCGAAGATGTCGGCAATCGCGTGGTGGTAACTGGGCAGGTTGTCCTCGGTGAGCAGGTTGATGATCAAGCTGGTTCGAGCCGCCTCGGAGAACTTCAACTCCTCCTCGGTCCACTCCCGACCACCGAGCGGACCGGAGAAGTCCTCCCCCTGGCTCCAGGGGACGTACTCATGCGGGAACCATTCCTTGGCTTGGGTGAGATGCCGGTCGAGTTCGCCAGCCACGACCGGTTCGAGTTCCCACAGCAGTCCCATGGTTTCGCCGGGGACGATGCCATCCGATGTTTCCCGATCGTGAATGCTGGTCATGGGTCAACTGTTGCACACCAAGGAGTGACTTTGGCCCCTGCTCGGGGCAGGTAGCAGGGTCTAACCTGGGAACCAGCGCAAGGAGCGCGCTGGTGGACGCACACGAAGGGCCGGTGAGCAGCGATGACCATCCATGGTGATTCCCCGGAGGAAGTCTCGAAGGCGACTGCGTATGAGGGTGGGCCAGCCGGTGATGGCGCCGATCAGGCCGAGCACCTGAGCATGGTTATGGAAGCCGAAGCCATTCACAACGCGCTCAACGGTGGCGGCGGTGAGGGCTCCCTGGACGGTCTGAACTATCCGCTGGAGGACACCGAATCGACCCTCGCCATGGAAGACGCCGAAGATTCCAGCGATGACCCGATGCATGCTGGCGGTCTAACTCCCCGTCCCTGGGTGGGGGCCGAGGAAGCCGCGATGCACGTTGAAGACGATTTCGATCCAGGTGCCGACAAATACCTCGACGACGAAACCGATGCCGAGCGTGCGGATCCGAACTTCGATCAGTTCGATGAGCCCGAAGAGCATCTGACGCCCGAAGATGAAACCCTTCTTGGAGTCGACCCCTACGAGTAGATCGGGCCGCTAGGCCTTCTGCGGCGGCTTGGGCTTGCGCAATTTCCTGGCGCCGGTCTTCACCACACCGCCGAGCACCATGCCCAAGGCGAAAGAGCCCACCACCAGCGCCCACACCCACACCTGGACTTCCGCACCCAGGAACTTCACGTCCGCGAGTTGCAGGTTCTGCACGGCGAAGACGAGCAGGACCACGCCGATGATGATCAACACGATCCCGCGCCAGGTGATCGTGACGCCCTTCTTTTGCGGTGGACCCGCGAGTTGTCCGGAATCCTCGGCCATGGGTGCTCCCCGTGTGCTTGGGTGACGGTGTGACTTCCAACCCTAATGACACCAATGGTCCTGACGGCCCGTCCGTGCCCACTTTGCTCGTCGACCATGCGGACGCGATAGCCGAAGTGCGCTTGAATCGACCGGAGAGATTGAACGCACTCACCCCTGACATGGGTCCGGACTACGCCCGCCTGTTGGCCGATCTCGACGCCGACCCCGCGGTCCGCGGGATCTTGGTAACCGGCTCAGGGCGCGGGTTTTGTTCCGGCGCGGATCTCACCACCCTTGGCGGCTCGGTCGAGGATTTACGCACCTACGTGACCGGGCAATCTCTGCAAACATTGCCGGCCATCGCGCTCAGCCTGGGAACACCTGTGGCCACCGCGATCAATGGCCCGTGTGCCGGACTCGGCTTCGTACTCGCGGTTAGCGCGGACGCTCGATTCGTACATCCAGAAGCAACGTTGAGCACCACTTTCGCCCGGCTCGGCCTCGTCGCCGAATACGGCATTGCGTGGCTACTCCCGCGATTGATTGGCCGCCCAGCAGCCACCGACCTACTTCTGACTGGGCGCACCATCACCGGTGTTCAAGCCGAAGAACTCGGCTTGGCCACGTGCGCCGCCGACCCAGTTGCCGCTGCCCGCGATTGGCTCTTAGCTATCGCTGAGAACTCATCCCCCGCATCGGTGGCGACGATGAAGCGCCAACTTCTTGATGCGGAACATCAAACACTCGACCAATCGATCGATGCCTCGTTGGTAGATATGTCGACTGCTTTCGACTCTCCTGATCTTCCCGAGGCGCTTGCGGCCCGGGCCCAAAAACGCGCGCCGAACTTCGCCGGCTATCCGGCGCAGTAATAGCCCAACAACCGTTAGGTCAACAGACCGCAGTGCGCCAGAGCCATGCGCACCAACCGACCTTGGCCTCCGCTCATTTGCTCCTGGAATTGCGGGCTTGCCGCCTCCTGCGGGGTGACCCACACCAAGTCAAGTGATTCCTGGCTCGGCTCACAATCGCCCTCGATAACGACGACGAACGCAAGCGAGACAGCATGCTGGCGAGGGTCGTGAAAGCCCGTGACGAACTCATCAGGGAAATACTCGACAACCGTGAACGGCTGTGGCGACGCCGGCACCTGCGGAAGCGCCATGGTCCCGAGATCCTTTTCCAGATGGCGTACTAGGGCATCGCGTACGAGTTCTCCATACAGCACGCGCCCGGACACGATCGCCCGGCTGATCGACCCATCCGGCATTCCACGCAGCAACAATCCGATGCTGGTTACTTCGCCTCGGCCATCAGTGCGGACAGGGACAGCGTCCACATAGACCATCGGGACGCGTTCGCGTGCCGAGTCCAATTCGTCTTCGCTCAACCACGCGCCACGAATATCCAACATGTCGCTCATCTGCACCATTGTGGCAGTACGTCATTTCGAGTATCCGTGCACTCGAGCGCGACGTAGCATGACTGTCATGTCGACAAGCACACCCGCGAGCGATGGAGTCACCCGCCCGGATGGCACCGCGTACCCAGTGGCCATGCCCGAGGAAGAGTGGCGCGAGCGCCTCACCCCTGCGGAGTATCACGTCCTGCGCGAAGCCGGTACCGAGCCAGCGTGGGTTGGTGAATACACCGATGCCAAGGCCTCGGGCGTCTACTCCTGCAGGGCCTGCGGCTACGAACTCTTCCGTAGCGACACCAAGTTCGATTCCCACTGCGGCTGGCCGAGTTTCTATGCCCCCCTGGCCGGTGACCGGGTGATCTATCTCGAGGACCGCTCCTTGGGACAGCTGCGTACCGAGGTTCGGTGCGCTCAGTGCGGCGGCCACCTCGGCCACGTTTTCGATGGTGAAGGCTTTCCGACCCCCACCGATCAGCGCTACTGCATCAACTCGATCTCGGTGCGGTTGGTCGAAGACGACGGCTCCTAGTGCGGCGTGGCCCCCTCATGGGAGGCGCGCATCGCCGTAGCCTGCGGGGGTGCACACGGTGTCCAGCCCCGATACCCGCTTCGCGGAGATCGCCGAGCAAGCCGCGGCAGCTCAGATTCGTCCGGAGTTCGAGATCTCTCCGGCTCCGTCGCCTTCGCGGCTGGCCCCACACGCCTGCACGCTGACGGCCACCTCGGTTGCACCCGATGACGAACCCGGTTGGGAGTCAGCGTCCGGTCGCTTCGTGCTCTTGCACGATCCCGATGGCGTGGACGAATGGCAGGGCAGCTTTCGCGCGGTGATCTTCGCGCGGTGCGAGGTCGAGGCGGAGATGCTGGCAGATCCACTCGTGCACGAGGTTGCCTGGAGTTGGACGATGGACGCACTCCGGCCGCTGCAGGCCGCGCAGGTGGGTGGGACCGTCACGGTATCCACCGGCAACTCCTTCGGAATGATGGCCGATCGTCGCCCGGATGGGCTGATCGAGGTTCGTGCCTCGTGGACACCAGGGCTGTCCGTGGACCCCTCTTTCACAGGCTCCACTCGCCAGGACGATGACTCCGGTTCGGGTGATGGCATCCAGGACCATGTGCTTGCGTGGGTAGACGTCCTCGCGCAGTTGGCCGGGCTACCACCGCTGCCGCCCGGGGTGCCGACGGTCACCGCCCGACGAGCTCGTGGCTCGTAGACCACACGTGAATGGCTCATGAATCGCCCCTTGGAACACGACCTAGCCGAATCTGCGGCTGCCGAGCCGGGTGACGCACCCGAGCAGTTGCCGCCACTGGAGTTGCTCGACGGAGTGCCGACCGTCATCACCGATATGGATGAACTGCGAACCTACGCGGATGCACTAGCCGCCGGTGAGGGGCCGGTTGGTCTCGACGCGGAACGAGCCTCCGGCTATCGCTATTCCCAGCGCGCATACCTCGTTCAGATCCGGCGCGCAGGGACGGGGACCGCCTTGATAGACCCCATCGCGGTACCTGACCTCACCTGCATCAACGACGCAATCGGCGATGCCGAATGGATCCTGCACGCCGCCACGCAGGATCTACCGTGCCTTGCCGAGGTGGGTATGACACCGCAGTCACTGTTCGACACCGAGTTGGCCGGTCGGCTCCTCGGTCGCGAACGAGTAAGCCTCGCTGCCCTCGTCGGCAGCGAGTTGGGCAATCATCTGGCTAAGGGACATGGCGCCACGGACTGGTCGGTCCGCCCCCTGTCAGCCGAGCAGTTGCGCTACGCGGCATTGGATGTCGAGCCGCTGCGCCAGTTGCGGGACGTACTCGCTGCGGAGCTGAAGTCCGCTGGGCGATGGGAACTCGCGCAGCAGGAGTTCGCGCATCTGCTGGGCTTCCAGCCGCGCGACAAGGGACCCGAGGAGTGGCGGCGACTGTCGGGAATGCATAAGTTGCGCACCCCTCGGCAGTGGGCCATCGCGCGAGAGATGTGGCTGGAGCGAGACGAGATCGCCCGATCGAAGGATGTGGCGCCTGGCCGCATCCTTCCTGACTCGGCCATCGTTGCGGCTGTTAGGTCCCTGCCGAAAACCAAGGAAGCGCTCCTGGCAACCGACGGCTTCCACGGGCGCGGCGCCGGACGATATGCGCGGTCCTGGTGGACGGCGTTGCAGCGGGGACGCGAGGTACCCGACGCCGACCTGCCCGAGCGCAGCCCGCGGGGCGACGGTCCTCCTCCACCACGATCGTGGGCCGAACGCAATCCCGCCGCGCATGAGCGTTTGACCCTAGCCCGCGAGGGTGTCGCTGAACTGGCACAGGAATGGCACGTGGCCCCGGAGATCCTGCTCTCACCGGATCTGCTGCGGCGGGTGTGTTGGGATCCGCCCGCCGGTAGCGCATCCGGTGGCGCATCCGGTGGCGCATCTGGTGGTGACGCGATCGCCGGCTTCCTAGCGGCGTCCGGCGCCCGGCCGTGGCAGATCGACACGTGCTTGCCGGTGTTGTCGAAGGCTCTGGCTAACGAAGTTACTAGCGAGTAACATGGCCGGCGCCGAGGTTAGGAGCCCCCATGCGCAACATCGAACCGGTCGTCTTCGTCGACGGTGCCCGTACCCCCTTCGCTAGAGCCGGAAGCCTGTATTCCGATACCCGGGCCGACGACCTTATGGTCAAGGTCATTCGCGAATTGCTGCGCCGTAATCCCCATCTGCCCGCGGACCGGGTCGATGACGTCGCGGTGGCCGCGGCCACCCAGACCGGTGACCAGGGCATGAACATCGGCCGATCGGTAGCCCTGCTCGCCGGCCTCCCGTCGACCGTTCCGGGCTACTCCATCGACCGGTGGTGCGCAGGGGCGATGACCGCGGTGACCACCTTGTCCGGTGCGATCATGTCCGGCGCCTACGACATCGCCATCGCAGGTGGAGTCGAGCACATGACCCACCACCCGATGGGAGAGGGCATCGACCCGAACCCTCGCTACCTCGCTGAGAAACTTGTCGACCCTGAGGCGCTGCTGATGGGCAAGACAGCCGAGAACCTGCACGACCGCTTCCCGCATCTGACCAAGGAGCGCGCCGACGCCTTCGCGATGGGCAGCCAGGAGAAGACCGCCAAGGCCTACGCCAACGGCCTATTGCAGCCCGATCTGGTCCCCGTGGCGGTCCGAGACACCGAAAACGGCTGGGGGTACGTGACAGTCGATGAGGGTCCGCGACCGGGTACGTCCATGGAAGGTCTGGCGGGGTTGAAGACCCCGTTCCGACCACACGGACGAGTCACGGCGGGCAACGCCTCGGCGCTGACCGACGGCGCAACCGGTGCCATCCTCGCCTCGGAATCGATCGCGCGAGAGTTGGGCCTGAGCGCCAAAATGCGCATGGTCGGCTTCGCCTTCGCAGGCGTGGAGCCCGAAGTCATGGGCGTTGGCCCGGTTCCGAGCACCGAGAAGGCATTGCGCAAAGCAGGATTGACGATCGAGGACATCGATCTCTTCGAGATAAACGAAGCCTTCGCCGTGCAGGTGCTGGCCTTCTTGGACCACTTCGGAATCGACGACGCCGATCCGCGTGTCAACCCGATGGGTGGAGCAATCGCCGTCGGCCATCCCTTGGCTTCGAGTGGAATCCGCCTGATGAGCAACCTGGCGCGGGATTTCCAAGCCAATCCACAGGCCCGCTACGGCATCACCACCATGTGTATCGGCCTTGGCATGGGTGGCACAGTGATCTGGGAGCGCTCGGACAGCTCGGACAACTCCGAGAGCCTCGAGGAGGCCAACTGATGACCGATGCGCAGACGACCTTCCCGGACGAAGTGGTCACGCAGGCGCAATTGCGGCTGGTGGAGATCCCCTCGGGCACCTTCGGGCTGATTACGGTCGACAACGGCCGAGACCACACCCGACCCTCGACCTTCGGTCCGAGGGGATTGGAGTCGCTCGGCCGGGCTATCGACGAGGCAATCGCCACACCGGGCATCGTGGGTATTGGAGTGACGGGCAAGCCGTTCATTTTCGCGGTGGGTGCGGACTTGTCGGCTATCGGTGTCGTGAACGACCCGACCATCATCGAATCCTTCGCCCGACTCGGTCATGACGTGTTTCGAAAGCTCGGCGAGTGCGCGATTCCCACGTTCGCTTTCGTGAACGGTGCGGCCATGGGAGGCGGCTTGGAGTTGGCTTTGCATTGTCGCTACCGGACACTGGATTCCACGGCCGCAGGCCTGTCACTCCCGGAAGTGTTCTTGGGCCTGGTTCCCGGCTGGGGCGGGGCCTGGTTGTTGCCACACCTGATCGGTCCCCAGCGTGCCCTCGA
The DNA here is from genome assembly GCA_964634545.1 of uncultured Rubrivirga sp. GTDB lineage: Bacteria > Actinomycetota > Actinomycetes > S36-B12 > S36-B12 > S36-B12. The sequence continues at coordinate 9,318 of CAZWIW010000023.1, forward strand.
TGTCATCATCAACAATTCGATGAACCAGAACAAGCAGTTGCGTCCGAAGCAAGCCTTCGAGTTGGGCATCGTGGACGCGTTGTTCGAAGCGCAGGACTTCCTGGAGCAATCCCTTCGATGGGCCGATGACGTCATCGCCGGTCGCGTTGAGGTACCCCGGGCGGAGGTCGACCAAGACTCCTGGGATCAGGTGGTCGATGCTTACCGGGCCGGTGTCGAAGCTCGGATCCATGGCGCAACACCGGCCCCTTACCGGGCATTGGATCTCGTCCAAGCCGCGAAGACCCGGACTCGTGACGAAGGTTTCGCCGCCGAGGATGCGGCACTGACGGAACTGGTCATGGGCGATGACTTGCGCGCGTCGCTCTACTCCTTCGACCTCGTTCAAAAGCGCGCTAAGCGCCCAGTAGGGGTTCCCGACAAGGAACTCGCGCGTCCGGTGACCAAGGTGGGCATCGTCGGCGCAGGACTAATGGCCAGCCAACTCGCAATGCTCTTCGTTCGGCGCCTTCAGGTGCCGGTCGTGATGAGTGACCTGGACCAAGAGCGAGTGGATGCGGGGGTCGCCCGCGTGCACGCCGATATCGATGCACTCGCGGCCAAAGGCCGTATCAACTCCGACAAGGCTGGCCGGTTCAAAGCACTGATCCGTGGTTGTGTGGGGACGGCGGATTTCGCCGACGCGGACTTCGTACTCGAAGCGGTGTTCGAAGACCTCGATGTGAAGAAGAAGGTGTTCGCTCAACTCGAGGAGGTCATTCGCCCGGATTGTGTGCTGGCAACGAATACGTCGTCGTTGTCGGTGAGTGCCATGGCCGCAGATCTCAAGCACCCTGAGCGAGTCGTCGGTTTCCACTTCTTCAACCCCGTTGCCGTGATGCCGCTATTGGAGATCGCCCGCGCCGACAAGACCGACGACTCGTCTTTGGCAACCGCTTTCGCCGTTGCCAAGGAACTGAAGAAGTCGGCTGTGCTAGTGGCGGATGCGCCCGCCTTCGTCGTCAATCGGCTGCTCATCCGCTACCTCGCGGAGATCACCAAGGCAGTCGACGAGGGCGCGGACTTCGAAGTTGCCGATCGGGCGATGGATCCGATGGGACTGCCGATGAGTCCCTTCGCGCTCTTGCAGCTCGTGGGAATGGGAGTGGCTGCGCACGTATCGGAATCGATGCATCGCGCGTTCCCTGACCGCTACTACCTCTCCCCCAACCTGCAGCGCATGCTCGACGCCGGTATCGACGGGGTTTGGGTCTGGAACCAGGACGGATCGCGGAATCTAGACCCCCGGTTGGCTGGCGTGTACCAGCAAGGCGACGCCACTGCCGACGAGAGCGAGATTCGTTCGCGGGCGCTGTCCGCGCTCGCCGATGAAGCCAGACGAATGCTCGATGAGGGTGTTGTCGCACAGGCCGAGGACATCGACCTGTGCATGATTCTGGGAGCCGGCTGGCCCTTCTGGCTCGGCGGCTTGACGCCTTACCTGGATCGAACCGGAGTGTCCGAGCAGGTTACGAATCGACGCTTCCTGGAACCGGGGGTTGCTTCACTTCCTGCGTAAGGGCGGAGGTATCACGGCCCGGACGCTGAGCCGCAACCCACTCCACGATGTCGCGGGAAATGTGCTGGGCGGTCAGTCCCGTTTCTTCCAGGACATCGGCGCGTTTGGCGTGATCCAGGAAGCGGCGCGGGATCCCGAAGGTGCGCACCGGAGTGTCGAGTGCTGCATCTTGCATGGCCAGGTTCACAGCAGCTCCGATGCCACCGGCGCGAACGCCGTCCTCCACGATCACTACATGCCCGGCGCGGCTCGCTGCTTCCACCACTGCCGGGGAAACCGGTAACACCCAGCGCGGATCCAGCACCGTCGTGGATATCCCCTGGTCTTCCAGGCGCTCTGCTACCTGCACCGCCATGTGGGCGAAGGCCCCCACGCCCACGATCACAACGTCAGGCTCATCACCACCGCTGCGCAAGACATCGACGCCCTCGCACGATGCGACAGCGGGAATGTCGGCGGTAAGTGCGCCCTTCGGGAAACGCACGACCGTCGGTGCATCCTCGACCAAAACGGCCTCGCGCAGGGCTTCGCGCAGCGTCGCTTCGTCACGCGGAGCGGCCAGTCGTAGACCGGGAACCACGCTCAGCATCGCCATGTCCCACATGCCGTTGTGGCTCGGGCCGTCATCCCCCGTGACCCCGGCGCGGTCCAGGACGAACGTGACACCAGCTCGGTGCAGCGCGCAGTCCATCAGCACCTGGTCGAAGGCACGGTTCAGGAAGGTGGCGTAGACGGCTACCACCGGATGCAGACCGCCGAAAGCCAACCCAGCCGCACTGGTCGCAGCGTGCTGCTCTGCAATTCCAACATCGAAGGTCCGATCGGGGTAACTCGCAGCGAAGCGTTCCAAACCAGTCGGGCCGAGCATCGCCGCCGTGATGGCAACGACGTCCTTGCGCTCATGCCCGATACGCACCATCTCGTCCGCGAACACCGAGGTCCACGTGGGACCCGATTTCGTCAGCGGCTTGCCGGTATCCGGATCGATAACGCCAACACCATGGAAGCGATCGGCTTCATCGGCTTCGGCAGGTCCATATCCGCGCCCCTTACGCGTGATGGTGTGCACGATGACCGGATGGTCGAAGTCGCGTGCTAGCCGCAGCGCGAACTCCAGTTCCTGTTCGTTGTGCCCGTCGACTGGTCCGATGTATTTCAAACCGAGATCCTCGAACATGCCCTGCGGCGCTACGACATCCTTCAGCCCCTTCTTCACCCCGTGGAGGGCGTCGTAGATGGGAGGCCCGAGGACCGGAGTGCGCTTCAGCACGCTCTTGCCCCACGCCATGAAACGCTCGTATCCACGGGTTGTTCGCAAGGTGGCCAGATGGTGGGCAACGCCACCGATCGTGGGCGAATAGGACCGTTCGTTGTCATTGACCACGATGACCACGGGCCGGTCGCTGGCTGCGATGTTGTTCAGCGCCTCCCAGGCCATGCCTCCGGTGAGTGCGCCATCGCCGATCACGGCAACTACATGCTGACTGCCGAGCAAGCCCCGCTGCTGCCACGCCTTGGCAATGCCGTCCGCGTACGACAAAGCGGTTGATGCATGGGAGTTCTCCACGATGTCATGTGGGCTCTCTGCTCGACTCGGATACCCCGACAAGCCTCCGGCCTGGCGAAGTGAGTCGAAGTCATCGGTTCGGCCGGTGAGCATCTTGTGGACGTAGGCCTGATGCCCGGTGTCCCAGATGATGGCGTCGGTGGGTGAGTCGAAGACGCGGTGCAAAGCGATAGTGAGTTCCACCACGCCGAGGTTCGGGCCAAGATGGCCACCGGTGGCAGCGACCTTCTCCACGAGGAAGGAGCGGACTTGCTGTGCCAACTCGGGCAGTTGATCCGCTGGCATCGACCGCAGGTCCCGTGGGCTGGTGATCTGGCCCAGCAGTGGGTAGTCGGAGGCGCTCATGGGTTGTCCAGTCTACGGCGGGTGTGCGTTCGCGGCGCGGCAACTACAACAGCGAGCGCAGCACGAAGGGCAAGATCCCGCCGTTCCGGTAGTAATCCGCCTCCCCCGGCGTGTCGATGCGTACCGTCGCGGTGAACTCGACCACTCGGCCGCCTGGGCCTACCGCTTCCACCGAGACCTGACGCGGAACCGAGCCGGAATTGAGTGCCTCGATACCCCGGATGGTGAACACCTCATCGCCCTCGAGGCCCAAACTCCCGGCACTGGCGCCCTCGGGGAACTGCAGGGGAAGTACGCCCATGCCGATCAGGTTGGAACGGTGGATTCGCTCGTAGGACTCGGCGATGACAGCACGCACGCCCAGCAGCGCGGTTCCCTTCGCCGCCCAGTCCCGACTAGAGCCAGAGCCGTACTCCTTGCCGGCCAAAACCACGAGCGGGGTCCCCTGCGCCGCATAGGACTCAGCGGCATCGAAGATCGGCACGATCCGCTCCTGACCTGTATCGGCGTCCTGGGTGAAGTCCACCGTGAAGCCACCCTCGACCCCTTCGAGCATCAAGTTGCGCAGCCGGATGTTGGCGAAGGTGCCACGGATCATCACTTCGTGGTTGCCGCGCCGCGAACCGTAGGAATTGAAGTCCTTTCGATCGACGCCGTGCTCAGTGAGGTACTTGCCTGCAGGGCTGTCGGCCTTGATGGATCCGGCCGGTGAGATGTGGTCGGTCGTGACGGAATCACCGAGCAGCGCCAGGACGCGGGCACCCGCGATGTCCGTCACCGGCTGCGGGGTTCGCTGCAGGCCATCGAAGTAGGGCGGCTTGCGCACGTAAGTGCTCTGCGGATCCCAGTCGAATACGTCACCTTCGGGAGTCGAGAGTGCCTGCCAGCGTTGATCGCCGGCGAAGACGTCTGCATATCGTGACGTGAACATCTCCGTATCGATCGAGGCATCGACAACCTCTTGGACCTCGCGGGCACTCGGCCAGATGTCGGCCAGGTACACCGCCTCACCGCTTGCATCGCTCCCCAACGGCTCATGGAGCAAATCGATATCCATGGTGCCCGCAATCGCGTAGGCGACCACTAGTGGCGGTGAAGCGAGGTAGTTCATCTTGACGTCTGGGTTGATGCGTCCCTCGAAGTTTCGATTGCCGGACAGGACAGCGGTCACAGCGAGATCGTGCTCGTTCACAGCCGCGCTGACTTCCGGGATAAGCGGACCGGAGTTGCCGATGCACGTCGTGCAGCCGTAGCCGACGATGTCGAACCCAAGCTTCTCCAAGTACGGAAGAAGACCGGATCGTTCGTAGTAGTCGGTTACCACTCGAGATCCTGGGGCGAGGGTGGTCTTCACCCACGGCTTGCGGGTCAGCCCACGGTCAACCGCCTTCTTCGCCAACAAACCCGCCCCGATCATCACCGATGGGTTCGAGGTGTTGGTGCAGGACGTGATCGCCGCGATCGTCACGGCGCCGTGGCCGATACTCACCGGCTCACCAGCGATCTCGAAGTCGGCCTGCGCACTCGGGGTGGCGGTGTAGTCGTTCAACGCGGCCTCGAAGGAAGTACGCGCTTGCGAGAGCAGGACGCGATCCTGGGGACGCTTGGGACCGGCCAAACTCGGCTCGATGGTGGACAGGTCGAGTTCCAAGACCTCGGAGTATCGAGGCTCACGGGCTGGGTCGTGCCACAGTCCCTGCTCCTTGGCATACGTTTCGACCAGGGCGATCTGCTCCTCGCTGCGGCCGGTCAGGCGCAGGTAATCGCAGGTGGCTTCGTCGATGGGGAAAATCGCCACGGTGCTGCCGTATTCGGGGCTCATATTGCCGATGGTGGCTCGGTTGGCCAAAGGCACCGCCGAGACCCCATCGCCGTAGAACTCCACGAACTTGCCGACCACACCGTGCCGGCGCAGCATCTCGGTGATCGTCAAAACCAGGTCGGTCGCCGTGGCCCCCTGCGGTAGTTCGCCGGTGAGTTTGAAGCCGACCACCCGCGGGATCAGCATCGAGACCGGCTGGCCGAGCATGGCCGCCTCAGCCTCGATGCCACCGACTCCCCAACCCAGCACTCCGAGTCCATTGACCATGGTGGTGTGCGAGTCGGTTCCTACGACGGTGTCCGGGTAGGCCTGACCTCCCCGTGCCATGACGACCCGCGCGAGGGCCTCGATGTTCACCTGATGCACGATGCCGGTGCCCGGGGGCACGACCTTGAACTCCTCGAAGGCACCTTGACCCCAGCGCAGGAATTGATAGCGCTCGCGGTTGCGCTGGTATTCGAGTTCGACGTTTCGTTCCTCAGCATCGGCAAGCCCGAAGAAGTCCGCGATCACCGAATGGTCGATCACCAACTCCGCTGGGGCGAGTGGTTCGATCTTGGCCGGATCGCCTCCTAGGTCACGAACCGCCTCGCGCATGGTCGCCATATCGACCACGACCGGTACCCCGGTGAAGTCCTGCATGACAACGCGGGCCGGAGTGAACTGAATCTCCGTGGACGGATCCGCATCCGGATCCCAGGCACCGAGCGCCGCAATGGCTTCCGCCGTCACGTTCGCGCCGTCTTCGGTGCGAAGCAAGTTCTCCAAGAGCACCTTGTGCGTGAAGGGCAGGTCGCCCGCTCCTTCGACGGCCGCGATCCGAAAGATCTCGTAGGTGCTTTGACCGGCGGCGCTGGACACCGTTAGTTCGCCGCGTGCTCCGAAGCTGTTGTGACTACCCACGACGACCTCCCGCTCGATATCTTGACGTCAAGATATCTGATCCTCCTGCTCGAAGGCTGCCACGGTCTCGAAGTGGTGGCTCTGCGGGAACGCATCCCAGGCGCGCAACCGGGTGAGCCGGTACCCACGCTGCTCCAGGTAGGCGGTGTCTCGTCCCAGCGCAACGGGGTCACACGCGATGTACACGATGACTGGTGCTCCGGTAGCGGCGATGGCATCGACAACACCAACCCCCGCCCCGCTGCGCGGCGGATCCAGCACGATTCCCGATACCCGTCCGGCCTTGACGGCCGGCGCGCCTGTCGCACGGTGGCGACTGAGCCACTCGCGCACATCCGCCTGATGCAGGCGCACCCAGGGCATCGCGTGCAGCGCTCGCCGGGCGGCGCGAACCGCCGAGGCGATGCCCTCGATTGCCTGCACGCTCCCCTGCGCACCGACTCGAATACCTAAGGCGGCCGCTAGTGGACCTGCTCCGGCATACAGATCCCACCAATGCTGACCCGGCTCCACCTCCCCGAACTCCATGACCGCCTCGATCAGGGCCGGCAACAGTCGCCGGTCGGCCTGCCAAAACCCCTCGAGCGGGACCCGGAAATCAACGACGTGATCATCGAAGACGAG
>CAZWIW010000023.1:16236-22858 GCA_964634545.1 uncultured Rubrivirga sp.
TCGACCATGTGCATCTCGCACGACACCAAAGCGCATCCGCGAACGCCACCGGAACTCCGGGCCAAGCGGTTGCACTCCTTGGCCCATCAACTCCTCGACCCGCTCCCGCCCGAGACGTCCATGTCGAACCAAGGCTTCATGGAGTACCTGGGATTTCATCTGCAACTGCAGCGCGCGTTCCGCGTGCTGGAAATCGCAGCCGCCGCATCCGAAAGCGTGAAACGCCGGACACGGCGCCGGGCGACGATCGGGATGCGCCCGGACTACTTCGATGGCCTCGGCAAACGCATGGTTCTTTCGCACCTCCGTCACCTCGACCACAACGCGCTCGCCGGGGAGCGCGTGCCGAACGAACGTGACGAAACCCGACGGCCGGGCCACCATGTGACCCCCGTGAGCCACCGACTCGACGTCCACCTCGATCCGGTCCCCGACGGTAGGCCTGAGGTGCTCGGCTGAATGGGAAGATTCGCTTCCGCCTGGCGCCACCCCCGAACCCTAGGCGCCCACGCGTGTAGCGTTGATACGTGCACGTGGTGATCCTCGGCTGTGGACGCGTCGGTTCTTCCTTGGCAGATGACCTCGATGCACTCGGGCATTCGGTAGCAGTCGTCGATCAGGACGCCAAGGCCTTTCGCAAGCTTCGACCGGACTTCAGCGGCATAACGGTCAAAGGCGTGGGCTTCGATCGACAGACCCTGGAAAATGCCGGCATCGAGCGAGCCCACGCATTCACAGCGGTCAGCAGTGGCGATAACACCAACATCCTGGCCGCTCGAGTGGCTCGGGAAACCTACGGCGTCGAGAACGTGATCGCCCGCATCTACGACCCACGCCGGGCTGAGGTCTATCAGCGCTTGGGGATCCCCACCGTCGCGACCGTTTCGTGGACCACCACTCAGATCATGCGGGCGCTACTGCCCCTGGGAGCCGATACCGAATACATCGATCCAACCGGAACGATGGCACTGGCCGAGGTTCACATCGCAGACGCCTGGTTCGGCAAACGTAGCCGTGACTTAGCCGAGGCGACCGGTGCACGCGTTGCATTCATCACCCGATACGGGGCGACGATCCTTCCCGATGAGCGCACTGTGGTCCAAGACGGAGATCTCATCCACCTGCTGTTTCCGCCGGATCGGCGCGATGACATCGAGTTGATCTGCGAGAAGGGACCGGTGCGCGCATGATGCGGGTCGCCATCGCTGGAGCAGGCAAGGTGGGTCGGGCCATCGCACGCGAACTCGTGGAGAACGGACACGATGTCCTGCTGATCGACAAGGACGCCGAGTTGGCCAGACCGGGTGTCGTGGGCGGTGCCCAAGTGCTCCTGGCCGACGCCTGCGAGGTCACCAGCCTCGATGAGGCCCGACTAGCCGAATGCCAGGTGGTGGTCGCCGCCACCGGAGATGACAAGGTGAACCTCGTTGTCTCGCTGCTCGCGAAGACCGAATTCGGCGTCCCCCGCGTGGTGGCGCGGGTGAACCATCCAAAGAACGAGTGGATGTTCGACGAGTCCTGGGGAGTCGATGTTGCGGTCTCCACCCCGCGCATGCTTTCCGCGCTCGTCGAGGAAGCGGTGAGCGTCGGTGATCTGGTTCGGCTGTTCACCTTCAGGCAGGGTGCAGCGGAACTGGTGGAAATGACACTGGCCGGCGATTCCCCGGTGATCGGACGCACGATCACCGAAATCCCCTGGCCCGAGAACACTGCACCGGTTGCCATCGTGCGCGGGGCGAGTGTTTCGTTGCCGACGGATGCGGGAAACCTCGAGGCTGGCGACGAGTTGCTCTTCGTAGTCTCACCAGCACAAGAGCCCGCGCTGCAGGCCCTGATGTGCAGCGAGCCAGCAGGTAACTAGTCGGTTCGCGGTTCTGCTTCCTCGTGCGCCGCGCGCCTTTCCCGATAGACCGGTGCCAACACGCGGTAGGTGAAATACGCGCCCGCCAAGAAAAGCGGCCATCCCATGATCACCCGCGCAACCCCGAGGGGTTCGACAGCACCAGCGAGGTATAGCGGCGCCTGAACGCTCAGCCGTACGAAGAACACAGCCACCCAAATCCATGATGCGGCGGCATACGTCCGGCGCAAACGTTGGTCTTTACGCCAAGCCGTGCCATCACCGGTGAGATAACCCATCGCAACACCGAGCGCCGGCCAGCCGATCAGGATCGACACCACGAAGACAGTGCCGTAGGCCACGTTCGTCAACAGACCGGGGAGGAAGAAGTCCTCGGCGTTGCCGGTCCACGCCGAGAAGGCCGCCGCGATGGCCAATCCGAGGAAACCCGTGAGAATCTGCTGCAGGGACTGGCGGCGAATGAGACGCCAAATGGCCAAAACAACGCCGGTTGCGACGGCCGCAATCAGGGCGGGTGTCAGAACGCGGCCACCAAGTGCGAAAACAGTGATGAAGACAACGGTCGGCAAGCCGGTGTCGATCATGCCCTTCCAACCGCCGATGGCGCGTTCGAGAATCAATCCCTCGGCGCGAATGTCCGCGACCGATTCCGCAGTTGGCTCCGGCGCTTCCTCCGGTGTTTGCTCTTCGCCAGAGCTGGTGTTGGGCATCAGGTCATTCCGGGAGGAGTTCGTAGCGCGGGTTATAGATCGTCGGATGGTCGGTCACACAATTCAACCGGCCATGCACGACGAGCCGGCGGCCTTCGTACACACCGGGGATCCGGCGACGGCCGAGCCACACGACGAATAGGCGCCCGGATCCGTCGTTGATGCTCACTTCCAGCGCCGGTGCACTGCCTTCCGGGCGAACCTCCACCTTCGAGATGGTTCCGGTAACCGTTACTTGCTGCCCTGGGCAACATTTGTCTATCGGGGTCAACTCTTCGCCAGGGTGTCGACGCTCGTGGTCGATACGGGATTCACGTAGCGCCCGCTCGGAACCAGATTCCGTCAGCCGGCGCAGCGTGCGCGTGAGTACCGAAGCGTCCATGCCTGCCCCTATCGGGTCTCGGTGATTTCCGGCCCACGTGCCGGCAGCGTGATGCTCGGCCGCGCCGCTCGGGCCGAGGCCTGGTCCGCAGCCTCTTGCGCGGCTGCCACTGTCGCTTCGGATTCCGGATTCTGCGGGACACGCAACGGGATCGAATTGCCCATCGGCATTGCTTCATCGCCGCGCACCACCACCATCCCCCGCACGATTGTGTCGAGAAGCTGCGCTGCTTGTTCATCCCGCGCAGCCTTACCCAAGAACACCAACCGCACGAACCAGCGAGGTCCGTCGATGCCACAAAACCGAGCGGGCTGGGGCTTGCCTTCGGCGCCGGCCACCTGCGCTCGAACCTCTGTCCCGTACGGGCCCTCGACTTGCTCGACGAGGCCTCCGGAGGAGTTGATCGACGAGACGATCTGCTGGCGTATCTCCTGCCACATTCCGCCCTTGCGGGGTGCGGCGTAGGGCTGGATTTGCACTGCGGAGCCTTCGGTGAGCACCGACAGCTGGCTCACAGCACCTGACGACGGATCGGCTTGAACCTGGATCCGTATCTGATCGCTCTGCGGAAGCAGCAACCCCCCGAGATCCACTCGGGCGATATCGGGATAGTCCTCAGCGGCATCCCACGGACCCTCTGTGCGATCGATAGTTGGGACTTCGGCACTCTCGTCTCCACCAGATCCCTCGCTGGTATCCGTCGGCTCGGTACCTTCGGGCGTTGGCTGCACATCGCCGGCACCGTCAGCACCGTCAGCACCGCGCTCGCCGCGCGATCGTCCGAATAGCCCCACGCCTGACTCCTTCTTCAGTGGCACACCGCCGAGTACTCCACGGTACCCGGCGTTGCCACCACCTAGTGCTTACCGGTGGACCCAAGCCCCCCTGCCGCCCGGTGCGAGCCGGGCAGCTCGTGGACTTCCACGAGGTCGAGCGTGCAAACCTGCTGAACCAGCAATTGGGCGATTCGCTGACCCCGCTCGATCGTCATCGCCACCGCTTGATCGGTGTTGACGCCGATCACCGCGATCTCGCCTCGGTATCCGGCATCGATGGTGCCGGGTGCGTTCACGAGAGTGAAGCCGTGACGCGCCGCGAGGCCACTGCGCGGGTGCACGAGACCCACGAAACCGTCGGGCAAAGCAATCGCAACGCCGGTCGGGATCACCGAGCGTTCCCCGGGGGCGAGTGTGAGGTCGATCCGCGAGCGCAGATCCCAGCCGGCATCACCCGGGTGCTCCCTCGCCGGCGCTGGTATGCCGGGATCCAAGCGCGTCCATAACACCTGGACCTGTGTCACGGATTCACCTGCACGTCCGGCTCCCCGACACCCGGGCCGCGGACTCCGCGCCGTTCCCCACGTTCGCGGACCGCTTGCTCGACCTGTTCGGCGTTCCCGTGGTCAAGGAAATGCTCGAGTGGAACTTGGACGAAGACGGCACGGGCGGTCACCGCTGCTTTCCCGTCAAGTGAGGCCACAGCAGACATGAACACCCGGCGCCCTTTGACCCCATCGACGCTCGCCCGCATCTCAAGCTGCGAACCGACCGGCACCGGCCGGCGGAAATCACACTCCAGGTGCGCGGTTACTGCCGGTTTGGACAGTAGCCAGTTCAACGAGCCCAACACCTCGTCCATCGCCGTGGTCAACAAGCCGCCGTGTGCAAGGCCCGGCGCTCCCTGGTGCAGGTCGGTCACCACGAAGGTGCCGTAGGTATCCAACCCCGCGCCAGCGAACAGTTGCATGTGCAGCCCGCTCGGATGGTCCCCGCCACACCCGTAGCACCAGCGGTAGTGGCTGGGGATCGGCTCCCCTGGGGCGGGAGCGTGCGCGGCACGAGTCGGGATCTGCGCGTCGGAGGGAACCTGCGGATCGTTGCTGGGCATCGCCGCGACGATACCGGCACCGACCACAATGTCGATATGGCAAGCAGGCCCGGCGTGCTCTTCCGCGAACGCGTTCTTCCCGGAGCGGGGTGGTGGGTCATCGCAGCGGCCCTGGTTGCGATGGTGGCTATCGCCTACGGCGCTGCCCTGGGAACCAACCTGGGGGTCATCACCGGCGCTCTCCTTGCCCTTGCGGCCGCCCTCGGGCTGTGGTTCGGCTCCCCGGTCGTCACCGTCGACGCAAACGGATTGCGCTGCGGTCGAGCTCGACTGCCGCGTGCGGTCATGGGCCAGACGACGGGACTAAGCGGCGCGGAACTGCGTGAGGCCCGTCGCGGATATGGGGTTCCCGCGGCTGTCTATTCGGTCCTGCCGATCTGGTCACCACCGTCGGCTGTGGTGATCACCATCGACGACCCGGACGATCCCCATCCAGCGTGGCTCGTGGCCACGCGCCGACCCCGTGACCTCAGCGCCGCCCTCAGCGCGATTCCAGACTCGACCCCAGGTGCGGGCTGACACACGCGACGGAATGCGACAGAGTGTGCGCATGAGCGAATCGAGTTCCCAGGACATCGGCAACATCGGTACCGAATCGGGGAAGGCCCCGATAGCAGCCATCGTTGCCCCCGCGTTGGCGTTTGGCGCGAACATCGTGGCCGGGAAGGCACTTGCTTCAGCGCATCGGGCGATCCTCGGACGCGAGGCCCCGTCGACCAAGGACACGAGTGCACCCATCGGCGCCGTCATCGCTTGGGCGGCAGTAAGTGCCGCTGCCGCCGCGGTCATCCAAGTTGCTGTGTTCCGGGCCGTTGCCCGCGTACTCGACGACTAAGACCGGGGGCCTTACGCGCAATCCTTGCAAATCGGGCCGGACTTGCCCTCGTGGTCGAGTTGGCTGCGGTGGTGGACAAGGAAGCAGGACATGCACGTGAACTCGTCGGACTTCTTCGGCACCACCCGAACGGTCAAGTTCTCATCCGAGAGATCGGCGCCAGGTAGTTCGAGGTTCTCGGCCAGCTCCGCCTCATCGACGTCGACAGCGGAGGCGGTTTTCTCCGCGCGACGCGCTTTCAACTCCTCGAGGCTGTCCTCGGCGAGTTCCTCGTCCGTCTTGCGAGGCGCGTCGTAGTCGGTTGCCATACCCCCAGCCCTCCCTCTTTCGGTCGTCTTGCGCGCAGATTGTGCCCCATGGCCCGACATTCCGCGCTCCGGGGTCGCCGAGACCGAACCTGCACGTAACACTTGGGGCATGGCCCTTTATGCCCTCGGTGAACTCACGCCCACCATCGACCCTTCCGCCTTCGTTCATCCGGACGCTGTTGTGATCGGAAACGTGCATGTCGGCGCGCACTCATCTATCTGGCCGACAGCCGTTCTGCGCGGAGATCACGGAACCATACGCATCGGCTCGCAGACCTCGATCCAAGACGGCACGGTGGTGCATTGCACCGATGAGTTGGACACTTTGGTGGGCGACCGATGCGTGGTCGGTCACAACGCTCACCTAGAAGGATGCACCGTGCACGACGATTCACTGATCGGCTCCGGTTCGGTGCTCCTCCACCGCGTTACCGTCGGCCCCGAATCACTCGTCGGCGCCGGCGCCGTCGTTTCGCCTGGCACGACCGTCCCAGCCCATGCACGCGCCCTCGGCGTACCGGCTCGTGTGGTGGAGAACGTGGTGCAAGCCGCGGATTTCCGCGAGTCGATGCAAACGTATGTACGCAATGCGTCGTGGTATTCCGCGGACCTGCGCCGCCTAGATCCCTAAGCGCGACC
>CAZWIW010000024.1:0-22833 GCA_964634545.1 uncultured Rubrivirga sp.
AATTGATGATCACGCGTGGTACGCCGCGTAGGACTTGAACCTACAACCCGCTGATTAAGAGTCAGCTGCTCTGCCAATTGAGCTAGCGGCGCGAGGAAGAGAAGGCTATCACCGCAGCAGGTCCACAAGGCTGGCTACCCGAAGGGAGTGCGCCGGCGGCAGGACCCACTCCTCGCGGCCCAGGATCCGCCCACTCACCGCTTCGAACATGTCTCGGTAGGCATCGGTGGGCGCGAAGCGCTCGGTGTGCTCGCCTACCTGCAATTCGGTGGCCTCGCGCCAGCTGGTGAAGGCCTGCTCGTCGGGAATGCGCACCTCGGTTTCGCTGCCGCGGACGAATAGCCGTTGGGACTCGGGCATGGCGAACGATGCCACTATGGAGGCGCGGCCCAAGCTGCCGAAGTCCAGCCGCGCTTTGGTGGTCATGTCGACACCGAGGCCGCCCGTCACCCGTTCCACTTCCGGTCGCACCTCATCGACATCGGGCAGGCAAGCGACCAGGGCGTGCAGGGGGTAGACGCCGATATCGAGTAACGCACCACCGCCGAGATTCGGATCGAGTCGGTAGTTGCCGTCCGGAACACCTTCGAAGGTGAAGGTGCCCAGGAAGTCCTCGAGGCTTCCGATGGAGCCATGGGATGCGAGTTGGGTCAGTCGTTGCATGCGGGGATGCCACATGGACCAGGCCGCCTCGACAAGGAGTCGATCGGCTGATTCGGCTGCGGCGAAGACCTCCTGCGTCTGCTCGGTAGACAGTGTCAGTGGCTTCTCGCACAGCACGTGCTTGCCGGCAGCCAGAGCGTTGTGGATCCAAGGCGCGTGCTGATCGTTGGTGAGGGCGATGTAGACCGCGTCGATGGAATCGTCAGCCAGCAGATCGGCGTAAGCGTTGTAGGCCCGCTCGGGTTCAAGATCGCGCGCGCGTTCAAGGTCACGGGCGGCAACAGCCGCCAACGTTGCGCTCGGTGCCGAGCGGAGCGCGCCTGCTGTCGCGGTCTTAACGATCCAACCGGCGCCCAGGATCCCCCAGCGAACGGTCATCCGGTGAGTCGCGGCACGACCGGTCGGCCGAGATCGCGAGCCGACTCCTCAGCCGCCTCCATCACGGCCACCACATTGCGTGACTGAATCGGGGACACCTGCATCGGTGATCCGTCGGCCAGGAACCCGGCCAGCTCGGCGTGGAAGGTGAAGGGGGTGACGTCGTCAAGTGGGATCTGTTGCGCAGCGCCCGTGTTGTCGTAGAGGAAAACGCGTGCCGGAAGGTCGGCGACAGCGGGCTCGGCGGCCGGATCCCATTCGGCGACGATCGCACCCTCGGTTCCCAGGACATGGAACTTCGGCTTGCGGGCCGCGGCCAAATCTGAGTGCACGAAGGTTGCGCGGGTGCCGTTTTCGAAGGTGACGCTCACTTCGGCGTGGTCGGCGTTGGTGGCGTGCAGCCACTTGCGCTTGTGGTTCAGGCCGGACACATAGGCGATGGGGGCATCGAAGATGTTCAGCACCTGATCTAGGTAGTGCGAACCCCAGTCGAAGATCGCACCTCCGGAGACGGCGGCATCGGAGTGCCAGTAGTCGCAAGGACGGGAGTAGCCGCCGACGAAGCTGTCGTAATGGAACACCTCGCCGATCGCACCCTCGGCGATGAGCCGGCGCATGGTCACGAAATCCGGATCGAAGCGCCGGTTCTGGTAGACCACGAGCGTCTTGCCCTTTTCGGCCGCGTAGGCCAAGGCGGCGTCGCATTCCTCGGCGGTAAGCGCCATCGGCTTTTCCAGCACCACGTGCAGGTCACGCTCGAGAGCCTTCATCGCCCAGTCGTGGTGGCTGTTGGGGGGAGTGGAGACGACAACCAAATCGACCAGTCCGGAGTCCAGCATCTCCTCGGCGTCGGTGAAGGCTTCAACGTCTGGTGCAAGTTCGCGGGCCACCTCGATCCGCTCGGGATTGGTGTCGCATACGGCGGTCAGGGTGAGGCCGGGTGTGGCCTGCACCGCCTGGTTGTGCTCATGGCCGATGGCGCCGTAGGCGAGTAGTCCGATGCGTGTTTCTGACACGTGTCATCTCCTGAAGGGTGCTGGGGATGACGAGACGTTAACGGACTCCCAGGGACTGCGCTAACTGACGTGCCATCGCTTCCGTTCCTGCCGGGTTCGGATGGAAGGACGCCGAGGCGAACGGACCGGAAATCGCGGTGATGCCGAATATCCAGGAATCCGCGCCCGCGCAGACACCGCGACCGGTCGTCGAATCCCCGGAACTTCCCCAGATGCCGACCACCGGGGACCAGCCGAACCGCGAGGTGGCGAGGATCTGGCCATTGAGCGTGCCTTGGGCGGTGGACAGGTTTCGGTTCGAACCCAAGAAGGTGGTGAACCGGTAGGGATCGGGCGCTTGCGGCACCAAGATCGTGTCCCGAGCCCATGCGAAGTCCGCCGGGCTCAGTGTCAGGTAACGGCAGGGAGCGCCAACGGCGTTGCGGGTGATGTCTGGGTAGGTCATAGGAAGCACCTGCGCATCGCTGGCCAACGTGAGGCCCGCGACCTGCTCGCCGCTGGCCAGTTCGCACGTGCCGCCATCGAGGCAATCGGCGATGCGCTGGTACCCGGCCGGCAACCTGCCCGTCAGCGTCTGCACACCCTCTTGCACCGTGGGGAACCTATTGAGCGGCGCGGAGTTTCCGCTTGCCAGCGGGCAGTCGATACTCAGGGCGCACGTATTCAGGATCGAGGTGAAGCCGATGTCGTTGCCACCGACCGAAAAGACCAGAACATCAATGTCGCGATTGCCGATGAGTCGCTTCACCTGCTGAATCTGCGAGGTGTCCTGGTTCTCCATGCGCTGCGGTCCAAGGACCCCTGAGTTGATCGTCGCACCTGAGCAGGAGACATCGATCAACGTGACCGACGTCTTGTCGGATGACTCCTCTAGGGCAAGGGCTGCTTGCGCGGGTGCGCTTCGAACGCTGCGATTGCACTCAGCGTCGTCGTAGTAAGGACGGAAATCAGGATCGGGGTCGCGAAGCCACGCCTGCACGTTCCTCGGGTTGCCTTCACCGGAGGCATACGAGTCACCCATCACTACGAAGAGGTAGTCCTTGATGGTGGCGTCAACCCACTGGTAGTCGACGTTGGTGCCATCGAAGCGCACCTCCAACTTCAACCGGTAATCCCCTTCCGGGAGCCGCACGTTGCTGGTGCACGACGCGGACTTGTTGGGACGCCATTTGGTCAGTTCCACTTGGCGCTTACCCCGGTAGATCCGCCACCGGTATTCCGAGCCCGTCGATGTGCAGGCATTCAGGCGGACTTGGAAGCCGCGCGGGTTGAGATACCAGGACTGGGAGCCGTCGATGAGGCGCTCCGATGGCTGGGCGATGCGGTTACCAGCGCCGATGAACTTTTTAGCCGGCTTCAGGCCCAGGGGTCGGGCCTGCGGAACGCCGCCGTCGCCGTCGATGAAGCCGTCGCCGTTCGCATCCTTGGATTGCGGCGCCATCGACCACTTCGGGACAGCTTGCGCTTCCGGCGCAGCTGTTGCCGGGGCCGAGGCGAGCAGCGAGCACGCGATGGCCCCGGTGAGGGCGAGGAGCAGGCCACGGCGCATGGGCACACGGTAAGCCGCGGCCCGCTTTCGGCCTAGGTCACCACCATGGGAACCGGACCCTCCGCGCGGTAAGTGGCGCGCGGTTGGGCCTTGGGCATCGGGTTGTTCGGATCGGCGGGGACGAGTCGATGCCGTGCCGCAGCGTGCAACAAGATGATGCGGGCCTCCAGCAGCGCGAACTGATCCCCGAGGCACTTGCGGGTGCCCGCACCAAAGGGAAAGTAGGCACCACGCGGGAGGGATGCGTGCAAATGCTCGGTCCAGCGCGATGGCTCCCAGGTATGGGGATTCGGGAAGTACTCGGGGTCGCGCTGCGTGACGTACTGACTGACAAGTACGTGGGCGCCGGCCGGAACGTGGACACCGACGATGTCGAGGTCCTTCAGCGCCCGCCGTGGTGCCACCCACACCGGCGGAGCCATCCGCAGCGTTTCGGAAACCACCTGTCCGGCGACTTCGCAGGACATGACGTCCGCGACGGTTGCCGGAGCATCGCCGGTCACCCATTCCTGACTGAGGGCTTCGGCGCGCAAGGCTTCGTGCACGTCCGGTCGGCCACCAAGCCAACTGAATCCCCAGGTCAGGGCATTGGCAGTGGTCTCGTGCCCGCTGAGGATGAGGGTCAGTGCTTCGTCGCGGACTTCGTCGTCGGTGAAGGACGAGCCGTCCTCGTCGCGCAAGGCCAAGAGCAATCCGAGGAGGTCATCACCGTCGACACCGCGCACCCGGCGTTCACGAATCAACTCTTCGGCGATATCCGCAAGATCGTCGGCGGCGCGATGGAAGGCGCGCCAGTAGGGCAGTGGGAGTGAATCGAAGCGATCTAGTCCCGGCAACATCGTGCGTTCGATGCGGTCGATGGCGATGTCCATCGAATGGGCGATGCGATCGGTGTGACGGTCAGCGTCGGTGCCGAAGAGCGTTCGGGCCACGATGAGCAACGTCAAGCGCATCATCTGCGGTCCGATGAAGATCGTGCTGCCTTGCAACCAGGCGTCCATGGTCTGACGGGTCACCTCGGACATTTGCGCCGCGTAGCCATCGAGCCTGGACTTGTGGAATGGCGGTTGCATCATTCGGCGATGGCGAAGGTGGATGGGCTCCTCGTTGGTGAGTAGGCCCTCGCCGAGCACCTTGCGCATCCGTTCGAACCCAACTCCCTTGATGAAGGAACTCTGCTGCGCAACGGTCACCTCGTGCACCATGGCCGGGGAGAACATTCCGAGGAACAACTGCCGGTTCAGATAGAACGACGACGCCGGCCCGTAGGTATCGCGCAGAGACAACAGGAACTTCGGGGTATCGCGTTGGAAGCGCCAGAGCATCTCGCCGGGTACGCGGGAGCGTGGGCCAGGTGGGAGTCCAGGAGGCGCCGATTCATCGGACACGGGAACCGGCACGTGTGCGTACTCGACCGGCCTCGGGGCGACGAACGGTCGAACGCCCACGATCAGCTCGCTGGGCTATCTATGTCGATGCGCATCCCGACGGATCCGCTGGCTTCGCGTCGTCGTAGTTTTTCCATCAAGCCGATCGCCGTGTACTGCAGGCCGTACTTGCGTTTGATTTGACCCTCGATCTGCGAGGTGCCGGTCGAATCGGTGAGTGTTGCGCGACCACCCACGCTAGGACCGGAGATGCGGCCACGAACGTCGCAGGGTGCGAGGTCCACGCGCCCGTTGTTGCGAATGCGCTTTGCCTTCCCGGAGCCGGCGTCGGTGATGACCACCAGTTCATCTCCGTCCCGAGCGACCCACACGGGGGTGGCGACCGCCGTGCCGTCCTTCTTGTAGGTGGTCAGGGACAGGTACTTGCCACGCGCGAGACGCTCGACTTCGGCGCGGTTCATGTCTGCTCACCCTCCTCCTGCGCTCCGGTGTAGGGGCAGTGCCTGCACCCATTGTGGCAACAAGTCCCACGCTTGAGGTGGAAACCGGCGGTCATCACGAAAAGTCCGGTAAACGGATCCAGGTAACCGGACTCTCCTCGAGCTTCAGCGGCATCGTGGGCATCCAGGATCTCGGCGTAGCCAGGGGTTTGCGGGCTGAGCCGATCCGGATGCGGGGTGCGCGGGGCGGCACGCGGGGTGTCGGTCACAGCAGGAATCCCGCAGGGAAAGGGTCGTCAGGGGCGAGCATGTGCTGAGAGGTTCCCGTTATCCAGGCTCGCCCGGTGATCGTCGGGATGACGGCGCTGTACCCGGCAACTGTTGTCTCCTCCACTGCGCGGCCGACGAAGTGCGTTCCCAGCAGTGACTCATTGACCAGCTCCGCACCGAGTGCGAGTTCGCCGCGTGCAACGAGTTGCGCAACCCGCGCGCTGGTGCCGGTTCCACACGGTGAGCGATCGAACCAACCCGGATGGATCACCATGGCGTGCCGCGAGCGCTGCGCAGTGCTACCGGGGGCAACGAGCTGCACATGGTGCACGTGATCGATCGCCGGATTGAGTGGATGGACAGGCGGATTGCTCTCGTTAACCGCAGTCATGATGCGCATCCCAATATCCAGCAATGCAGATGCATTCGTTCGGTCGAAGGCGGGGGCGGTCTCACCGAGCGCATCGAGTTGGACGATGGCATAGAAGTTTCCGCCGAAAGCCATGTCATACGCGATGGTTCCGACACCGGGTACCTCCACATGGGCGTCGAGTTCGGTCACGAAACTCGGGACGTTCTCGATTGTCACCGAACGCGCCCGAGTCCCGTCCACCTGCACGCGAGCCACGACAAGTCCGGCAGGTGTGTCCAGGCGAATCACCGTTTCCGGTTCGGTTACCTCGACCATTCCCGTCTCGACCAGCACAGTGGCAACCCCGATCGTCCCGTGCCCGCACATCGGTAGGCATCCGGAGACTTCGATGTAGACAACGCCCCAGTCAGCGTCATCCCGGGTAGGTGGCTGCAAGATCGCCCCGCTCATCGCGCTGTGACCGTGCGGTTCGAACATCAACCAGGTGCGCAGGTGGTCGGCTTCGTCGATCACGTAACGACGTCGCTCCTCCATCGTGGCGCCGGGCAGGGTGCCGACTCCACCCACGACCACCCGGGTGGGCATTCCCTCGGTGTGCGAATCCACGCACTGCCAGGTTCGGACCGACTCCACGCGGCGATGCTAGGCGAGCAAGCGTGCGGGTCCGAGGCGAGCCTCGCGCTCGTCCACTTCGTCCCCGAAGGCCAACCTGGTGACCAGGTCCGCGGTCCCGGCGGCGAGCGCGGTGCCGATCATTCCGTGTCCGGTGGCGACCAACACCGGTGTGGATGATCGCTGTGGCAGGAAACCGATGTAGGGAGCACCGTCGATGCTGGCCGGCCGAACCCCGGTCCATGGTTGGACGTCGGCTACCTGCTCGGGCAAGTCCACCGCCTGTCTGGCGCGGTCAATGAGACCTGCGATGCGGTGGGCAACGATCTCGCGATCGTCCGGCGTGGTTATCTCGTATCGAGAGCTCAACCGAAGCAGGTCGCCGATCGGGTTGAGTGCGGTTCGTTGATCCATCAACAGCATCGGTCGCGTTGGCATCGTGTCAACGCCCGCGATGGACACCGAGTAGCCCTTCGCGGCGCGGATTGGCAAGTCCACTCCAAGTGATCGAACGGTTGACGGTGACCATGCACCCGCTGCGACGACAACTAAGTCTGCGTCCGCATCACGCAAGTCGAGTTCCACTCCCTCTTCCCAGACTGCACCGTACGTTTCGCTGCGCTCGCGCATCCGCATCCACACTTGAGCTGGATCCACTCCGAAGTCCTCGACGAGTTCGATGGCAGCGACAGTGCGCTCGGTCATTCCCGGTTCGGACCGAAGTTCCTCTAGCGCTACGTCGCGCACTTGCACTCCGTGGGCTCGCAGATGTTCGGCTTCACGTGAAGCGTTCTCACTGTTTGATGTGAACACCTGCCACAAGCCTGGCTTGGTTCGGGTAATTCGGGAGTCAGCCGAAAGTAATTCCGCGCTGCGGTGCAGGAGCAGGTCGAGGCCCGGCTGCAGGGCCGCAACGTTGGCGGATGTGCACTTGCGCGCGAAGCCAAGCAGCCAAGGCACGGTGCCGCGCCCGGGGCGCGAGGAGAGAGCGAAGGCGCCATCGGAGGTGAGCAGTGATCGGATCCCGGCACGCACCATGCCTGGTGCAGCAAACGGAATCGAATGGCTGACCACGATGTGTCCGGCGTTTTGCAGCGAGGTCCCGAACCGCGGACTGCCGGCATCGACCACGCGTACGTCAGCCCCGCGTTCGGCTAACAACGCGGCGCAACTCGCGCCGATGATGCCGCCGCCCACCACCAGAGCGCGCATCGGTCAGCTCGTTGCCGTGAGTGGTGGAGCCCAGTCTTGAGCCGCCGCAAGGAGTTCAGCCAGGTGGTTGAGTTCATCTTCTGCGAGTGGTGTCAGTGGGGCCCGGGGAATGCCCACGGGAAGCCCGAGCATTGTCATTGCAGCCTTGATCTTGGCGATGTAGTCACCATCTTCGATGAACTCCAGGAGGGGAACGACGGCAGCGTGCACTTGTGCTCGCTGCTCGGGATCGAGCATGGCCACGTGCGCGCCGGGGAGCGCATTGGCCACGCCGCCGATCCAGCACCGCACTCCTGCATCGAAGAAGACCGGAGCAGCAGCATCAGCTCCGCACACGACATCCATCACTCCGGCGTAGCGCTCCAGGAGGATTGCGATGCGCTCGAGGTCTCCGGAGGCCTCCTTGATGCCGATGATCGCGGGATCTTCGGCCAACTCGTCTAGTGCTTCGGTGGTGAAGGACACTCCTGTGCGCTGCGGGTAGTCGTATAAGACCGTTGGCAGACCCGCTGCGCTCACAACGGCTCGCACGTGTTGAGCCAATTCGACCTGGGTGGGCAGGCAGTAGGCGGGTGCGGCCACCATGAGGCCGTCGAGGTCGAGTGCCTTTGCTAGGAGTGCGTGGTCGAGGGCTTGATCAGTGGACATGCCGCCCACGCCACCGAGGACGGGGGCCCTGCCGTCGACGATCTCGTTGATCCGTGCGGTGACGGCGCGGCGTTCCTCCAGCGAGAGTGCGTAACCCTCCCCGGTGGTTCCGCAGGCGACGAACCCGGCTATCCCCGCGGCAAGGTCGGCTTCGATGACCGGCCCCAGACCGGCCAGGTCCACGCGACCGGATTCATCGAAGGTTGTTATGAGGGGGACGTAGGTGCCGGTGAGTTCCACGAACGCTGTTTCTACCAGGCTCAGGAGGAGCGCGTGGCTTCCTCGGCAAGGACGCTGCGCACGGTGTCGTCCAGGGTGCCGAGCACGATAGGGCCGACGATGCGCACCGCGATGCGTCCCTCGCGATCCAAGATCACGGTGACCGGGAGTGCTCGCGGCGGCACATCGGGGATGCGGCCGAGCAGAGAGCCGTCCTCATCGATGATGCTCCGGTAAGGGGTGTCGGCGGTGAACTCCTGTGCCGCGCCCACGTCGTCTTGCACGTTCAACCCGATGAAGGTGACGCCTTGATCGGCGAATTCGCGGGCAACCTCGGCGAATTCGGGCATCTCACTTCGGCACGGGGCGCACCAGGTCGCCCAGGCGTTCACCACGGTGATGTCGCCGCGCGAATCCGCGAGTGATAGATCACCACCGTCGAGGTCCGCACCCGAGATGTCCAGCGGCTCGCCGCGTTCGTCCGGTGGAATCACGGTCATCCCGATGCCCGGATCGGTGCTGATCTCACCGGCGCCGACCGGGATCAGGGTCTCCTCGGTAGGGGACAGCAAGCTGCAACCAGACAGCGCGAAAACTGCAGCAGCAACGCCTGCTACTACTCCTTGTCGTTTCACGACGAGGCCGCCGCCTGTGCTTCGCGGGCTTCTTGTCGTTCCAAGCGCCGAGTCTCACGTTCCTGGTCGCGCCACCATTCGATGGCCGCCACCATCATCCACATGCCATCCAGCACCATCGCAAGAGCCCACATCAAAGCTCCCGCGAACTTCTGATCGGTCATGACGTCGATGCCGTAGGCCGCTGCTGTGATCTCGTACGGCCAGTACAGCGGCACCGGAGCAAAGTGGATAACGATGCCCAGTGTGGTTTCCGGGATCATCATCAAACCCAAAGACATCAACCGCACGCTTGGCCCAGGACGCTTGGCAATCAGATCGCAGCCGATGAGTGGGTAGTAGAAGATCAGGGCAGCAATCAGGTAGATCGGTCGAATTACGAACTCCATGGCGTCGTGACTGATCAACGCCCAGTTCATCACCAACTGCGTGTGTGATCCCAACAGCACGGTGGCAAATAGGAACCAGCCGAAGTAGGGATTAGTGGCGATCTCCATTGGCCTCGAGCGCAAGACCCGAATGAGGCGTTGACGGCCAACCCGCCCCAGGTTCGCGTACGTGAGCCGAACCGGTGAGGACAACACGAGCAGCGGGCCGGCGATCATCAACACCAGAAGGTGCTGGCCCATGTGCGCCCAGAAGGCGTCGTGCGCCCACGCACCGAAGGGACCCAGGTACGCCAGAGCGAGTGCAACCATCGCGCCGAAGAAGGCGATGGTCGGACCGCTGGACCAGCCGCCGGACGCCCGGCGGGCCGCCCACACGTAGATCACGGCGAGCGCGACGAGATTGACCAGTACAAAGAGATTGAGGTCGATCGCTGCGCCCGTGGGGGTTACTCCTCCCATGCGGCCCACCATATGTGCACCCGGGAACCTCCGTTACCGCTTGTTCTTGGCTTCACAAGCCAACCGACAGTTCATCTAGTTCTTTCGGCGATTTGCCGTATCTCCGGCACGTAGTCGGTACGGTTGACACACGCGAGTCGTAGTGAATAACGTTCACCAAAATGTCGGGTTTGAACCGTTCAGTGCAGGAGGCAAGAACGTGAAGAGAGCGCTGATAGCGGTACTCACGGTTCTGGTGGGTGTCGGGATCGTCGTTGGCGTCGGCACGTTCAATTCCTGGAACCAACGCGAGCCGGCGCCGATTACCGCGAAGCCGGCGGGCACGATCCAAACTCCGCAAGGGGAGATGCCGCACGCGACATTGGAGTTGGACGTGTACCCCAATAGTTCCTCGACGGTGCCGCCACCGCGGACGGAATCGCGTTTCCAGGCGAATCAACTCTCCGGTCAGCCGTTCTATCACCCGTCGACCAGCATCAAGGTTCCAGCGAATACGGCGATCACGATCACATTTACGCAGTACGACGGCGGCGGTCAGATCTATAACCCGTATTTCGCGGAAGTGCACGGTTCTATGGACGGCACCATGAAGGTGAATGGGAAGACTGTTTCCAAGATCGATCAAAACGAGGTCGGGCACACATTCACCGTCCATGACTACCCGGAAAGTAACGAGCCGGAGTTCTTCTTGTCTGTGCCGTTGAAGATGAACAAGGCGAACGCGAAGACAGATAAGCAGGGCTACCCGGTAGATCCGCAGACGATCGAGGTCACCTTCATCACCGGCGATCCCGGTAAATACGTGTGGAACTGCGAGTTCCCATGCGGCGACTACTACCAAGAGTTCGGTGGACCGATGCAAACTCGTGGCTGGATGGCTGGGACCTTCGAGGTGGTGGCGTGACAACCATGGATACCCGGCCGACGGGGCCGCCGGATGAGCCCGAGGAGCCAACCAATCGCCCGCCGTCGATGCACCGGGTACGCAACTGGCTCAAGAGGCCCTACGCCAAGGGCATCGTCGGGCTGACAATTCTCCTCGGAATCCTGCTGGCTCCCATGGCCTGGCTGATTCTGATCCCGATGCGAGTGACCGGGGCCCCAGCCTCGGAGATCATGGGGGATATCCAAGAGACGGTCTTCGTCTTCACCCTGGTCTCAGTGCCGATCGTCGCCTTTGTGTATGCGGTTCTCGTCTACAGCTTGCTGAAGTGGCGCAAGTACAAGGGCGACAAGGTCCCCGAAGATGAGAGTCCAGCAATCCGGACCAACACCATCGGTGTGGTGATGTGGACCGTGATGTCCAGCGTGCTCGCCTTCTTCCTCGTGGTCTGGGGGCTGATCGAGTTGGCGCAGATCACCAACAACTCCTACGGCACCATTTCCGCTGACCAGCAGCCAGGCGACGAGCAGTCCGTCATCGTGAACGTGACCGGCCAGCAATGGGTATGGACCTTCGAGTACCCGCAGCACGATGGCGTCACCACCGATGTTCTTTATCTTCCGAAGGACCGTCCGGTGTACTTCAACGTGACGTCGAAGGACGTCATCCACAACTTCTGGCTGGTCGAACTCGGTGTCAAGATCGATGCGAATCCCGGAGCCATCACCCAAACGGGTGTGACTCCGAACAAGCTCGGTTCCTTCAATCTCCGCTGCGCAGAGTTGTGCGGTATGCACCACGCCTACATGGAGACCTCTGTCGAGGTGGTGGAAGGCGAGACCTTCGAATCAGTGATGCGCGAGATGGGTGGAGGCCGAACCGCATGAGCACCGAAACGATCGCTCAGACCTCCACCGTCTTCGGTGAGGAGGTCCCGCAACCCAAGCAGCACGGTAAGCCCGGTGGCGTGATGCGGCGGCTGAACATGGGTACTGGCCTGATCGGCGGTATCGGCCTTGCAGCCATTGCCGGCTTCGTAGCCAACGCCCTGGTCCCGTCGGGAGCTTCGACCGTGACCTTCGCTCCAGCTGCGCCGGACATCGTGTACCTGGCGATCCTGGTGGGGTGGGCAATCGGCTTCTCCGCGGGCATTGGCGCCTTTGTTGGCCCCATCCGTTGGTTCCTTGGACGCGATCTGACCCACGCCGATGCGGAATACATGGCTGGCAAGGATCTTGGCGTCAAGCGGTACTTCAAGTACACGACTGACCACAAAGTGGTGGGAGTCCAATACCTGGTTGTCTTCGCGTTCATCCTCGGCCTCGGGGGCCTGCTCGCGATGCTGATCCGCACCGAACTTGGCGTCACCTGGGGCGAGGTGTTTTCGCCCGCTTTCTATAACTCGCTGATCGGCACCCACGGCATCGCCATGATCATCGCGATGATCATCTCGGTCATGGGTCCGATCGCGAACTTCATCATGCCGATCATGATCGGTGCCCGGGACATGGCCTTTCCTCGACTCAATGCACTGAGCCTGTGGCTGGTTGTGATTGCGGCCGTGTGCCTGGTCAGCACTTTGTTCACCGGCGGCATCCAAGACGGCTGGTCGGTCTACCAGCCATTGGCATCACAAGGCCCACCCGCAATGCTCGGTTATCAAATGACGATCATCGTCTTCGCGATCTCAACCGGTGTGGCCAGCGTGAACTTGATGGTTACCGCGCTAACCATGCGCGCCAAGGGCATGACATGGTCTCGGACGCCGATCCTGGTCTACGGCGTGTTCGGCGCTGCGCTGATGGGCCTGTACGCCTTCCCCTTCTTCCAGTACTCCCAGATCATGGCGCTGAGCGATCGGATTTGGAACACCTCGTTCTTCAACCCGCTGCAAGGCGGCAGCGTGTGGTTGTACGAGAACCTGTTCTGGCTGCTGGGCCACCCCGAGGTGTACGTCATCATCATCCCGGGCACTGTCGTGCTCCTAGAAATAATGCCCGTATTCATGCGCAAACCGCTTTTCTCGTTCAACTTCGCGGTAGCCGGCATCGTGGGCGTGGTTGCGCTCAGCGGCCTGGTCTGGGCTCACCACATGTACATGACCGGCTGGGCGCCGGCGGCGAACTATCCGTTCATGCTCTCCACGGAGATGATCTCTATTCCCGTGGGATTCCTCGTCCTCGTGGTGATCGGAACGATGTGGCGTGGACTCGTGTGGACGAGACTCCCGATCATGGCCGTCTACGCCGTCATCTTCAACAAGATGATCGGTGGCGTGACCGGTATCTACCTGTCGGATGTGCCGGTGGACCAGTACATGCACGGGTCGATGTTCGTGGTCGCTCACTTCCACTACATGCTGATGGGTGCTGGCCTGTTCGGCGCGATGGCAGGCCTTGCCTTCTACTTCCCGAAGATGACCGGCCGGGTTCTCGACGAACGAACCGCCTCCATCGGGTTCTGGACCGCCTTCACTGGCTTCCAGATCACCTTCATGGCGATGTTCGTCGCAGGGCTCCAGGGACAGCCTCGCCGCGTGTTGCAGTTCGACAGCTTGTTCAACGTTCCGAACTGGATCTCCACGATCGGTGCTTACATCATCGGCCTTGGCATGCTCATCTTCGCAGGCGCTGTGATTTCGTCCTGGATCAGTGGCGACAAATCACCGTCCAATCCGTTCGGATCCAAGTCGCTTGAATGGCAGACGCCCACTCCGGTGCCGCTGGAGAACTTTGCGGTGCTACCGGTGGTGACCGAGAGGCCGTACAACTACGGCGTACCGGATCCCTATGAAAAGGAACTCCAGGCGGCCGATTCTGATCTGCACCCGGAAGGGGTGGGTAGCCGGTGAGCACCACACAAGCAAAGCCCGAGCAGCCTCGGGCCGAGGAGCCGAAGTACCCCACCACTGGGGAGCCGATCAGCACGATCGCCCGAAGGGCGAAAGCGGGGCTGTGGACGCTGATCGTGATGGATGCTGCCGGCACCATCGCGATCGTTATCGCCTACTCCTACCTGTGGGCGCTGAACGTCAACGGCGGTTGGGCACCCCCTGGCGCATCCCTGACGGCAACGGAGACGAACCAGACCATTCCGTCCACCCCGCCGGCTGCCTCCTTCGCGACCGAATGGCCGTTCTGGGCCATTCTCGGGCTAGTCGTCCTTTCGACCCTGGCGACATGGTTCGGCTACCGGGAACTCAAGCGAGGCAATCACGCGGGCATGGTTGTAGGCACCGGCGCTGCGCTCGTTGTGTCCGTGGGCGCACTCGTCGCCCAGTGGATCCAGATCAGCACCTTCCCCTTCGCCGCTGGCGATGGCGCCTATGCATCCGCGGTGCTGCTGCTGTGCGCTAGCAACATCTTCAATCTGATCATCTTGATCTTCTTGCAACTCGGGATGCTGATCAGGACCCACAAGGGTTTGGTGAGCGAGGCGGTGCACTACCAGCCGCAAATCCTCAGCTACTGGATGGTCTGGCTGTGTATTGCATTCCTGCTGGGAGCGATTTGCACCTCCTTCATGGTTGAGAGTCCGAACCTCGACCCAGCGATCTTCGGGACATTCCAGCAGCAAAGCTGATGACCACCACCGATCCGGTCGTCGAGTCTCAAGAGCGCCAACGGAATCTCGTCGCCCCGTTGCTGGCTGGGGTTCCGGTCCTGCTCTTGGTGCTGTGGGGTCTTGGAGCACTCAGCGAACAGAACATCCCGGGCCTGCCGGTGGTGCCGCTAGCCACCTTGTGGTCGCTGCCGCTGGATCTGTGGGTGCGCGATATCGCTACCGCGTTGACAGTTGGATTCGCTCTAGTGGGCGGTGTTCTTGCACCGCGACCGAATCCGCGTTCGGGACGCAATGCTTCCCTGGCGGCACTGGTGTGGTTGGCAGCCCTTGCCGTGCAATCGGTGTTCACGGTTTCGGAAGTGTTGGCGCTGTCGGTCTCGGAGTCGCTCAACCCAACCATCATCTGGTCGCTGCTCACCCAAACCACCCTTGGACGGGTGATCGTCATCCAGATGCTGATCGTCGCATTCATCGCGATCCTCGCCTGGGTGGTTCTGGGTCGGGTGACCGGCATCATCATCGCGGTAGCCGCGATGGTCGCGACCTTCCTCCCGGGCTTTACCGGTCACTCCGGAATCGATGAAGGCCACTCCTCGGCAACAATCAGCCTGGGTCTGCATGTCATCGCGGCATCGGTGTGGATCGGTGGGCTGGTGGCCACCGTGGACTACGTACGACGATCCGCGCCTCAGGCGCTAGTCGTCTTGCAGCGCTTCAGCGTTGTGGCACTGATCAGCGTGATCGTGTTGGTGCAGTCGGGCCTGATCAACGCGTCCTTGCGGCTCGATGGGGTCTCGTCCCTCATCACCAGCACCTATGGGGCGGTAATCCTCGCGAAAGTATCGATCGTGATCGTGCTGATCGGGTTCGGCTGGCGGCAGCGCCAGGACATTTCCCGACGCTACGAGGACGGTGCCGATAAGAAGCGGCTCTTGTTGCAGTTGAGTGTTTGGGAGTTGGCGTGGATGGGTTCGGCCGTTGGCCTGTCGGTTGCATTGGCTCGGACGGCGCCGCCTGGTGTCCCGATCCCCTCTGATCCGGCAACTTTCGCTGCGATCGGCTTGCTCACCTTGGCGATCCCGCTCGCGGTGCGCAGCGTGGTGCCGAGCGAGAGATGGCCGAAGGCGCCGCGCTTCTTGCGCGAGTATCCCGAAGCGGTAGCGGTGATGGTGGTCGTCGGCATGGTGGTGGTTTCTACGCTCGCCAGGGCCGGCACCGGAAACCAGCAATTGATCTCGCTCATGCTCGTGGTCTTCCTCATCGCGCTGGGTCTGTTGTTTTGGACCGTCATGGCGGACCGGCGAGCGCTACCCGCGTTGATCATCGTGGCCGCCGGTGTGCCCTTGCTTGCGTGGTGGAATGAGCGTGATCTCGATGGCGGCTTGGGCGTCACCACGGCACTCATCGTCGCCTTGCTGTGGGGCGTACTCGCTGCGGGCTCGCGTCCGGTTCAGCAGCAGCGCGAGGAGGTGAATGCGTGAGCGATCAAGCCGAGACATCGGATTCTATTGAGGACGATGCCCCCCGGAGTCGGTGGAAGGACATCCTCACTTTGCATCTGCCGCTGGTGATCGTGGTCTCGCTCAGCGCCTACGCGACGGTCAACCAGTATCAGCGCTGGACTCAGGGTGTGGATCGCTCTTTCGTGTACATGATCGAGTGGCCGATCATCGGCATCTTCGCGATCTTCGTGTGGAACCGATACCGCAAGCATGGGAGCTTCAGCAACTGGCTAGGCCGCTACTACCGGGAACGGGCTGCGCGTTTCGAGGCCGAAGCCGAGGAGAAGGAACGCGCCGAGCGGGAGCAGTTGGAAGAAGATCCCGAAACCCAAGCGTGGCAGGCCTACGTACAACAACTACAGCGCGAGGATCCGCCGGGCGGACCGCCGCAGAAGAACTAAGCGACCAGTGTGTAGGCCTGAATCAGCCTTGCGGCCGGTGCGGCTGGATGGCGTCGGCAGGGATGTGTCCGAAGCGACCCGCTTGGAAGTCCTCGAACGCCTCGATCACCTCGGACTTGGTGCTCATCACGAACGGTCCGTACTGGAACGTGGGCTGGCGCAACGGCAGGCCACCGATGATGAACATCTCCATGTTGGGTGAACGCGACTCCTGCTGATCGGATGCCTTGATGCGCAGTGAATCTCCGTTCACCAGCACCGCCATCTGACCGGTTTGCACCGGCCGCTGCTCGGCGCCGACGGATCCGAACCCGGCGAGGGTGTAGGCCAAGGCGTTGAAGTCGCTGCGCCAGGGGATATCGATCTGCGCCCCGGGTGCGAGGGTCAGGTGCGCGATGGACAGCGGAGTGTGCGAGATGCCGGGGCCGGAGTGGCCGTCGATATCGCCGGCCAGCACACGCAGCACCGCACCGCCGTCGGCGCTGGTGAGCATGGTGAGCTCGTCGCCTTGCAGATCCTGGTACTGCGGGGCGATGCGCTTCTTTTCGGTGGGCAGGTTGATCCACAGCTGCAGTCCGTGGAAGAGGCCACCGGCTTCGACGAGGTGCTCCGGGGGAGTTTCGATGTGCAAGATGCCATCCCCCGCGGTCATGTATTGCGTGCCACCTTCGAGGATGGTGCCGCCACCGCCGTGGTTGTCCTGGTGCAGGAACTGACCGTCGATCAAGTAGGTGAACGTTTCGAAGCCGCGGTGCGGGTGCCAGGGTGTGCCCTTCGGCTCGCCCGGCGCGTACTCCACCTCACCCATTTGGTCCATGTGGATGAAGGGGTCGAGGTCGAAGGCGTCCACGCCGGCGAAGGCGCGGCGAACCGGAAAACCCTCACCTTCGTAGCCCTGCGGCGCGCTGGTGACCGTCTTCACCGTGCGCAGGGTCGATTGCGGTGTCACGCTCACGCGGGGCAGGGTCATGGTGTCGGCGGTTACGGCGGGCATGGGACCTCCTCATTCGATTGACAGTAGTTTAGCCTTCAACTATCGAATGCGCAAGGGGAGGAAAGCATGGGCACTACGACGGAATCGGTATGGGACTACCCCAGGCCACCGGCGCTCGATCCGATAACCGAAGACATCGTCGTCACTTTCGGCGGTGGGGTCATCGCCCGCACCGACCGAGCCTTCCGGGTCTTGGAGACCAGTCACCCGCCCACGTACTACGTGCCGCTGGCGTCCTTCACCGAAGGTTCCCTCGTACCGGCAGCCGGCTCCAGTTTCTGCGAGTGGAAGGGCCGGGCGGCGTACTTCGACATCGTGGGATCAGATGGAACCGTTGCTGAGCGCGCTGCCTGGAATTACCCCGAACCGACACCTCGCTTCGCCGAACTGTGCGACCACGTCTCCATCTACCCGGGCCTGATGGACGAGATCACCGTCGATGGCGAGATCGTCCAGTCACAGCCCGGCGACTTCTACGGCGGGTGGATCACCAGCAAAGTGACCGGCCCGTTCAAGGGTGGCCCGGGGACTGTCGGCTGGTGAGTCGTCGCTTGCGCCACTAGCGTCGAAGCATGAAACCGGTTCCTTCTGCAGTCGTGCCCGCTCTCGGAATCACCCGACTGGTGATTGGCACCGGGATGATCATCGGCCCCGCTGGCCTTGGGAAGGCACTGGGTCTATCCGAAGCCGAGGCCAAGCGGGCCGGCTGGATCGCCCGGTTGGCCGGCGCCCGGGAGATCGCCATCGGACTCGGCACCCTGGACGCCTGGCGTTCGGGTCGTCCGGTCGACGGATGGGTGGCGGCGCAGGGCATCAGCGATGCCTCCGATGCCGTCGCGTTCGCGGCCGTCGCGATCCAAGGGAAGGTCTCTCCCGCGCGCGGTTGGGGGATGAGCCTTTTCGCACTCTCGGGAGCCGTCAGCGAAGCCCTCACCGCTGCCGCCCTACGCAGGGAATCGCGCTAGAGCCCTCGCCCGCCCACCGTTACAGTGCGGGGGTGAGCCTGCGTCTGCCTTCCCCGCGTGTTGCGCTGCTGCTCACCGCGCTCATGGCCACCTGCCTCGCATTGGTTCTCGCGGCTCCAGGAGCCCGTGCCGATGCCGCCTTCGAGGGTGCCGTTCCGGCAGACGGTGAGACGGTTGCCGGTCCGGTCACCGAGATCGAGTTGGCTTTCTCCGATCCCATCGGATTGAACGAGACCGAGACACGGCTACTTGATGCCGACGGCACCGAGCTCATCTACGAGGCCCTCGAGGTGGAGGACGGCAGCGTATGGATCCTCGAACCGGCCCTGTCCCTCGATGAAGGTGTCTACGGCGTCATCTGGCAGGCCGAGGCAGCCGACGGTCACACCATCCGCGGCGTGGTGCGCTTCGGGGTAGGCGATGTCGTGCTGGAGACGGAGCAGGATCAAGCGGCGCAGGGTGAGGAAGGTTCGGGATCGCTCGATGGCCAACTCGCTGCCGCCGAAGCCGAAGGCAGCGGTGGTGGGGGCGGATTGGTCGCATCGCTCGCCGCTGCCATTACGAATCTCGGGTTGATCATCGGATGGGGAGCGGCGATCTTCGTTGCGTTCGTTGCCAGTCCGCGGATGACCTGGGTGGGGCGCTACCTGTTGCAGTTGATGCGCATCGCTGGCGGTATCGCGGCTGCCGGAGCACTGATCGATCTCATCAACCAGTTCGCCGGTGGCGGTGGTTGGAACCTGATAGCCGCGGCGCTGCTCCGGCTGGCCGCTGGTGTCGGACTTGCTGTTGTTCCGGACATGATGAATGGCTCGCCGTTCATCTGGGTGTTGAGTGGCGCGATCATCGTGTCCTACGCGCTCGACGGGCACACCATCACGACCAGTCCGACGTGGCTGATGATGCTCGCTGATGCAACGCATGTGACGTTCGCGGCCATCTGGGCCGGCGGCATCATCGCCCTAGCTATTGCCCTCGCGTATGTCTTGCGCAGACGCGAGGAGCGCCAAGCGATCTTGCAGGACGGCAGCGAGTTGGTCTTGAACTTCTCGCGCTACGCCACCTACTCGGTCTTCGCGGTCGCCGTCACTGGGGTCTTGATGGCCTTCTTCATCATGCCCTCGCCCAGTGCGCTGTTCACCACGACATGGGGATGGATCCTGCTGGTGAAGATCGCGATGGTTGCAGCTCTTGCCGGCTACGGCATCAAGAACCACTTCGGGACTGTTCCGGAACTGGAATACGCGCAAGTGCAGCGCAGCAACGACGACGACGTCTCCACCGTGGAGGTCGAGCAGTTGAGCATTCTGCGCCGCCGACTGTTGCCGGAGATGGCCCTGGTGGTGGGAATCCTGATCGCGTCAGGACTCCTCGTCCAGGCGTCGCCTATCCCCGGCTAACAGCCGGCAGCACGCAGAAGGACACGCGGTCCGAACCGCGTAGCGTGTCTACGCCGTCGGTGCGGCGGTCCAGCGCAAGTACGGCTTGACCTCCTCGACCTCACCGAATCGCTCGCGGGCATCCTCGGTGGACATGCCCATTCCCACGATCACTCGATCGCCGGGCTGCCAATCGGCAGGCGTGGCGATGGGCGCGAGGTCGGTCAGCTGCAGAGCATCGACAACGCGCAGGATTTCCTCGAAGTTGCGGCCCACCGACTTCGGGTAGGTCAACGTCAAACGAATCTTGTTGTCTGGATCGATGATGAACACCGATCGGACTGAATTGGTGTCGCCCTCACCCGGATGGATCATGTCGTAGAGCTCGGAGATCGTGCGGTCCGGATCGGCGATGATGGGGAAGTTCAGATCGGTGCCGCCTACGTCACCAATGTCCGGGGCCCAGCCGCGGTGCTCCTCGATCGGATCCACCGAGATGGCGATCGTCTTCACGCCACGCTCAACGAACTTGTCGTTCAATCGGGCGGTGGCGCCGAGTTCGGTGGTGCATACCGGCGTGTAGTCGGCGGGGTGTGAGAAGAAGACGGCCCACGAGCCCTTCTTCCACTCGTGAAAATCGATGGGGCCTTCGGTGGTTTCGGCCGTGAAGTCAGGGGCGGTATCCCCAAGGTGTAAAGACATTGTTGTTCTCCCGGTGGTGGTGAGTAGGTGAGCCTCACCATACCCCCAGGGGTATCAGCGATCCAGCCGTAGAAGGGTGCTACTCGGTGACGTCAGCCACAATTGCCGAGTACGCCGCGATGAGTTCATCCGCCGTGACCGCGATGGCAACCCCAGGTTCACCCGAACCCAGCGTGATGTCGGTGCCGACGAGAAGTTGGTCGACCACCACGGGTAAGTCCAATCCCAGCGGAGTGATCGTCCCGCGCCGGTATCCGGTTACCGCGAAGGCGGTATCGGCATCGGGCATCGAGAGCCGCGAGACACCCAGCAGGGCCCGCAGCTTCGGCCAGGAGATAGAGCGATCGCCCGGCACTAGCACCAGCAGGTGATCGTCTTCCCCGCGACGCACCAACAGCGATTTCACAACCGCTGCTATCGGTACGCCACGGGCGGCGGCTGCCTCCTCGACCGAAGAGACCTTGCCGTAGCGGATCTCTCGATACTGCAGATCGAGTTCGTCAGCCGCCTGCCCGCCGGGTGTCTTGGTCATAAGCCCATCACCGGAACATCATGCCCAAAGTCACCGTGCCTAGCGCGAGGAACTGCTACGCCGCGCGCGTGCGCGCAGCAACTTTCGCGGCAGCGATGGACTCTTCCTTCGCGCCAACGAAATCGTCCATTCCTGGCGCGATGCCAGCGAGACCGAACTCCGCAACGATTACTTCCACGTCGGTCGAGCCGAGGGCGGTGAAGACCACGTTCAGGTAGCCCGATCCGAAGTCCCAGCCTTCGCGTGGAGCGCCCGACTTGTACGAGCCGCCTTGCGCCATGATCACGGTGACCTTCTTGCCGGCTAGGCCAGCAGCGCCGCTGCCGTCCAGAACTCCGGGGATGATGATCTGGTCGATGTAGGCCTTGAGCGGTGAAGGCACGTTCCAGTTCCACATCGGAGTGGAAACCACGATCTCGTCAACGCCGGTGATTTCGTCGATGAGCTCGCCGCGCAGTGCACGTTTTGCCGCCATCGAAGCGGGACGATCGGCCTCGGGGGTGTAGTCCGCGAAGATCGCCTCGCCGTCGAGCAAGGGCACCGGGTTGGCAGCGAGATCGCGCTCGATGATGGTTCCGTCGGGGTGAGCGGCCTTCCATGCATCGAGGAACTCTGCGGTCACCGCGCGCGAGATGGAGTTCTCGCCCATCGGGCTTACTTCGATGTGCAACAGCGTGGTCATGGATCCTCCGAGTAGGTAGTTGAAGATAGAACTATATCGGAGATAGTCCAACCGTCAACTACTACGCGAAGGTCGCGACCTGCCAGCCCCGCGGCCTGAACGCCCGCGCTCACCACGGTTCGACGAGTGGCGGCTCCGACCGGCGCCTTGCGGTCGTCGCGGCCGAGAGTTCCGCGAGGGCTTCGCCGGCGCGGGATGCCACGGAGTACCACTGGGTGCTTGTGCTCCCGTGATCGTCACGAGTTCAGAACTCAAGGGTCGAACGCGCGTGACCACAGGCTCCACGCCGCAGCGGTCGGTCATGTGCTTGACGGTGCGCTGTTGGCGCGGTGCCGTCATAGTCACCACGGTGCCGGATTCACCGGCGCGCGCAGTGCGGCCTGCGCGGTGCAGGTAGTCCTTGGGATCGGTGGGTGCATCGAAGTGCACCACCAAAGAGATGTCGTCCACGTGGATGCCGCGGGCAGCAACGTTGGTTGCCACCAGAACATTCACGCGACCGTCTTTGAAGTCAGCGAGTGTGCGCGTGCGCACCGCTTGGGACTTATCACCGTGCAACACACCAACAGGCACGCCCTGACTCGCGAGCTTCTTAGCGAGCTTGTCGGCGCCGTGCTTGGTGCGCACGAAGATGATGGTGCGGCCCTCGCGTGCAGCGATCTGACCGATCACCGCATCGCGGTCCTCCGGATGCACCACCAACACGTGGTGATCCATGGTGGTCACCGATGCTTGGCCGGTGTCGACCGAGTGCTCAACGGGATTTTTAAGATACGCGCGAACGAGGCGATCAACGCCCTTGTCCAACGTTGCGCTGAACAGCAAACGCTGGCCACCGGGCTTGCAGGTGTCAAGGATCTGCTTCATCGCAGGCAGGAAGCCCATATCGGCCATCTGGTCTGCTTCATCCAGGACGACGATCTCCGCGGCTGAGAGATCCACATCACCGCGCTCCATCAAGTCGATCAAGCGACCCGG
>CAZWIW010000025.1:0-15656 GCA_964634545.1 uncultured Rubrivirga sp.
CGCCAACTCCTACCCCGACCCCCACACCCACGCCTACGTCTCCTCTCGACGGCCTCCCGGACCCCACTCCTGGGCCGGTCCTTGCCGTCAAGCTCGACAACACCCGCAACGCTCAGCCGCATGCCGGTCTGCACAGGGCGGATGTCGTCTACATCGAGGAGGTGGAGTACGGCATCACCCGGTTGGCGGCGGTCTTCGCCGACGACGTCCCCAAGAGGATCGGCCCCGTCCGGTCTGCCCGAATCACCGATATCGATCTGCTCGCCCAGTACGGCTCTCCGGCTTTCAGTTTCTCCGGGGTGCAGCGCAAGATGTGGCCGGTCATCGCCGACTCCACACTCATCGACATCTCACCCAACAAGGCGGCGTCCGCTTACGGACGCGACTTCTCGCGGCGAGCCCCGTACAACTACTTCCTGAATGGCAAACAGGGATTGAAGGCTGCACCCGACGCTTCGATCGAACGCGATATCGGGTTCACCTTCGATGAAAGCCCTCCTCCCGGCGGAAAGGTCGGGCTGTCAGCTCGAGTGGAGTGGCCGGCTGCCTCTGCTGAGTTCCGCTACGACCAGGCGTCGCGGCTGTATCTCGTTGATCTCAACGACCGCCCCGCACAAGCCGAAGAACATGACGATGGGCAACGAGCCGCAACGGTGGTCATCCAGTACGTGAAGCAAACTCCCTCGGCCTTCTTCGACAAGGGAGGCGGGAACACCCCGCACGCGGAGACGATCGGTAAGGGCCGTGCGGTGATCTTGCGCGACGGTTTGCGCTACGACGCCCGCTGGCAAAGGCCCGATGCGGATTCCGGCACCACCTTCACCACTGCCGACGGAGAACCGGTGGCTTTCAAGCCCGGCCAAGTCTGGGTTGCCCTCGCCGACAAGAAGCGCGAAGCCGCCTTGTTCCCCGCGCCTGCTGACGAATCGAGCGACAGCGAAGCCTCAGCCCAGTAGCAAGCTCACGAACCCGTCAAAGGTTCTTCCGGCGCCTGGCAAGGCACGACAGTGCGCACACCCTCGCTGTCATATGTGTACACCGCCCATTGACCGAAGTCCGCGGCAATCGCGACACCCAGATCGATCGGCATTCCCCACGCCAGCCAACCAGGTTCACGCCAGGTTCCATCCGCGGAGAAGCCATCGGCCGGCCACACCTCATAACCCGAGTCCACCAAGATCTCATGCAGGCGCTCATTGGCTGCCTCATTCTCCGCCCACGACGGCCGCTCGGTTCCCGGGTTGTAGGCCGTTAAGACGATGGCCGTCTGACGACGCGCCAAGCACTCCAACGACGGATCGACCCACTCGCGGTTCACGGGGTCTTCCGCACTCACCAGTGCCTCTTCATAGATGGCGAAAAGTGCGGCGTGTTCGCTCATTCGAACATCATGCCAATTGCCCTGCTCTTCGGGCCAGGCCATACTCAAGGTGTGCCAACGCTCTCCTCATCTGCAATCGTCGGTCGCACTCGGTCCGGCTGGAGCATCGCTTCTCAGGATTCCTTCTTGTCCATCGCCTCGACGGGATCGGTGTTGTCCATCGGTTCTGTCGGCTCGGCACTGTCGATCGGCAGCATCGGTTCCTTCGCATCGGCGTTCAGCGTCGGGAGTTTCGCGAGCCTAGGCAGTGCCCTATCGGGTCTATCGCGCTTGTCGCTTATGTCGTGGCGCTCCCGCCACTCGGTCTTGCGTGCCCGCTAGCGGCGGGTGCGAGTAGTTCATGTGCCCGTGACAGACTTTCCTACCCCCTAACGCGCCCGGGTGGTTCACAGGAAGGCGACCGGTGTCCGGCAACGTCCGCGAGGAGCAGGAATTCGTCGATAGGGCAACAAGCCTCGTCAACGACCACATCTCCTACCTCTCCTCGCGTATCGACGCCACCAAGCGGGCACCAAGCACCGGGACAGGTCAGGACGAACTCGAGCGCGAGGCCCATCTCGACAACCTGCATCAGCAATTGAACGCAGCGCTAGCAGCCCGCAAGCGCATTTGCTTCGGTCGTTTGCGATTCACGACCGGAGAGGACAACCATGTCGGGCGGATCGGTTTGCGCGGTGAAGACGGTGAAGTAGTCCTGCTCGATTGGCGGGCACCGCACGCCTCCGCCTTCTACCGGGCCACCATGAAGGACCCCATGGGTTTGGCTCTTCGGCGTCGCATCGCATCGAAAGTAACCAGCACCGGTCCGGAAGTCACCCACGTCGATGACGAAACCTTCGAGTCCGACTCCGTGATCGATACCGCGGCTGCCCAGGCGCTCGACGCGCCTCGCGAAGGACGGATGGCCGACATCCTCGCGACGATCGCTGCGGACCAAGACGCAATCATCCGCAGTCCACTCGATGTGGTGACGGTTGTCGAAGGTGGACCTGGAACCGGTAAGACGGTCGTTGCGCTGCACCGGGCCGCGTGGCTGCTTTACACCTATCGGGAGCGCCTGTCTCGCGACGGCGTACTCATCGTGGGCCCAAGCAGCGTCTTCTTGCAATACATCGACCAAGTGCTTCCAAGCCTCGGGGAAACCGATGTCGTGCTCCTCACCCCCGACCAGTTCTACCCTGCGGTGCGGCCGACTGCTGACGATCGCCTCGAGGTCGCGCGCATCAAGGGCGATGCTCGGATGGCGCGAGTCATTGCATCCGCAGTTGCCGCCCGGGTCAGGATTCCGAGCTCGGATCTCATCGTTCGCACCACCACGGGAAGCACGGTGCGTATCACCGTCGATCAACTGCACCAAGCCGCCCGGGGGCTATCGAAGTCGCGGAATTTCCATGACGGTCGGGATCCGTTCTTGCGCCGGGTGCTGGCAGTGGCGGCTAAGAATCTCGCTCGCGATACCGGTCACGACCCGGATGACGACGACTACTGCCAAGACGTGGTCGCCTCACTCGTGGAAGACGCGAATATGCGCCGGGAGTTGAACCTCATGTGGCTACCCACGACCGCGGAGCGGGTAGTCCACCAACTGCTGACGAACGAGGAAACGTTGCAGGCAGCGGCGAGCTCCGTGCTCTCCGAACACGAATGGCGTTCGCTGCTGCGCGAACCCCAAGCGCCGTGGACACGAGACGACGTCCCCTTGCTCGACGAAGCGGCCCATGCCCTCGGACCCTGGTCGCCACCCACGGCTCCTGATTCCGAGCCCGCGGGTTACCGGGAGCTTCGAGCCGAGGATGCCTACCGGGTCAGGCCGGATCGGGGCGATCAGCCTCGATCCACGCTCGCCGAGCGGGCGCTCGATGACCGGGAATGGGTCTATGGCCACGTGATCGTCGACGAGGCGCAAGAACTCAGCGCCATGGCTTGGCGGGCTATCGCTCGTCGCGCCACGCGCAAGTCGATGACCGTGGTGGGTGACCTCCAGCAGGCTGCACACCCAGCCGCGGCCCGGAACTGGGATGCAGCCCTCGGCTGGGCCGGCGACCGCGTCGAGCGCCACACGCTCACGGTCACCTACCGCATCACCCGGCAGATTGCCCAGGCAGCAACAGACCTACTTCGCCAGGCAGGTGGTACTCCCCCGGAGTTGACACCCATTCGCGATGGACCTCCCGTGCACCGGGTGGAGTTGACGATCGACGAACTCGCTGACTACGCGAAAACGGCTGCGCGTCCGGACGGACGCAGTGCGGTGATCGTCGCCGATGAAACCTTCGACTCCATGCGCAACTACCTTCCAGGAGAACACT
This sequence comes from uncultured Rubrivirga sp., assembly GCA_964634545.1. Classification (GTDB taxonomy): domain Bacteria; phylum Actinomycetota; class Actinomycetes; order S36-B12; family S36-B12; genus S36-B12. The sequence continues at coordinate 3,691 of CAZWIW010000025.1, forward strand.
TCGGCTTCGATGCAGCAGCACTCGATGCTCCGATAGCGGTCGTGACTGCGCAGCAGTCCAAGGGCCTGGAGTTCGACTGCGTGATGGTGGTCCAACCGGGATTGCTGAGTGAACAACACCCGTTAGGTGCCGACATCTACGTTGCGGCCACCCGGGCTACCCAGGAACTGCACCTGGTGACGATCGCTCCGGGCGATTACTCCTAGCGGTGATCGCGAAAGACGAGCACCGGGCAGGGCGCGTGGTTAACGCAGGCATTGGCGATCGATCCGATGTGCACGTCCGGGAGCGCGCCGTGCCCGCGAGCACCCACCACCAACAGTTCCGCGCCTTCCGCGGCCAGGGTCAATGCCTGCGCTGGACGCTCAGGGACGAGCCGCGCCTCAACTTCGACACCAGGAACCTGCTGGACTGCTCGCATGACACACGCATCGAGCATCTCCTGTGCATCGCGCGCATAATCCGCCTCCGAGTAGGTGGGTGCGATGTAGATCGTCCACGGGGCGACATAGCCGGTCACGGCCACTACGCGCAGACTGCGCTCTGCGGCAAAGCGCATCGCCCACTCCAAGGCCTGCTCACTGGCCGCCGAACCGTCAACCCCTGCTACTACGAAACCCAAAGCAACCCACTCCCTTCACCATGCATATGACGCTAACCGTCGGACTGGCGGTGAAGCAATTACTGCATCGGTCACGCGCCGAGCAGACCTGAACCGCCTAGGGGTGATCCTGCGCGGCTGGCGGTATCTCCGTTCGGGAATCGCGCAGCGATTCGGTGACATCGGCCGGCATCTCGAGTTCGGTAGCGGAGACAACCCCGAGTTCCTTCATCCGCCGCGCCTGCACCATCACGCGACTGTCGAAGGACCCTACGAAATCGTTGTAGCCCTTGACGGCACTGGTGAGTCCTCGACGCACCGTGGCTAGGTGCTCCACTGATTTCTCGAGTCGAGCGAGCATCTCCGCGCCGGCAGCCCGGATCTCCTCCGCGTTATCGGCCATCAACTTGCGTTGATACCCGAATTGGATTGTCCGCAGCATGCCCAAGATGGTTGTGGGTGTCGCCAGCACAACGTTGCGCGAGAAAACCTCCTGTAGCAGCAGGCCGTTTACTTCCAGTGCCGCAGATAACAAGGACTCCAACGGCAAGAACATGACGACGAATTCCGGGGAGGTCGAAGACTCCCAATAGCGCTTTCCGGACAGTTCCTTGGCACGCGCCAGGACGTCGTCGGCGTGCTTACGCAGGTAGGAATCGATGACCGTTGGGTCCTCTGCCTGGATCGCCTTCCAGTAGGCGTCGAACGGAAATTTCGCATCGATGAGGATCTCCCCACCACCGGGCATGTCCACGACCACGTCAGGTCGGGCCGCCCCGGACTCCGTTGCTCGCGAATCCTGCCGCCGGAAGTGCACTCCCTCGACAAGCCCCGAATGTTCCAGCAACTGTTCCAGTTGCATCTCGCCCCATTGTCCGCGTGATTGCCCCGAACTCATCGCGGAGACGAGTTGCTTGGTAGCTGTCTCCAACGACGCGTAGTTGCGCTGGACACCTTCGATTTGGGTGCGTAACTCCGCCGCGGTCTTCACCCGTTCCATTTCCGCGGTGTGGGACTGTTTGCGCAAGCCTTCGAGGGCTTCACGTACCGGCTCGAGTCGATCCTCCAGCGCCTTCGCGGATGTCTGCTCGCCTTGCAGCTTTTCGCGTTCTGCGCGCAACAACTGCACCTGTCCCTCGGCCTGCGCGAGTTGCCCCTGTGACGCGGCGAGTTCGGCCGCCGATTCGGCGCGCACTGTGCTGATGCGCTCTGCGGCTCGTAGCGCCGCCGTCCGGCTGGCCAGCAACCAACCGATCAGTAGACCCACGGCCATCGAGATCAGCGCCAGCACCACGACGACGACCACGGTCACACCGGCAGTATCGAGCTCCATCGCGGCACCTCCTCAGGCTGCCGTCGCAGGGTATCCCTGCCCTGTGACAGCGCCGGCGGCATGGCATCGGCGCATCGTCGATGCGCGGATGCCGGCTAACTCGGGACGGAGCAGGCCGGCGTAGCCCCGGGAAGGCGATCCTTGTGCCGGTACATCCACGGACCGATCCGCCGCATCAACTGCCGCATACCGGGGGCCAGCAAGAAGGCGCCAACGAAGCGGTAGGGCGCGCCGGAACGCCGCAGCATGCTGCCCATGCCCAGTGGGCCGATCAGATAGCGGCCATCGACATCCACGAATACCGGTCCCTCATGGACCGCGCTGTCGGGAATCCCCCATTCGGCGAGGTCCACGCTCTGCCACGGGACGATGTCCACCGGCGGATCTACGTGCTTGCGGATGGCATCCGTGCCTTGCTGGCACACGCCGCAATCGGCGTCGAAGAGGAAGCCGGGACGCTGACTGATCCGGGGCGGAGGCGGCGATGTCTTCATGGCTCCAGCATACCCCAGGGGGTATCTGCTCGCACGTTAGTCGGAGACGGGGACCAAGCCGCTAGCCACCCGCAGCAGTTGCCGATACGACAATCCGTTGCTGTCGATCTGGACAGTTGTGGCGCGCGGTTCACCATTGACCGTGGTGCGCGCCAGTACCTGCGCTACCCCGCCGAATCGCGCGACGTCAGCACGGGCGCAACGCAACACAGTGCCCTGCTGCGGCTGTGCTGACTGGGCTTGCGATTCCGGCTGGCGACAGTTCGCGAATATCCGAGCGCGCACCACGCGGGTCGCGCCCGGACGGCCGATCCGAATCCGTTCCGAGAGCACCAGGCCCGCGGTGTCATGTTCGATGGGCTCGGCTGCCCACCGAGTCTGCGCCGCCTTTTGTGCCAACGTGAAGCTCGGCACCCGCTTGCCATAAGTCGAGCCGGCGAAAGTGGCCCGCTTGCCGCCCTTGCCGTAAGCGATCACATCAATCGGGCCATTGCGGCGCAGCCCGGCGGTATACGTGGGACGCCACAAGACGGTGTTGTCGTCGAGAACGGCTACCGCTCGGCCGTAGTTGGTCGAGCCACGGACAACGTCTTCAGCCGCAGTTGCGACAACCGGAGTGAGCAAACCGGCCAGCAGGCCGAGCACAACGGCGCCCACCAGGCGTCGGGGCTTCGGCCTTCGCGGTCGGATCACAGGGCGCAGGTTGAAAAAAGCGGGCACCGGTTCACTGTACGTCTCGCACGACAACGCTCACCCGCGAGCACCACGAGCACCCTGTCAAGGTGGCCTGATACCGCGTGCCAGGTGGCAGTGAACGCTCGACCACAGCGTTGAACTGTCCGTCTTCGACCGGAACGCTCGAGTCCGTGCGCCACCGGTCCGCACCCGGTGTTCGGTAGCGGATTCGCACGAAACCTGTCGCGTCCGCTTCGCCGGCCCGCACCTGACCGGCAATCCGTACCCCACCTTTGGTGGAACGAGCGGTGACCGACGTCATCTCCGATACAGCCGGCCGGACCCAGAAGGTAAGCGGATCCAAGGCGACGGACTGCTCGCTGTCGGGCGAGATAGCGCGGATGGTGGCATCGAGCCGGTACTCACCCGTTCCATCGGCTGGGCAGACGAATATCTCATCCAGCAGGTCGCCGGAGACCGGATCGCCGGGCAGGACCAAGAAGGTTCCTTCATTACTGGTTCCGGGCTTGGTCACGAGGGTCTCCCCGAGTAACGAGGTGTCGTCCGCCCGGCCGAATGTGGCCAGGATCGGGATGAACAAACACTCCGAATCGAGGAACTGCCAATCGTTGTCCATCGCTATCGACACCGTGGCGGTCGACACGGAGCCTGGAGGTGTCGTCACAATCTCGGCCGAGGCAACACCCGATGCGACTGCCAGAAGTGCGACCGCGCACCCACCCGCGAAAACGGGTCGCAGGCGCCTTCTCATGTCTTGTCACCCTTTCGGGGGTGCAGCACACGATCGATACCGGCCGCAATTCGTTCGGCCTTTCCCTGCACCTGCGACTGTTGATCGGCCACTTGGTCGCGCTGTTGAGCAAGTGGAGCAACCTGACCCGTGCTCGTACTCGTCGACCAGTCATGGACCACGCTGGTGCGCAGGACAACGTCCTGCACACTGCGATTGCGTCGGCTCACCAAGATCCACAGGATGCCGACCTGGAACACCACACAAAATGCCGAACGAACGGCGGCCACTTTCCAGTTAGGTCGACCGCCCCGACGATCCAGCACCCGCACGCCCATGAGGTTCTGGCCAAGACTGCGACCGCTCGTAGTCCATGTCCAGGTCCAATACAGCCACATCAGGAAATACCCGCCGAGAACGAAATATCCCGGTCGTGGCATTCCGTAGTCGACGAGCGGGTTGAAGACCAACAGGAACAGCCAGACACCGATCCAAATCCCGATCATGATGGCCCCCACCACCACGACGTCGATCACTGCGGCGATCGTTCGTGTGAAGAATCCCGCCCGTTCACCTTGGAGGGCGCGAGCTGCCACCGGCAGAGTCTGCAGCGTGATGCCGTCATCTACATCATGCGTGCGCCGATAATCGCGAAACGTGGTCACGTTGCATCCCGGAACTCGGCGTCTGCCAAATCGCGCTCGCCTCGCCGAAATAGCAAAGCGTCGACCACTCGTGAGACGAACTCGTCACTGCGCGCAGCGGAGAAGCGGGTGGTGGTGAAGGCATCCATTGCAATACCGCCGGTGCTTTCCCGAATGATTTGCGGAAGATCGATTTCCTCGATGATGTAGTCCGCGATCTGCAACATCGGCACTCGGTCGATGACCGCGTCGACATCAGTACCCGCAACGATCTGGTCGATGTCGACTCGCTCGAGAACGATTGTGGTCAAGTCCAGTTCGTCGAGTGCGGCCGTGACGACTGCGTGCAGGTCGACCTTGCGAAGCACGATTCCGGTCAGGTCCATGCGCGAAACGATCGCGTCGGTGAGATTAGGGACGATCCGATCGAGAACGGAACCCACGACTGTGCGTGCCGTCAATTCGGTGAGCGCCCACATTGTCTGCGAGCCGTAGGCGATCAACCCGACGGTGCTGGCGAACAGATCCTGAGCGAGCGCACGGACGTCACCTTCGGGCGCGTAGGGGCGCGACACGACGACGACCTCGCGACTGCTCACCACTCCATCATGGTGCACCGCACCTCAGTTCCCGACTAGCGCTCTATGGGAAGACCGGGCAGTGCGTGCCACTACTGGTCTTATGCGTGGTCTTGTTCGGCGAGCGGTCCATTCACGGCCTCCGGAAAGTAGTCCTGACCGATTCCACTGCTGCGTTTCGGCACCATGACCGAGCGGAACCACGAGACAACCTCCTGGCCATCTTGGTTCAACCCCCGTGTCTTCATTCGGATGATCCCCATCTCCGGTCGTGAGGACGACTCACGAGCCTCCAAGCAGATGCTCTCGGCGTAGATCGTGTCGCCGATGTACACGGGATAGGTGAGTTTGATATCCGTCCACCCGAGGTTGGCGACCGCGTTTTGGCTCATATCGATGACCGACAGACCTAGCACGAGGGCAACCGTGAGGCCGGAGTTGACGATAATCCGCCCCTCGGTGATCGGATTGCTCTGCGCGAGGTGGGCGTTGAAATGGTTCTGGTTCGTGTTGCATGTGAGCAGGGTGAACCAGGTGGAATCGGCCTCGGAAATCGTGCGGCCGAACGGGTGCTGATAGACGGTGCCGACCTCGAAATCCTCGAAGAATCGGCCGAGCTGGGCGGGAACGACGTTTGTCATCGCCCCATGATGTCAGCGATCACCATCGGCGCGCTTGCGCCAGCGATCTTCCATACGATCCATGAAGCCGCTGCTGGGCCGCCGCTGCTTACCTTTTTGCGGCGGTGCAGCTGTGCCGGTTGCACCGCCACCATCGCCTTCTGCGGCTCCTTCGCCTCCGGCGGTCTCCGTAGGAGCGCTACCGCGAGTGAAAGCGAAGTAGATCAAGACGGCACCGGCGAGCATCAAAACGAAGCCGAGAACACCCAAGATGACCATCGGCATCGCCATGCCGGCCAGCAGCACACCGAGCCCACCGAGAACCGCGAGGACACCGAGCGCCGCTCGGCTGCGGTTGGCGGCGGTGGAGTTCGACCGCAGGCTCGTCGCGAACTTCGGATCCTCTGCATAGAGGGCCTTTTCCATCTGCTCGAGCAGACGCTGCTCATGCTCCGATAACGGCATGGTCAGCCCCCTTTCTTCTCGCGGTCGAATGGTCTCGCCCCGTAAGTGTGCCTCACGGCCGGACCGTTCGCCTCCCGACGGTAGGCGTTTTCCTCCCCCCAGGATAGGTCGCCGCTGGGGAAAGGGAAACCCGCACCCCGGTCAACGATCCCCCGCTGGGTGCTCACCGAGGGATCTTCCGGGCCGCACCGCACCCGGTCCATAGCGTTGCCGCAGCCGATCCATGGCCACTTCGGCGTCCCGCCGTCCGTGCTCGGGGGCATCGAGCAGCAACTGGGCCGGGGTGTCCTCGGCCTCGGAGAGCCCTTCCATCCGCACCCCAACCAGCCGGATTCGTGCCCGCTGCAGGCCAAGACCTTCGAACAGGCCCCAGGCGGTGGCATAGATGTCCGCCCCCACATCGGTCGGCACGTCCAACGTTCGCGACCGGGTGATCGTGGTGAAGTCCGCGAAGCGCACCTTGAGAGCAACCGTGCGACCAACCAGTCCGCCACGGCGCATCCGTTGTCCGACATGGTCGGACAAGCCCGCAATACGTGAGCGGATCCATTCGTGGTCGTCGGTATCGATATCGAAGGTCTCCTCGTTGCCGATGCTCTTGTCCGGTTCGTGGGGCACGACTGCGCGCAAGTCCCGGCCCCAGGACAGGTCGTGCAGGTGGCGTCCTTGGGCTTGACCAAGGGCTCGCTCCAAGGTGACCAACGGAGTGGTGGCGATGTCTGCGACCGTTCGCAAGCCCAGCCGGTCGAGTTGCTGTTCGGTCTTCTCCCCCACCCCCCACAACGACCCGACGGGTAGTGGGTGCAAGAACTCGATCACCTTGTCGGTGGGAATGATCAGCAAGCCGTCGGGTTTACTGCGCGTGGAGGCGAGTTTGGCGACGAACTTGGTCGAGGCGACACCGACGGAGCAGGTAATCCCCACCTCATCGCGCACTCGGGAGCGGATGAGCGAGGCGATGGCACCTGGGCGCCCAAGCCGGCGCTTAGCTCCAGCGACATCGAGGAAGGCCTCATCCAAGGACAGCGGCTCCACGATCGGGGTAATGGAATCGAAGATTGCCATCACGGCCCGAGAGACTTCGGCGTAGCGAGCGTGGTGGGGCGGAAGGACCACCGCCTGTGGCGCCAGGCGACGGGCCCGCGACATCGGCATCGCCGAATGCACGCCGAGTGCACGAGCCTCATAGGTCGCGGACAGCACCACACCGCGGTTACCGGTGCTCGCCCCGATGATCACCGGTTTGCCCACGAGATCGGGGTACTCGAGCAACTCCACCGATGCATAGAAGGCATCCATATCGACATGCACGATGGTGCAGCCGGTGTCATCGCCACCGAAGTCGAGCCGGCCCCGGGGTCGGCGAACTTGGCTGCGGCTCATGAACGCATCTTGTCCTCTCCTTTGCGCTACCAGCCGGAGGCGCCCGGACTGGAATGCCACAACTTGCTCGGTGCCTGCGTACCCGGCCGATTAACCGAAGCACCAGCGGGGGCGATATCGGCATAGGGCGATTGCCGGAACCCACTGGCGTGCACGAGAACTTTGCTCGGTCCTGCCTGCCCGGCTTGTTTGTCTGACCCCGACGACCCTGACGACTCGGACGACTCGCGTGGGTCTGCGGTCAATAGTTCGCGAACGGCCTCAATACCTTCGTGTTTCCACAACGTTCGGACCTGCCCGAGGTCCCAGCACCCGGTGGCACGCATCGAGACACCTTTCGGCCCGGATCGACGTAATTCCCCACGCACCACCAGCAACCATGATCCGAACAATGTTGGGGAGTAGTGCTCTTGGACGTCGTCGAAGAACGCCGCATCGACCGGACCGGTGGAATCATCCAAGGTCACGAAGATCACTCGACGACCACTACGCACCGGTGGGCTTTGGATCGCGACCTTCACGCCGGCAACCCATACCTGCGCATTCGAGCGTTGCGCCAGCAGGTTCTTGGCAGGAACTGCACCGATCTCGCGCAACAGATCCTTGTAGAAGTCCACGACGTGCGCACTGACGTCTAAGCCCAGCAGGGACATCTCCGCTCGCACTTTCTCCGAAACGGCCATGTCGGGAAGCCCCGTACGTGGAACATCGACCACGGTGTCCCCGAGTAGATCCAAGGACAACTGCGCGTTGGTTCGCTCACTCCCGGTGTGCCTGTCGAGTTCGGCGACCTGCAGCAGTAGATCCCGGCGGGTAACAGGAGGTGGATGCAAGGAATCGAAAGCTCCGAGTGTCACCAGACTCTCCGCTGTAGGTCGACAGAGACGAGCGCGCTGGAAAGCATCAGCCATCGATACGAACGGCCGTTCACGCAATATCGCTTCGACTTCGGCTGCGGAGATACCCGCTACCTCGGTGAGGGGAATCCGAATCCCCGCCCCTTCCACGCGATAGACATCGGTGGAGGCGTGGATGTCAACGCTATGCACCTCGACTTCGTGCCCGCGAGCATCATCGAGGAGTAGCCGCTTGGGATACATCCCTGGATCGTGGGTGAGGATGCCGGCATAGAACGCCGCCGGATAGTGCGCCTTCAACCATGCGGACTGGTAGGTGGGCAACGCGAACGCGGCCGCATGTGCCTTGCAGAAACCGAAGGAGGCGAAAGCGCGCAGTACCTCCCAGACCCGATCGACGGTGGGGAGGTCGTATCCATGGTTGAGGGCTGTCGGGTAGAACCACGCACGCACATCGTCCTGACCTTCGGGGGAACCCATGCTGCGTCGACACTCATCGGCCTCGGCGAGCGAGCATCCGGTCATCGTCGCGATGATGCGCAGGACTTGTTCATGGAAGACGACCACCCCGTAGGTCTCGCGCAAGATCGGCTCAAGATCAGGATGCACGTACTCCGGTGCGCGCCAGCCCTGCCGTGCCATCAGGAACGGAGTGACCATGTCGGACTTGACCGGACCGGGGCGAAACAACGAAATATCGATGATGAGGTCGGCGAATTCCTCGGGGGCGAACTTGCCGAGGAGTTCGCGTTGCCCCGGTGATTCGATCTGGAAGCAGCCAAGAGTCCGGGTGGATCGGATCAACTCGAATGTCTGTGGATCATCGAGTGGGCGTCGATCGATATCGATCCTTGTCCCTTTGTCCCGCTCGATCTCGCAGACGGCGTGGGCGATCGCCGATTGCATGCGAACACCGAGGACGTCGAGTTTGAGCAGACCCATGTGCTCGACATCGTGTTTATCGAAGTGACTCATCTGGTACCCCGCAGCACTTGTCTCGACCGGCGTGCGGTTCAACAAAGTGGCATCGGATAACACCACGCCACACGGATGCATCGCTATGTCCCGCGGCAGACCGTCGAGGGCTTCGACAAGATCCAAGAAATGTTCGAGTTGCCCCTCGCGCGCCAACCGGCCGATGTGCGAATCACGGAGTTCGGGTAAATCATCCAGCGCACTGCGCGCTTGCCTCGCCCGGACATGCGGGAAAGCCTTGGCGAAGGAATCGACCTCGGCTGCATCGAACCCGAGCGCAGCCCCGACATCACGGACTGCATGGCGTACCCGATAGGTCTCCATCATCGAGACACTTGCAACGCGGTCTTCGCCGAACCGATCGCGGATGATGTCGTAGACCTCGAGCCGACGTGCTGACTCCACGTCGATATCGATGTCCGGAAGCACCCGGCGCAGCGGGGACAAGAACCTTTCCATCAGTAGGCCGTGGCGTATCGGATCTATTCCACTGATTCCCAGCAGGTGCGTGACCAAACTGCCAGCACCCGACCCGCGAGCAGCTACTCGGATGCCACGTTCGCGCACCAGGTCGGTGACCTCGGCCACGGTGAGGAAGTAACCGGAGAAGCCGAGTTCGACGATGGTGCGAAGTTCGCTGTCGAGTCGATGTTCGGCCTCGGTGCGCTCCTTGCCTCGATACATCCGGGGAATCACATCGCGGCATCGGGTACGCAACAAAGAGTCGGCTTCAGCGACCGGATCGGCTACCCGGTGCCCGAGCAGCACGTCCAGTTCTGGAACGAAGACCTCTCCGAGTCCTAAATCGCGCTGCGGATCCAGTGCGCAGTACTGCGCGAGATGCCAGGTGTCCTCGAGTAGGCGACGGCCACCGCGCTCCTCTCGCCCGCCGGCCACGGCGGCCTGCGCCACCTCCGCGGCAATCTCGGCCATCTCGGCCGCTGATTTCACGTATGCCTGGCCACCTCCCGGGGGAAGGGCCTCGATGCGCGGGGAACCCACCGGGACCAGCAGCCGCGCCGCATCCAGCACCTGGGCAACCGGTGCATCCTCCGGGCGGGAGTAGCGAACCGCGTTCGTGAGCACCGCGGGAAGACGCTGCTCGCGGGCCCAGGTCACCATGCGCGCTGCCGCAGCAGTTGAGTGTCGGTGTCGTCTGTGCGCGGGGAAACCCGGTTGCCGATGGGAGACGATCCCCACAGCGAGGTAGCGCTCGAACAACACCCGCCACGGCCGGGCTGCGGCCTCTGCAAGCAACGGACGATCCCCAGACAGCAACCGCCCGACCTCAGAATCCGGGCCGAGGATCGCCACGAGCCCAGCGCCATGCTCACGCAGCGCGGACCACGGAACCCAAGGTTGCCCGCGCTCGGTGTGCGCACCGGTGTGCGCGGCGGATACGAGGCGACACAACGACGCCCACCCCACGGCACCGGTAGCCAAGAAGGTCACCCGTGGCTTGCTCTCATCGATCCACGCGCCACCGCGTGCAGGTGTTCGACGCCGCGTGTTTGGGTGCGCACCGGGGTGCATGCGCGCCGGTTCGGTGGGCTCGACGGCAAGGTCCACTCCGAGCACCGGCGAGATGCCCAACCGCGCACATTCACGTGCCCACCGCACCGCGGCGTACAAGCCGTCGCGATCGGTCAGACCGATGATGGATTGCCCAACCTCGGCAGCCCGTTGCACAAGCGTCTCCGGCAGTGCAGTGCCGTAACGCAGCGAGTGACTCGAGGCAACCTGTAGGTGGGCGAAGGGAATCGCCACCGCCCTATCCGACGGCGCGCAGCCGCAACGCCAGCGCCTGTTGTCCCAATGTCGGCTGATAGGCCAACTCGAGCACTTCGCACACACGGGACAAGAACGATTCCGCCTCGCGGACGAGGTCATCGGCAGCCCGGTTGCTGACACACGGGATCCCTGCTTCGGCTGCCGCCCGAGTCTGCGCACCTGCGGCGAAGAAATCGGCCCACTCCGCCAGCGGCGGGCAGGTCTCGCGCAGCACCACCCACGCGCTGCGAACACGACCGCGCGGCCCTTGGGGTGCCACCGCAGCGATCACCGCCGCTGCGGCGCGCAACGCGGCGAGATGCGCACTGGCGTAGCGCTCATGGGCGCTTTGGGCCAACGCAGCCCGCGTCAGGGCGCGCCGGGATCCCTCGATCAGCTCGAGGGCGGGCGCTGTTGCGATAGACACGTATTCCGTAGGGGTCGCAGTCATCTGGTGGTCCTCTCCGATTACCGGTACTGGCGGTGTTCGACCCCTGCTTTTCGACCCCTGCTTTTCGACCCCTGCTTTTCGACCCCTGGCTGCAACTACGCACGCGGATGGATCAGGCCCTGGCCGCCGGGGCAGGGGTCGAGGCGGCCCCGGCGACCGTTGGGCTCTGATCGAGCACGGGTCCCAGCCGCGAATCCGGGGCCCGTGGTTCGAACACATGTTCGAACCACGGGGAACGTTAGCCCCACCCCCTGACAACCGTCAACCCCCGCCCCCACCACTACCCGTTTCCCCGAATTCACGCGTTTCCCCCGGATTCCGGGGGAAACGCATGAATTCGGGCCGATTCCGGGGGAAGCGAAGCGAATC
>CAZWIW010000025.1:15756-22539 GCA_964634545.1 uncultured Rubrivirga sp.
GATTCCGGGGGAAACGCATGAATTCGGGCCGATTCCGGGGGAAGCGAAGCGAATCCCCCGGAATCCGGGGGAAACGGGTGAAGGGGGCTAGGGCAGCAGATCGACGATCATGTCGATGCGCTCAGCGAGCGTGGTGTCCAAATCGGTGATGCCGCCCTCGGAATGGGTGGACAGGCAGAACGTGAGGGTGCGCCAGCGGATGTCGATATCGGGGTGATGGTCCATCTCCTCGGCTGCCTGCGCCACCTTGGTGACGTAGTCGATTCCCCCGAGAAAGGTCTTGGCCTTCACCTTCGCGACGAGGGAATCTCCCTCACGCTCCCAGCGTGGGTGCAACAAACAGAAGTCGGCGATTCGTTCATCGGTCAGCAGGTCGGCCACGGCAGGCACTCCTCATTCACATCGACGGCGCTCACAACGACGACCCTGCCTTATCGGTTCGAAATATGCACCCGCCCCGCTAGACCCGGCCTTCATCGGCGGGCTCGTCCACGGTGGTGACCGGCGGCTTCGCGGTGCCTGACCGGTAGGACGCCCGAGCCAGCGCCAGACCCGATAACGGGACCGTCACGAGATGGGCGATCAAGACCAGGACCAAGACCACGACCGTGCGTGGTGACCACTCAGCGATCATGGCTGCAACGATGATCAGCAGCAGTCCAAGGGCCGCGGCCTTCGATACCGCGCTGGCGCGGGTGAGCGGATCGGGCAGGCGCAAGATGCCGAAGCCGGCTAGGGCCACCAGTCCGGCACCAAGGAGCAACAGCACACTGACGATGATCGCGCCGATCATGAGGACTCTCCCGACAGATCACTTTGCTTACGCGTCACCAGCCGAGCCAGACCGATCGTGGTCAAGAAGCCGATCAACACTGCGATCAGCGCGAAATCGAACAAGATCGGCTCGTCCAAGCGAAGCGCAACAAGCAACAAGGCACTGACCGCAGCGATGAAGCCCAACTCCGCGGCAACGAGGCGGTCAGCTCGCGAAGGCCCCACCGCAGCACGCACAACGGCTGCTAGCGCCCCGGCAACTACCAAGACCAAGGCGATGTCCATGACGATCACGGGTACGTCCATCACGCCCCCAGCCGCAACGGTTCAGCGAAAGCACGACTGACCCGATCTTGCAGATCTCGTAGTTCCTGCTTGAGCGCCGCCGGATCCCCGGCGTAGAGGCTGTGCACCCAAGCCTCGTCGAGATCATCGGAGATCTCGACCGTCAGCGTTCCCGGCGTCAGGTTGATCAAACTGACCCACACCGCCAACTGCGTGGAGGTAGTCAGGTACACCGGGACGATGACGATGCCCGGCTTGAACGCCGCCGAGGGCTTGATGATGTCCCTGGCGACCTGCAAGGACGCAACGGCGATCGCACCGGTTGCCCACACCGCGAGCAACGGAAGCCGCCAAAGGCGCTGCGCTATCGCGTTCATCCCGATCCCCCACCCAGCACCGCGGTGATGTAGACGACCGGGTCATCGAGCGAGCGCCCTGCAGTGTCCGCTAAAGACAGCAACCACTCCGGATACAGCCCGATACCCAAGCTCACCAGCGCCAATGCCAATCCGGGGATGACAAGAAGCGGTCGCCACTTCGTGACCGGGGGTGCCTCCGTGGCTGCCGCTACATCGATCGCTACACCGGTCGCTCCAACGGTCTCGGGCCCGACGGTGACATCGCTTGGTGTTTCATCATCTGACTCATCGCGCCCACCCATGGGCGCTCCCCAGAACACACCCGAGCCGAGTTTCAGCATCGAGACCAACGTTCCCAGGCTGACCACGAGCGCGACCGCCAGGACGACGAATTCCCCTGCATCCACAGCGGCCGTGAGCAACCCGACCTTCGCCCAGAAGCCCGAGAAGGGAGGCAGCCCGATGAGTGACAACGCACCGAGCAAGAAGGCGAACGCCGCAACCGGGTGCGCTCGTGCGAGTCCACCCAATCGACGGATGATTCCCGTTCCCTCTTCGTGCTCGACCGTTCCGCCGGTGAGGAATAGCGACGTCATCACGATCATGTGATGCACGAGGTAGAAGACGACAGCCGCGAGGCCAACCGCTCCCGCTAGTACAACTCCGACGATGATGTAGCCCATTCCACTGACCATCTGGAAGGTCAAGACACCACGGATGGTGCCTTCGCCTAGTGCACCGAGAACCCCGACGATCATGCTGGCAATCGAGACGACGATGACGATCACCACGACCAGCCGCCCTGGTTCGTAAACCAGTGAAATGACCCGGAGCAGGGCGTAGGCACCGATTTTGGTGAGCAACCCGGAGAACAAGGCGGTAATCGCCGGTGAGGTGTAGGGGTAGGTGGCCGGGAGCCAGCTATGCGTCGGCACGAGAGCGGCCTTGAGCATCAGCGCAATCAAGATGACACCCGTTGCGATACCAACAGCGGGCAGTACACCCAGACCCGCAAGGGCCGCCATGTTCACGGTCCCCGCAACGCCGTAGACGACTCCCAGCCCTCCGAGGAAGAGTGTCGAGGCGGTCAAGTTGACGATCAAGTACAAGCGAGCGGCGCGTAGCGTCGTCAAGGTGCCTCGACGCGACATCAGAATGTATGACGGCAGCAATGCCACTTCCACCATCACGAACAAGTTGAACAAGTCCGCCGTCACGTAGGCGCCGTACACGCCCGCGGTCATGATGGATACCGCCGGGACGAACCAGCGATCTATTCCCAGTCCCGCCGAGTATGCGAACACCATGCATACGAAGACCAGGACTGCAGAGGCGCCGAGCATGAGCGCACTCAAGAGGTCGCCCACGAACGCAATCGACACTCCACCCGGCCATCCGGCTATTTGCGACACCACGACTTGACCGTCGATGGTCGCGAAGACAAGAAGAACCGAAACTGCGAAGACACCGATCGGCACGAGTAGACCGATAAAGCGACTAACCGGGCCCGAACCGATGATGAAGGTGATGACCGCCGCGATGAGCGGCCCGAGGAACACCAGCGGCAACGCCCAGGTCGAAAGGAACGCGATATCCGGCGTCATGAGGGATCTCCCCCATCATCACGCGACGACTGCTCCCTCGCGGAACTCTTCGCCGTTCGCGCTAGCAAGCTCAACAGATAGACGGTCACCCCGAAGGTGATCACGATTGCGGTGAGCACGAATGCCTGGGGAAGCGGATCCGCCGTGGTCTCCAAGTCCGCCCCACCATCGACCAGCGGAGCCACCCGACGGAAGGTTCCGCCGGCCGCGATGATCACCAGGTTGACCGCATGGCCGAGCAGGATGAATCCGAGGATCAAGCGCACGGCACCACCGCGCACGATGAGCCAGGTGCCCACCGATGCCAGCACCGCAACAGCGATTGCCATGGTCATGACGTCACCTGCTTCGATTGCTCTGCAGGGTTCGCACCAATTACGGCGTGCGGGTCCGTGCCGCCGGTTTCGTCACTGTCCCCGGAGTCACCGGAGTCGTCAAGGCCATCGAGTCGCTCGAGAGCGGCGCGCACGAGGCCGACCACGATCAAGAACACGCCGAGATCGAAGATCAACGACGACGTCACGTAGTCCAAGAGCGGCACGCTGATCTTGATCGGCTCCATGACCGTGCCGCCCACGAGTGGACCGAGGAATGCCGATGCCAGCGCGATGACCAACCCGGAAGCAAGAAGCACCCCTGCACTCGGAATGCGTAGCCGAATTCCGGAGATGCTCGCCACTGCCACAGCCGCGCCCGCCACGAGTCCGGCGATGAATCCCCCACCGGGTTCGTCGTGGCCACGCCAGAACAACACGGCTGCAGCGATTGCAAGCAACGGAATAACGATCTTGGCGCCAACGCGCAGCACCGCTCGCTCCCCTACTCCCAGGACTTCGGAGACTGCGTCCCTGCGCGCGCGCACACCTACGGCCGTCGCAGCGAGGAGCCCCAATGCCGCGGCGAACAGCACGGTTATTTCACCGAGTGTGTCCAGACCTCGGAAGTCGACCAGGATCGTGTTGACGACGTTCGTTCCACCAGTGAGTTCCTCGGCTTCGGTAAGGAAGTACTCGGAAAGATCAGAAGCTTGACGTCGGCCGGTAAACGCCCAAACCGCCAGTCCACTGATGACACCAACCACGATCGCGCTGATCGCAGCCGTAGTGCTCCGACCGATGTCACGTTGAACCGGCAATCGCGACAGCACGGGCGCAGCGACCACCACGGTGAGGAACTCCACGAGCAATAGCGTGAGAGCGACGTCGGGGGCACCGAGCAGCAGCAGCCACACCGCGATGATCAATCCGACGAAGCCGGCGAGCACCAAAGCCGCTATAGCACTGCGCGTGCGGGCCAAGAAAATGACAGTCGGGATGAGCAGGACCAAGATCGCGATGTCCACCGGCTGCGCGGTTCCGGGGATCATCGCCGGCAGCCCGCCTCCCGGACCGGGAATGACCACGAAGCCGATAATCGCAAGTCCAAGCAACATCGCCCCGACTCCGAACAGATGCACGCCTACCGAGGTGTTGTGCGCCGACCGTCCGACTCTTGTTCCGAACCGAACGGTTGCGTCCCACACCCGGTCGAAAATGATCGGCCCGAGTGGAGTTGGCGGCTCCTCGCCCAGCCAGCGCACGATCCAACGCCGCCGGAAATGGATCAACAGGCCCAGACTGATCGCGATTATGGACAAGATGAGCGCGGTACTGAAGCCGTGCCACAAACTCAAGTCCGATTGCACCATGGTGAATCCGACATCCACGGTTGTTCGGTCGATGATTCCATTCAGCAACCACGGCGCGATACCGAAGACCAACCCTGCAACCGCCGGAACGAAAGCGGGCGCAAGGAATAGCCATGACGGCTCGTACAACTTGCGTTGGGTGAGTGGCCCGAAGAAAATCCCGGCGAAGATTCGAGCGCTGTAGGCGAACGTCAACGCTGCACCCAAAACGGCTATCGCCGCAGCGGCGATGCCGGTCCATTCCTGACCTTGGGTCCACATCGCCTGTGGGGTGTCGAGGAAGGAATAGAACGCTTCTTCCTTGGCCACGAATCCAACAAGTGGGGGCACACCAGCCATGGACATGGCCGCAAGCCCGGTGAGTGTGGCGGTGATGGGCATCGCCCGCCACAGCCCGGACAGTTCATCGAGATCCCTGCTTCCCGCTTCCCGGTCGACGATGCCGACCAACATGAACAAAGTGGCCTTGAACAGCGCGTGTGCGATGACCAGCAGTGCAGCTGCAGCCAAGGCCGAGGACGTTCCAACGCCAACCAACGCAACCATCGTGCCCAACTGGCTCACCGTTGAGTAGGCGAGCAGTGCTTTCAGGTCTCGTTGCCGCAGCGCCTGATAGGCACCGAATACAGCGGTCGCGAGACCGACGGTGAGCAAGGTGAAGTTCCACGCCGGCATATCCAGGAACAGCGGCGAGAACAGCAGCAACAAGTAGATGCCGGCCTTCACGAGTGTGGCGGCGTGCAGATAGGCGCTAACCGGAGTGACGGCCACCATGGCGCCCGGTAGCCAGAAGTGGAACGGCAGTTGAGCGGACTTGGTGAAGGCCGCGACGATGACCAACGCGCCCACGATCCAGTAGTCCGCGGAACTGAGCCGTTCTGGGGCGACCGCGAAGACCTCGGCGATGTTGGTTGTCTGGGTCTTGACCGCCAGGATGATCACGGCGCCGAAGAAGGCCAAACCACCCATCCCGGTGATGACCAGCGCCCGAATCGCTTGCCGGCCCCCACCTACTCCGCTGCCGGCAACGAGCAGGAAACTCGACAAACTGGTGATCTCCCAGAACACCAACAGCAAGATCAGATCGCCGGAGAGAACGATCCCGAGCATCGCCGCAGCGAACAGGTTCAACACGGTGTAGAGCCGACCGACCTCGTAGCTCGGATCCAGGTACTGCGGGGCGTAACTGAGCACGAGGGCTCCCACGCCCAGCACGAGCATCGCGAACAGCAGGGCCAGCCCGTTGAGCCGCAAGGTGAATTGGACATCGAAGGCGGCGACCCATTGCCAGGACTGCACAACGGTCTCCCCCGACATCACCTCGGGGGACTCCACGAGCAGCAATCCAGCAGCGATCAGGAAGATGACGGCAAGTGGGTAGCCCGTGAATCGGCCCAAGTAACGGACCAGCAGGGGTACGAAGAAGGTGGTGAGCCCCACGAGGGCCAGGGAAGCCACGAGCATGTTCGCGACTCACCCCTCTTTCCCTATGTCTGCGCCACACAACTCCTCGGTCGGCGTCACCTTCCACACTAGCCTGCACAGCGCGGCCGAACCTGCGCACGTAGCGCAGCCTCGCCGGGGCGTCGCTACCCTCACGCCCATGCCCGGCCCCCTCGAACAACAGTCCGTGATCCAGGTCCGCGAAACCCTCGCCCGGCTGGGTGCGACCGGGGAAATCCGACACCTCGACGACTCGGCGCGCACCGCCAAGGAAGCAGCCGACGCTCTGGGTATCGAGGTGGGTCAGATCGCGAGTTCCTTGATCTTCCTAGCCGATGGGGTGCCGGTTCTCGTCGTCGCTTCCGGTGGACACCGGGTCGACACGAACAGGCTTTCCGCGGTACTCGATGGGGCGATGATCACCAAGGCCAACGCCGACGACGTCCGCGCCGCCACTGGCTTCGCGATCGGTGGCGTGGCCCCCGTCGGGCACCCCGAACCGCTACGAACTGTGATCGATGTAGCGCTGTCCAAGTACAACGTCGTCTGGGCGGCGGGCGGTCATCCGCACTGTGTGTTTCCTACGAACTACGACGAGTTACTGCGCATCACCGGCGGCGAGGCCGCCGAG
>CAZWIW010000026.1:0-19479 GCA_964634545.1 uncultured Rubrivirga sp.
AAGGCTGGTCCTTCGAAACCAAGCAGATCCACGCCGGACAGTCGCCGGACGCCGCAACGAATTCGCGAGCACTACCGATTTACCAAACCACCTCCTACACCTTCAACGACACCACACACGCGGCGAACCTGTTCGCGTTGAAGGAACTGGGCAACATCTACACGCGCATCATGAACCCCACGCAGGCCGTGGTGGAGGACCGGATCTCCGCGCTGGAAGGCGGCGTAGGAGGCCTACTGGTGGCCAGCGGGCAATCGGCGGAGTTCCTCGCGATCGCCAACATCGCGGAGGTCGGATCGCACATCGTCGCCAGCCCGAGTCTGTACGGCGGCACCTTCAATCTGTTCCAGCACACGCTGCCCAAGTTCGGCATCGAGGTGACCTTCGTCGACGATGCCAACAACCTGGAATCCTGGCGTGCAGCCGTCCGGCCGAACACGAAGGCATTCTTCGGTGAGTCGATAGCCAATCCGCTCAGCGAGATCTTGGATATCGAGGGAATCGCCGGTGTGGCACACGAAGCCGGCGTGCCGTTGATCGTGGACAACACCGTTGCTACCCCGTACCTGATCCGGCCGTTGGAGTGGGGCGCCGACATCGTGGTGCACAGCGCCACGAAATACATCGGTGGGCATGGCACTGCTATCGCCGGAGCGATCGTCGATGGCGGAAGCTTCGACTATGCCGCCTACCCGGACAAGTACCCGGGATTCAACACACCGGATGACTCCTACAACGGTCTGGTCTACGCCCGAGATCTTGGTCCCGATGGCCTGTTCGGCGTGAACGTGTCCTTCATCATGAAGGCAAGGGTGCAGTTGCTTCGTGACCTAGGTGCCGCCGCCACACCATTCAACGCGTTCTTGCTATCGCAGGGGTTGGAGACGTTGAGCTTGCGTGTCCAACGACACAGCGACAACGCCCAGGCCGTGGCCTCGTGGCTGGAATCCCGCGATGAGGTGGAATCGGTCAACTACGCCGGCTTGGAATCCAGCCCCTGGCACGCCCTGGCGAGCAAGTACGCGCCGCTGGGCTGCGGCGGAGTGCTGAGCTTCGAGATCGTCGGCGGCCTCGAGGCCGGGCAGCGGTTCGTGGAGGGCTTGGAGTTGCATAGCCACGTCGCGAACATCGGTGATGTTCGTTCCTTGGTGATCCATCCGGCATCCACCACGCATTCGCAGTTGACACCAGAACAGCAACTGGCAGCTGGGGTGACCCCAGGGTTGGTTCGGCTCGCAGTCGGGCTCGAATCCTTGGAGGACATCCTCGCGGACCTGGACGCTGGGTTCCGAGCGGCGAAGCAGGACTGAGCGTGTCACGTACCGGCTCCGGCTCCGGTTCCGGTTCCGGAACTTTGGACTACTCCGGTCTTCCTCCCGCCACCGCAGCGTGGCGGGAGGGAGACCCGGCCGGGCAGCGTCGTTTCCTTGACCTGGGGGAGACGCGCACTGAATCGGGGTTCGTCTTCCCATCGGTGCGCGTTGCCTACGAAACATGGGGCACTCTCGACGCCGACGGATCCAATGCGATCTATGTCGCACATGCGCTCACCGGGGACTCACATGTCACCGGCGAGTCCGGACCGGGTCACCTGACGGATGGCTGGTGGTCGGGGTTGGTGGGTCCGGGTCGGCCGATCGACACCGAGCGCTGGTTCGTGGTCTGTGCCAACGTGCTCGGCGGATGCCAGGGCACAACCGGTCCGGCCAGTCTCGCGCCAGACGGCCGGCCCTGGGGATCGCGTTTCCCCACCGTCACGGTCGCAGACATGGTCGAAGTCGAACGAGCGGTCAGTGACCACCTCGGCATCGAGGAGTGGGCCTTGATGCTCGGACCCTCCCTGGGTGGGATGCGGGTCTTGGAATGGATGGTGCGCTACCCCGAGCGGGTCCGCGGTGGGCTGGTGCTGGGTTCGACCGCTGCCGTCACCGCCGATCAAATCGGCACCCACACTGCGCAGATCGAGGCGATTCGGATGGATCCCAAGTTCCGTGGTGGCGACTACTACGACGCCGAGCCGGGCGATGGCCCCCACCGGGGCATGGGTTTGGCCCGTCGAATCGCGCACTTGACGTACCGCAGCGAGACGGAACTGGATTTGCGTTTCGGTCGCGGTGCCCAATCGGGCGAGGATCCCTATCCCGACGCCCATGCGCAGGAGCGTGGTCGTTTCGCTGTGGAGTCCTACCTCGATCATCACGCGGACAAGCTCGCTCGACGATTCGACGCCAACACCTACATCGCCCTCACCGAGGCGATGACCTTGTTCGACCTCGGCCGAGATCGCGGTGGTGTGGCGTCGGCGTTGGCAACCATCCACGCGCCGCTAACTGTCGTTGGTATCGACTCCGATCGGCTGTTCCCGCTGCGGCTGCAGTCAGAACTCGCCGAGTTGACACCCGGGGCAGATGAACTTCATGTGCTGCGGTCTCCGTACGGTCACGACGGTTTCCTAGTCGAAGATGATCAGGTTGGCTCCTTCATCGCCCACGGATTAGAGCGGGTGCGCTCGCAATATCGCGGACGCCGTTCCGCGTAGACGTGGGTTATGCCACGATCAGCGTGTGTTGAGCAATTACGACCTCTCCTACCGGCTGTCCAAGACCGAGGAAGCCGAACTCCTCGATGAAGAGCAACGCCGTCTTGTCATGTTGCGACTCATCGATGGCGGAATCTTCGACGGATCGGGACTGTTGGGCCCACCCATCTGCGTGGTGTTCGAGGGATGGGACGCCTCCGGCAAAGGTGGTGCGATCCGACGCCTGGTGTCCCCGATGGACCCGCGACACGTACGCGTAGCTTCGATAGCCGCACCAACTGAGACAGAGAAGCGCCACCATTTCCTGTCGCGCTTCTGGCCGGTACTACCCGGTTGGGGTGGCATGGCGGTGCTGGATCGCAGTTGGTACGGCCGGGTGCTCGTCGAGCGGGTGGAAGGGTTCGCAACCGAAGAGCAGTGGCGGCGGGCTTACGATGAAATCAAAGCCTTCGAGCGCACCCTCACCGATGAGGGCATGGTGTTGATCAAGTTCTGGATGCACATGAGTCCTGCCGAGCAACTACGACGCTTTCACGCTCGCGAGAAGAACTTGCTCAAGCGCTGGAAATTGACTGACGAAGACTGGCGTAACCGAAACAAGTGGTCGGAGTACGAAGAAGCCGTCAACGAGATGCTCGAGCGCACCGATACCTCCTTCGCTCCATGGACGGTCGTGGAGGCGGAAGACAAGCGCTACGCGAGGGTGAAAGTGCTGCAAACGGTCACCCAGCGCATCGCCAAGGCTCTGCTGGACCAAGGTATCGACGTTCCACCCGAAGCCCTGCCGCCTGGCGTGGCCGAGTGGGGCGCTTCGCAGTAATCCACAGGCAAGAAATTGCCTCTAGCCCCTCGAGCCCGGTGCTTCCTACCGTGGCGATATGTGGTTCTTTCGGCATTCGACGTATCCGTTCGTCGTCACGTTCGCGCTCACACTCGTGCCAACACTCGTACTGTCCGGGCTCGCGGTGTCGCTGTCGACTCCGGCCACCGGGGTCGAGGTGATCGCAGATGATGAACTCGACCAATACAGCGGAAGCGGTTCGGTGATCCTGCCGACAGGGATCTCCGCATCGGCTCGCCATCGAGGGGCGTCGTGTGTGGGCTGTCGCTGGAAGGTGACGATGCCTTGTCAGCGTGAAGACGACCATCAAGACGCGGTGTGTCGCGGCATCATTCTGGGCTGCCCGCAGGGCCGCGAGATCAAGAGGGCCTGGCTCGCCCCACCCGGGCGGGACTTCGAGCCGGTCGGCTTGTTTTGTCCCAGCGACGGGGAAGCAGTCTCGGTTGCGGAGGCGACGTCTGCTGTGCGGGAGACCTTCCAGCACCGGCTACCGCCGCTGCGCCCGATCTGCGAACCACCGCGCGGAGTGGTCGTCGGAATTCCTGTGCACTGCCGTAGTGGTCAGCCGGCGGCGCAGATGGCCTGGAGCGATCGTGTGGTCGGGTACTCGACGCGTACCCGGGCGAGGGCGCGTTGGACGTGGGTCTTCGATCCGGCCCGAGGTGACCCGGTGGCGGTGGGGGCCGCCATCCCCGGTGAGGCCTACCCGCGCCCCGGTGTGCAGCACGTGTATCGGGTGGCCGGGCCTAGTCGGGTCGTGGTGAGAGCAGCCTGGGACGGAGAGTTCTTCGTGGATGACCTGGGTCCCTTTCCGATCAATCCGGGACTGACCCAACAGGTGGAACTGGAAGTGCCCATCGGCTCGGCCTTGGGGGTCATCCGACCCTGAGCATCCGGTCGTGGCAGACTGGGGGCTTCGCCCGGCAAGCCGACTGGCTTGACTCGGGCTCTATTCGTGGCTCAACCAGCGAAAGGTGCCCCTTCCGATCATGTCGCCAGCCGCTCCCACCAAGAAGCCAGTCAAGAAGCAGGCCGCCAAGAAGGCTCCAGCCAAGAAGCAAGCCGCGAAGAAGAGCGCACCGGTGAAGAAGGCTCCCGCGAAGAAGGCCACTGCGAAGAAGAGCGCTCCGGCGAAGAAGGCCGCTGCCAAGAAGAGCGCTCCGGCGAAGAAGGCCCCTGTCAAGAAGGCCACTGCGAAGAAGAGCGCTCCGGCGAAGAAGGCCCCTGTCAAGAAGGCATCCACCAAGAAGGGTGCAGCCGCGTCCACCGAGGTCGTCGAGGTGGTGGAAACCGAAGCGGGGCTCGTCGAGGTTAGCGAGACCGCTGAGGTCGACCTGAAGAAAGCTGCGGATCTGGAAGCCGAACTCGAGGCAGACCTTGAGGTCGATCTCGCCGAGGTGGCTACCGAGGAGAAGGAAGAGACAACCGACGGCGCTGAGTTCGTGCTCTCGGATGTGGACGACACCGACGAGCCAGTGCAAACGGTCACCGTCGCGGGCGCAACAGCAGATCCGGTCAAGGACTATCTCAAGCAGATCGGCAAGGTCGCCTTGCTCAACGCAGAGCAAGAGGTGGAACTGGCCAAGCGCATCGAGGCAGGGCTTTTCGCTGAGGAGAAATTGGCCGAAGGCGGCAAGATGGACAAGAAGCTCCGGGGGAACCTGGAGTGGATTGCCCGAGATGGCCGCAATGCCAAAAACCACTTGCTTGAGGCGAACCTGCGATTGGTGGTTTCGCTCGCCAAGCGATACACCGGGCGCGGGATGCTGTTCTTGGATTTGATCCAAGAAGGCAACCTCGGCCTGATCCGTGCGGTGGAGAAGTTCGACTACACCAAGGGATACAAATTCTCCACCTACGCCACCTGGTGGATTCGACAGGCGATCACCCGCGCGATGGCCGACCAGGCGCGAACCATCCGAATCCCCGTGCACATGGTGGAAGTGATCAACAAGTTGGCCCGCGTCCAACGTCAGATGCTGCAGGATCTGGGCCGCGAACCCACGCCCGAGGAACTTGCACGCGAGCTGGACATGACGCCCGAGAAGGTTGTCGAAGTTCAAAAGTACGGGCGCGAGCCAATTTCGCTGCACACCCCCCTGGGCGAGGAGGGTGATAGCGAATTCGGTGATCTCATCGAGGACTCCGAAGCGATCGTGCCAAGCGATGCGGTCTCCTTCACCTTGCTCCAAGAGCAACTGGAGTCGGTATTGGAAACGCTGTCGGACCGCGAGGCTGGGGTGGTGCGGATGCGCTTCGGTCTTACCGACGGGCAGCCGAAAACACTCGACGAAATCGGCAAGGTCTATGGAGTTACCCGCGAGCGCATTCGCCAAATAGAGTCCAAGACGATGTCCAAGTTGCGGCACCCCTCGCGCTCGCAGGTGCTGCGCGACTACCTGGACTAGCCGGATGTCCATCGTGCGGCAAGACCATCCGCACGTCCGCACGCTTACGCTCGATGAGCCAGAGCGACGAAACGCCCTGAGTGCCAGTTTGCTCGAGGAATTCGTCGGCGAACTTCAATCAGCGGCCGAGGATCGGATTCGCGCCGTCATCGTGCAGGCGTCGCCCGCGTCGGGTGTGTGGTCGGCCGGACACGACATCAACGAACTCCCGCATGGTGAGCGCGACCCGCTGACCTGGGACAACCCGTTGGAAGAGGCCCTGCGCGCGGTTCGCGATGCCCCTTTCCCGGTGATTGCCGCAGTTGACGGCTCCGTGTGGGGAGGTGCCTGCGACCTGGTGCTCACCTGTGACCTCGTGGTGGCTGTTCGGACGGCCAGTCTGGCGATCACCCCGACTCGGCTCGGCATCCCCTACAACACCGCAGGGGTCTCGCATTTCGTGAGTGCCCTTCCTTTGCACGTGGCCAAGGAGATGTTCTTCACCGCCGATCCGATCACCGCAGAGCAGGCCGCGCAGTATGGCGTGGTCAACCGCCTGGTGGGTGACCGGGACGAAATGGTGGCCAGTGCCATGGCGATGGCCGAGCGGATTGCCACTCGCGCGCCGTTAGCGGTCCAGGCCATCAAAGCCGAGATGGCCGCGCTGACCGAAGCTCGGATGCTGACCAGCGACACTTTCGAGCGGCTGGCGGTGCTGCGTACTCGCGCGTGGACGTCACAGGATTACGCAGAAGGATTGACCGCGTTCCACGAGCGCCGCAGCCCCAAGTTCACCGGCGAATAGCCGACGACCTTATTCGACCGAGGCGGGGGTTTCTGCGAGGCGGTGCGTCTCGTCCACGATGCGCTCGGCTTGGGGACGCAGGGCGTCTTCGTGCCGGGACCAGTGGTGGCCGCAGAACTGCAGATCGGTGCCGCCGGTCAAGACGACGCGTACGTAGGCCTGGGCACCGCAGCGGTCGCAGCGGTCCATCGAACTGAGTTCGGGAGCCGTAAGCGTCGTGGTCATGGCACCTCCTGGCTAGGTCGGGGACGTATTCCCCAAGGCTTCGTAGTCTTACACGAATCCGGCCCAGGAGCGCGATAGGCGCGGGGTGCTTCGCCACTGGCGAAATCTGGAGCCATGGGGAGATCATCGGCGGCGCCATACTGCGAGCCGCAACCTGGCTCCCGCCTCCAAGAGCACTAACCTTCGCCCGATGGCTACCGGGAAGCGTTCTACGAGCAAGGCACCTGCCAAGAAGGCGGGCAAGAACGACGCCTACTCAGCCCGGGACCTTGCCGTGCTCGAGGGCCTAGATGCGGTCCGAAAGCGCCCGGGCATGTACATCGGGAGCAACGACACCCGCGGGCTGATGCATTGCCTGTGGGAAATCGTCGACAACGCGGTGGACGAGGCGCTGGCCGGGCATTGCACCCATATCGAAATCGTCCTGGAATCCGGTGGATCCGTGTTGGTCACCGACAATGGCCGTGGCATCCCGGTGGACAAAGAACCCAAGACCAAACTCACCGGTGTCGAAGTCGTCTTGACGAAGTTGCACGCAGGCGGCAAGTTCGGCGGCGGTTCCTATGCCGCATCTGGCGGCCTGCATGGTGTGGGCGCATCGGTGGTCAATGCGCTGAGCGCGCGGCTGGATATCGAGGTCGACCGCTCAGGCAAGACGTATGGAATGTCGTTTCGACGCGGGGTGCCTGGGGTCTTCGACGGATCAGGGCCCGATGCTGCCTTCCAACGCAAAGGTGGCTTGGAGGTCGTAGGCAAGGCTCCTCGCACTCGAACGGGCACCCGCGTTCGCTGGTGGGCCGATCCGCAGGTGTTCACCAAAGACGCGGAGTACGACCGACATGCATTGCGCGAGCGGGCGGTGCAAAGCACGTTCCTCGTGCCCGGATTGAAGATCAGCGTCCGAGACGAACGTGATCCGCAGGATCTATGGGAGGAGGTTCTCCAGCACAAGGGAGGTCTCCAGGAATATGTGGGCTACCTCAGCCAAGGAACCCCGGTTTGCTCGATCATCCAATTGCGGGGAAGTGGGCATTTCCACGAAACGGTGCCGGTTCTGGACGACAAGGGGCATCTAGATTCCCGCGAGGTCGAGCGGGACTTGGGCGTCGACATCGCTTTACAGTGGGATGAGGGCTACGAAACCCACATGCGATCCTTCGTCAACGTGATCGCGACCCCGCTCGGTGGGACGCATGTCGCAGGCTTCGAACGTGCTTTGGTGAAGGTCATCAACGAGCAACTCAAAGCGGCGCGGATCCTGAAGTCGGCTGAGTCGGCGATCACGAAAGAGGACGCTCTCGAGGGTCTGACCGTGGTGGTCACGGTTCGGTTGGCTGAGCCGCAGTTTGAAGGACAAACGAAGGAGATCCTCGGTACTCCAGCGGTCTCCCGCATCGTGGGCAACGTCGTGTCGAAGGAACTCACCGCTTGGTTCACCAAGCCACCGCGCGGGGAGAAGGCGGCGGCGAAGGCCGTGTTGGAGAAGGTGGCAGCCGCCATGCGCACTCGACTCGCGGCCAGAGCGCACCGCGATACCCAGCGCCGCAAGAGTGCACTGGAGACCTCATCGTTACCCGCCAAACTCGTCGATTGTCGACGCGCCGGATCAGACGGCACTGAGTTGTTCATCGTCGAGGGTGACAGTGCTTTGGGAACTGCCAAGACAGCACGCGACGCCGATTTCCAAGCGCTACTGCCGATCCGCGGGAAGATCCTGAATGTCCAAAAGGCCAGTTTGTCCGACATGCTCAAGAACGCGGAGTGCGCGGCCATCATCCAGGTGATCGGTGCTGGTTCGGGCAAGAGTTTCGATATCGAGCAGGTGCGCTACGACAAGGTGATCTTGATGTCCGATGCAGACGTCGATGGTGCGCACATCAGGTGCTTGTTGCTGACGTTGATTCACCGCTATCTTCCGGGCCTGATCGAATCAGGAAAGGTATACGCGGCGGTACCACCGTTGCATCGAATCGAGACGACGGGAAAGGGCGGCCCCGAAGTCGTGTACTCCTACACGGATGCCGAGATGCACGCCATCGTTGCCCGCGCCGAGGCGAAGGGTCGCAAGGTGAAGGACCCGGTCCAGCGCTATAAGGGTCTTGGCGAGATGGATGCGAGGCAACTCAGGGAGACGACGATGGATCCAAACAAGCGGACACTTCGTCGCATAACAAGCGCCGATGGGGAGGCCTCCGGCGAGGTTTTCAATCTGCTCATGGGTGAACTGGTGGCCCCGCGCAAGGAGTTCATCATCGCTGGGGCTCGTGAATTGGATCGTGCGCGCATCGACGCGTAGGCAAAGGAAACCTTATGTTGGACTCGACCACATCACCGTTCCCGCGCGAGGCTTTCGCCGACGTTCTCCAGGCGAATGAGATGTTCTCCCAGGATTTCGTCGACACGGGTGCAGGTGGCAAGGCTGCGCGTGGGTTGGCCATCGTGACCTGCATCGATTCGCGCATTGCACCGCTCGCGATCACTGGGATGGAGGCTGGCGATGCGAAGATCATCCGCAACGCCGGTGCCCGTGTTACCGACGATGTGCTGCGAACCTTGGTCTTGGCGAGCCATCTGCTGAATGTGAATCGGGTACTAGTCATGCCACATACCGATTGCCGAATGGCCAGCGCCGACGAACCTGCGATACATCAAGCGATTCATGAGGCGTCTGGAATCGACTCGCGGTCCCTAGAGATCCGCACGGTGGCCGACCAAGAGGCGGCGCTGCGGAGCGATGTAATCCGGATCCGGAGTTTTCCCTACCTGCGGGACGATTTGGTTGTGGGTGGAGCGATCTACGACGTCCGCACCGGGCGAGTGGATACTGTTTCGACGTGAGCATGAAAGTGGCTGTCGTCGGTTCTGGACCCTCGGGGATCTACGCCGCGGAAGCCCTGAACGACCAGGGTGTCGCTGTCGACGTTTTCGACCGTCTGCCGGTGCCCTTCGGCCTCGTCCGTTACGGCGTCGCTCCCGATCACCTGAGTATTCGATCGGTGCGCAATACCTTGGATCGTGTCTGGGACCGCGAGGGCGTGCGGTTCGTTGGGAATGTGGAAGTCGGTACGGACGTCAGTATCGAGGACTTACGCGAGGCCTATGACGCTGTCATCCTCACCTACGGTGCCTCAGCGGACCGGCGGCTCGGGGTCGAGGGTGAAGACCTCCCCGGCAGCGTTGCGGCTACCGACTTCGTGGCCTGGTACACGGGCTACCCCGACTATCGCGGTCCCAACTTCGCCGAACTGCTCCCGAAGGTTCGCTCGGTAGCCGTGGTCGGGGTCGGCAACGTGGCGGTGGACGTGGTGCGGGTGCTCAGTAAGTCGCCAGAGGAGTTGGCGCACACCGACATGCCAGAGCACGTGCTGACGGCTCTAGCGTCAGCCCCGGTGGCCGATGTGCACCTCATCGGTCGCCGCGGGCCGGTGCAGGCCTCCTTCACCACGAAGGAACTCAAAGAACTCGGTGAGTTGACTAAGGCCGAGGTCGTGATCTCTCCCGCGGATCTCGAACTCGACGACATCAGTTCGGCCGCCTTATCGGAGAACAAGGTGGCAACTCGTAACGTGAAGGTGCTCTCCGAGTGGGCGGAGCGTGCGCCTCGCGCCGACGCGGACGTGCAGATTACGTTGCACTTCTTCGCGCGTCCGGCTGCCATCATCGGAGACGAACAGGTCACGGGGCTAGATCTTGAGCGCACAGCATTCGATGCCGATGGCGCACTGGTGGACACCGGAAAGCGTGAACATATCGACGTAGATCTGATCGTTCGCAGCGTTGGGTATCGGGGGCGTCCGCTCCCGGGGGTTCCCTTCGATGAATCGCGCGGAGTAATTCCGCACGAAGAGGGCCGGGTCCTGGAAGGAGATCAGGCGATGCCTGGCTTGTATGTGGCTGGCTGGATCAAGCGCGGTCCGACCGGAATCATCGGGACGAACAAGAAGTGCGCCGTGCAAACCGTCGGCTCGGTCATGGACGATGCGCACGCAGGTCTGATCCCGCAAGGACGTGCTGAAGGTCGGGACCTGCCCCGCGAGCTCGAGGAAAGCGGGATTGCGGTTGTCGGTGTGCAAGGGTGGCGTTCTGTTGACCTCGCTGAGCAAGAGCGGGGCAGCGCCTTAGGCAAGGAGCGGGTCACCGTGCACGCTCGGGCGGAATTGCTGCGCCTGGCTCGCGAATCTCTTCGCGCCACTTGATCCCGCAACCCATCGCCGGCTTGCCGCCCACGAAGGGTTGATTCTGCCAAGCGGCGGCGAGTGCGGCCTCGAGGTGGGCGCCGTCGACCGGCTGAGGTTGTCGTGGGCGTGCGTCGTCCATGGCACCGCGGTACGTCAGGTGGCCATGTGTGTCGAAGACGAAGAAGTCCGGCGTGCACACCGCGCCGAAGGTGCGGGCGATGCGCTGATCGGCATCCACCAGATAGGGGAAAGACCAGTTCGCGCGCGCTACTTGTTCACGCAGGCCAGGAATGTCGTCGTCGGGGTAGGTCGTCGCATCGTTACTGCAGATCGCAACCCATGCAGCGTCTGGATTTTGGGCGGCGATCTGTCCGAGGGCGGATTCGATCGAGCGCACGTAGGGACAGTGGTTGCAGGCGAACACGACCACGGTTGGTCGGTCGGCCGACAGTGCGTCGAGGTCAATCAGCGTTCCTGTGAGGTCAGGAAGCTGCACGCTTGGTAGCGAAGCGATTGGGGTATCAGCAGACTCAATGGCCATGCGGGTAACTCTCCTTCCAAGGTTCCACCAAGACGGCTTGCCAATAGCGGGATTCACTCGGCTCGGCATGGCACGAAGCGGGCCTGAACATGGTGTCCTGCTCACAGCGAACTAGCCAGCCGTTGCCTTCGGTGTCTCGAACTTCCGCGGTGTCGGCCTCGGGGCCCGGGGTAGTCCTCAGGGGAGTGGAGGGGCCAAGGCCAAGGTGAGTGCGTACTGCTATTTCGGCCACCTGCAGGTCGGGTGGGAGATGGGTTGCACCTCGTAGGTGGCTGGTATCGCGATCATCGTCGGGTGCTAAGCGTCCGAAACAGTTTCCCTCGGGCAAGACCAGCGACGTAGCAGCAAACCGGTGACCGCCGAGGTGGCTGCACTCCCAGGCATGCGCAGTCCGCGCCAATGCTTGACGGCCGAGTACGGCACAACAGGTATCGCGCGCGCTGTGCGTGCAGATGAACTCAACTGGTTGCTCGAGCAGCCGGCCAACGTCTGGTAGTTCGGCGGCCGAGAAAGGGGACAGGTCCCATTCGCACACTTCCTGCAGGTCCGGAACCTGCACATGCCGCAGTTGCTGGTGCCCGGGTTCGCACACCGCGAGCCAGACATTCCGAGGCTCGCTGCGATCCAATCGACGTCTGCTGGGGTGGCGAGCTGCGATGGTGCGGATCGAATGCTCGGCTCGAAGTTGCTCGCTCCATTCGACTACCGCTCTCGGTATCGGTGAATCCGACAGTGCGTCGCGCCCCCAGGGGCCAGGCTCCTCGAGGATCACCCAGCCCTTGGCCTCAGGTGCGGTCCCGGCGAGTGGCTCACCTTCTCGCAAGGCACGACGCGAACAGGAGGCGTCGGTCAGGGTTCCCTGGGTGCCAGACGGTGCCGGACTCATGGGTGCGCCGGCTCCAGCGGTCCCAAGGCTCCCGCGATCCCGGCGATCGGCGCGCCCGGCGGTGTTCCGGTGGCATCGCGCCGTTCATCGGGATCCGGCAGCATGATGGGGGCTCCGGATGAACTAGCCGCACGCGCCGGACCGAGCCCAGCCCACGCGCACGTGAGGGTGTCCTCACCGGAGCGGAAGCGTTGGCAGCGCACCCCCTTCGTACCTCGACCCTTGGCCGGGTAAACCGACAGCGGCGTGACCTTCACCGAACCGAGCTCGGTACCCGGCAAGGCTCGGGAATCCCCGGCAACGCAGGCCAACACGGCGGCCTGCAGTGTTGCGTCGGGGATAGCTGTGCAGAACACAACCGAGGCTTCCGAGGGGAGGCTGACACCAGCCATGCCGCCTGCACCAGCACCCTGCACGCGGACGTTGCTGGCCGGGAAGCGCAGCAGGTTCGCCTCGGAGGTGACGAACACGACCGTTGCCTTCTCGGCAATGGCTTCCGGTAGCGAGCGTGCGCCGACCACCCGATCGTTCTCGGCCAGCGAGATGATCGAAACGGGCCTGCCTCGGGTCGCTGCCTCGGGAACCACAACACGCTTCACCACGCCTCGGTGGGTACCGAGCGTCAAGGTGAATCCGCCATCGAGCGGGGTGAGTTCGATGACTTCCTCGCCATCCTCGAGCTCGACGAAAGCCCCGACCGGTACGCCCGCAGTGAGCGTCGGTGCACCCGAGACGGACGGGATCGCTGGGAGATCAACCACCTCGAAGGGCACGATGCGGCCTTTCGACGTAACCGCCCCACAGCGCCCGCGTGTTGTTGCCAGGCTTGCGGTCGCGATGACGTCGTGTGCCGAACGGGGTAGTGGTCCTGCGGTGTCCTCGGCGAGGCCCTGCACTGTGCTGGTCCGGGCCAGCAACCCGGTGCTGGACATCAGAACCACGCACGGCTCGTCCGGCACCTCGAGGGCTGAAGCGGCCGAAGAGGCCGCAGTGGATCGTGAGACCACCGGAACAGCACCCTCGAGCAGTGTGGTTCGCCGTGGTGTTCCATGGGTGGACGCAAGTTCGGCCAACTCCTCGGAGACGACACCGCGTAGGCGGGAGTCATCACCGAGGATTTCGTCCAATTCGGCGATACGTGATCGGAGTTCGTCTGCCTCTGTTTCCAACTCGATCCGGGAGAACTTCGTCAACCGACGCAGCGGCATGTCCAGGATGTAGGTCGCTTGTGCCTCGCTGAGGTCGAAGACGCTCATCAACCGTTCGCGGGCATCCGAGGCGTTATCGCTGGCGCGAATCAACTCGATGACCTCGTCGATATCGATGATGGCGATGAGTAGGCCTTGGACCAGGTGAGCGCGTTCGGCGGCTCGAGCCTTGCGGTACGCGCTTCTGCGGCGCACTACGTCGAAGCGATGTTCCACGAACTGCTCGATGAGTTCGCGTAGGTTCAGGGTTCGCGGTTGACCGTCCACAAGGGCGACGGCGTTCACGGTAATGGATTCCTCCATCGGGGTGAGCTTGTACAACTGCTCAAGGAGCGGCTCCGGCGCTATGCCACTCTTCATCTCGATGACCAGGCGCAAACCACTTTCGCCATCGCTGAGGTCGACCACATCGGATATGCCCTGCAATTTCTTCGCTTGGACGAGATCCTTGATGCGTTCGATGACCCGTTCCGGCCCGACAGACGCCGGTAGCGAGGTAACCACGATGCCTTTTCGCCGGGCAGTGACGGCTTCCACTGTGCTGGTGGCGCGCAACCGGAAGGATCCACGACCGGTGAGATATGCCTCGCGGATACCGTCGAGGCCGGCGATCTGACCTCCGGCCGGGAAGTCCGGACCTGGCACGAATGCCATGAGGTCTTCCACGCCGGCGCTCGGGTGGGCTATCAGGTGGCGAGCAGCGGCGATGACCTCTGCGAGATTGTGCGGCACCAACGTGGTGGCCATGCCGACCGCGATACCGCTGGCACCGTTGACCAACAGGTTCGGGAAGGCTGCTGGGAGCACGCTGGGCTCACGTTCGCGGCCGTCGTAGTTGGCGACGAAGTCGACAACGTCCTCATCCAAGCCGGCGGTGAGATCTAGCGCCGGCGCTGCGAGCCGGGCTTCGGTGTACCGCATAGCGGCAGGCCCATCGTCAAGGCTGCCGAAGTTGCCGTGACCGTCCACGAGGGGCAAGCGCATGGTGAACGGTTGTGCGAGGCGGACGAGGGCGTCGTAGATCGCAGAGTCGCCATGGGGATGGAGTCGACCCATGACTTCCCCAACCACGCGGGCGCTCTTGACGTGTCCGCGATCGGGGCGCAGGCCCATCTGCGCCATTTGAAACAGGATGCGGCGTTGAACCGGCTTCAAACCATCCCTGGCGTCGGGCAGCGCACGCGAGTAGATGACCGAGTAGGCGTATTCCAGGAAAGAACCGCGCATCTCCTCGGAGACGTCAATGTCGACGATCCGCTCGGAGCCCTTAGGAGTCGCCATGGTGCCTTTCGTCGATCGTGGGCTGTCCGCCCCGCTGAGCCACAGCGCGGGCGGCAAGCACGCTAGCCCGGTTCGCGGCAGTTTCCGGGGATTGACCGGCCGTCCACGCTGCCAGGAACCCGGCAGTGAACGCATCGCCAGCACCGGTGGTATCGACCACGCGGCCAGCGGCGGGGTCGACTTGCACGACCCGGTCGGTGATCAACCAGGCGCCTTGACCCCCTGCCTTGATCACCACTGTCGGTGGGCGGTCCGGGAGTTGGGCAATGCGCTTGGCCAGCATCGGGGCGGTGACATCCGCTGCCTGGGTATGCAGGCGGTCGGACTCGGGGAGTTGCAACCAACGGAGTAATTCCGGGGCCGTCCCCAGAAGAATGTCGACGGGGGGTAACGCGCTCACGGATGAATCGTCGGCTCGGTTCGCCCACAGGGAATCGGGGAACACGGCCGGTGTGTCCATGCTGGTACTGACTCCTCGCTCGCCGGCCACGAGCACCATCTGCCGAGCGAAGTCGGCGTCGTGTAACGGCACGTATCCGGAGATGTGGAGGTGCTTGGCTCCGCCTTCGAGCAGTGCGACCACCTGCTGCCTGGCCCCGCTTGCCGCGATCATTGCGTTGGCACCGGAGTTCGGCAACATCGTTCGGCCACCCGCAGGCTCGGTGATCACGATGCACTGGCCCGTCGCGGCTTGCATCGTCGATAGCGAGTATTCGATCCGTCGAGCCCGTAGTCGTTCGGTGACCCAGGTTCCGTGACTATCCGCTCCCACGGCGCCCACCAGATGTGCCCGTGAACCTGCGGCATCGATCCAGGCGGCGGTGTTGGCTGCCTGGCCACCGAGGGCCTGCACGAAGTCGGCGGGGTTGTCGGCGTCCGGAACGAAAGGGGCGTGGAGCGTCGCGAGGACGTCGACCATCACATCGCCGAGGACGACTATGTCCACGCCTGGCGTGGACCTCACCGATCGGCCGCCAGCGCCCGAGCAGTTGCAATGCGAGCGGCCAAGTCTGCGTTGTTGACGATCAACGCGGCATTGGCGGAAAGACTTGCACCGTGGGTTGCCCGATGGAAGTGGTCGAGCAGGAAGGGAGTCACGTCCTTGCCCTTGATCCCACGCGCCTGGGCAATCGATAACCCCTCAGCCAACGTGGTGTCGTGGAGATCAGGGTCAAGTTGGTTGTCCAAGGGAATCGGATTTGCAACCACCAACGCGGCTGCCAGGCCAAGGGCCGAACGCGCCTGCATGATGTCGGCGACTTCCGAGGGGTCGTCGACGTTCCACGCAACCGGGTGGCCCGAGTCAACGAGGTAGAAGCCCGGGAATCTGGATGTCCGATAGCCAAGAACGGCGATGTTCAAGGTCTCCATCCGTTCCAATGTGGCGCCGACATCGAGAATCGACTTCACACCCGAGCACACCACCGTGACCGGGGTAGCGGCCAAGGTAGTGAGATCGGCTGATTCATCCCAACTGTCGCGGGCTTGCCTGTGCACTCCGCCGAGGCCCCCGGTTGCGAAGACATCGATCCCACTCGCACGGGCGATGATGCTTGTCGCGGCAACGGTGGTCGCAGCACTACCGGAGCGAGATGCCACGATCGGAAGATCACGCACGCCGGCTTTGACGATGTCATCACGGGTCGCGACGGCAGCCAACTGATCGGACTCCAGACCCACGAGAATCTGCCCATCCAAGACGGCAATGGTGGCCGGTATCGCGCCGCGGGAGCGCACAACGGCTTCAACTTCTTCAGCTACCCGCAGGTTCTCCGGTCGCGGCAGCCCGTGGCTGATGATCGTCGACTCCAGCGCAACGACCGGTTTGCCGGTTGCCACAGCCTCGGACACCTCTGGATGAACGGTGATCGCTGTCGTCACACCGGGACAGTACCCGTACCTGGCAGGATGGGGGCATGGCCGACCATTCCCCAAGCAGTCCTGGTGGACCTGCTGGTGGAACTGCAGCAGGTACAGCGCTGCGCGAGGACATCCAGCGCAGCGGCTACTACCCGGAGTTGGTGGCCGAGGCCTTGACCACCGCGCTTGGCGGCGAGGAGCCGCGCAGCTACGTCGTTCACCATGAGGCCACATTCGATCGTGACGAGTTGCGCCGGCATGTCACGGTCTTGGTCCTCACCCCGACCAGATTGATCGTCGGCCATGTCGACGAACATGCACCCGAGGGCGCCCCCGCACCGCTGGCCAGCGCCTCGACCGAGGCGGTGCGCCTGGAACGGGTCGACTCCGTGGTCGTCACCCGCGTGGTGAGCGATCCAGCCCGACACCAACCTGGAGGACCCACAGCCGAAGTCGTCTTGACCATCGGGTGGGGTGCGGTGAGCCGGATCGACCTCGAACCTGCGGCCTGCACAGACCCGGCTTGCGACGCGGACCACGGCTACACGGGGACGGCAAGTAACGACGATCTATCCGTGCGAGTGTCCGAGGCAGCCGACGGTGCGGACGTTGTCGGGCAGGTGCTGAACTTCGCCGGGGCGCTTTCCCAGGCAACGGCCGCTCGCCGGCCCTAATGGATCCAGCCGGGGCGAACCTCGCACTTTTCGATGTGCTGCCCTCCGCCGCTGCTGCGGTGGGGGTTCCACGGTGCGAAGACCGCCTTGGGATCGGGCTGGCCGATGTGGTGATCGTGTGTCTCGTCGATGGGCTCGGTGCGTCGGATGTCGAGGAATACCCGCAGTTGTTCGAAAGCTTGGCGGACGCGCGCGGTGGCAGTATCGCCGCCGCCTTCCCAACGACCACCGCAACCGGCCTCGCGTCCCTCGGCACGGGACTGCCAAGTGGGCAGCACGGCATCGTGGGGGCGTCGTTCCTGCTGCCGGAAACCGGGCGCACGCTGAACCCACTGCATTGGGGGTCGGATCCGCCATCTGTAGCGGTGCAGCCCGAACGAACGGTTTTCGAGCACATTGCGACGGCTGGGGTCGATGCGGTGGCGATCGGGCCGGCCGCTTACGCCGGTTCAGGGCTCACTCGGGCCGTTTTGCGGGGGGCGCAATACGTGCATGCCGAGTCCATCTCCGAGCGCATCGATCGTGCAACAGCGGCGATCGCCGACGCCGCGAAGCGCAGGGTGCCCCTCGTCGCCTATGTGTATTGGCCGGCGTTGGATCGTGCCGGGCACGAGCACGGCGTGGGCACAGGGCCGTGGAGGGAGGCCGCTGGGCAGGTGAACTCGCTGGTGCACGGCCTGCGTTCGGTGCTCCCCGAAGCTGGCCGACTTGTAGTAACGGCCGATCACGGCATGGTGGATGCCGGACATCGCATCTGGTGGGAGGACGAACCGGCGTTGCGCTGGGGGGTTCGCGTACTGGCGGGCGAGCCACGAATGCGTCATGTGTATGTCGTTGATGAGACACACGAGGGCGTATGTCAGCGCTGGCATGACGTTCTGGGGGAGCGTGCCAGGGTCTATCCACGTGCCACGGCGATTGCCGCAGGCTTGTTTGGGCCGGTGGATCCGGCCTTGGCCGATCGCATCGGGGACATAGTCGTGGTGGCTGAACCGGGAACGAGCATCGCTAGTCGACGGGTCGATGGCCGAGTTTCGGCTCTGCCGGGTCAGCACGGTGGGGACAGCGACCGTGAGCGCCGGATTCCCGGCCTCATACTCGCCGGTCATCGCGCCCGCGAGTGAGTGCAGGTGTGGCACGATGCCGCCGTGGCTGAACTGGTGTTCTACGCCGGGACCATGGATTGCGGAAAGAGCACCCTGGCCTTGCAAACCGACCACAATCATGCGTCAAGAGGTCGTGCAGGCCTTGTCTTCACCCGACTCGATCGTGCCGGCGAGTCGGTGTTGTCGAGTCGACTGGGCCTATCGGTCCCGGCGTATGAAGTCGGTGATGATTTCGACTTCCGCCGTCACGTAGTCGACACCTTGAGTGTCGGCAGCCGCGTGGACTACATCATCTGCGACGAAGCCCAGTTCTACACAACCGAGCAGGTGGAGCAACTTGCCAGAGTGGTCGATGAGCTGGCGATCGATGTTTTCGCCTTCGGGATCATGACCGACTTTCGCACTCGACTTTTCCCGGGGTCAGCGCGCCTTGTCGAGCTCGCGGATCGAGTGCAGGTCCTGCAAGTAGAGGCTTTGTGTTGGTGCGGTTCACGCGCGATCCACAACGCCAGGACCGTAGGTGGAGAGATGACCACCGAGGGCGATCAGGTGCTGGTCGGTGATGTTGCCGGTGGGGGTGATCACGTCGCGTACGAAGTCTTGTGTCGGCGCCACTATCGGGCCGGTTTGACCGCGAAGCGTGCTGGCGTCGAGCACATGTCCCGTGAACCACTGCCGTTTGATTCGGCGTGAGTGAACGCGTCCTGGGATTAGTCGTCGCCTTTGCTGGTGCCGAAGAGGATTTCGTCCCAACTCGGGACGCTGGCGCGCCCGCGCTTGCCCTTGGCCCGCTTCGTCCGTTTGGCTGCTGGCTCGGGGGACTCGAAGAGGGTGGTGGACGCGGGCTCGTCATCGGGCTCAGGCACAGACTCAGGCACAGGCTCTGCGCGCTCGGCTGTGGGGTCGGAGTTCACCGAAACCAACCTGGGGCGGGCGCTCGGTTCGGTG
>CAZWIW010000026.1:19579-22482 GCA_964634545.1 uncultured Rubrivirga sp.
GCCTGACTCGGTGGCCGGGCGCTCTTCCTTCGTCGTCGTCGCGGAAGGCGCCGTCTCGGCCACCGCCGTGGGTCCGCCGCCCATCAGCGCACGGGCACTCTCGTCTTGCGGGTGTACCGAGCGGCCGGTCTCCTCGAACAGCCACGAGCCGATAGCGGTTCCGTCATGGAAGGCAGTGACCACCCATCGACCTTCGGGGTTGCGATAGGAGTCCCAAGTCACCGCATCGGTATCGGGATCGACATCGAGTTTCACGCACACCGATTCGTGCAAGGTTGCCCCGCCCCGGGAGCGGGAGATCTCTACCGCGGCGGCTTGCTCGGCCACGTAGGCCCGCTCGCCGAGCAGCGGTCCGGCGTAGCGGGTCACCTTGTCCAATGGCCACCCGGTCTCTGCAGCCACGACCTCCGGCGACGCGCCAGCACGGACGCGCGCTTGGATTTCCCGGGGGCTCAGCGGTTGCAGGGCTTTCTCCTTCGTAGACCGGTGAGTAAGGCTATCGCCTCAGCGCCCTCGCGCACCCACCTGCGCCCGTTTGCCGACTGTGCCGTGTCGTGTGCCGCGCTCTTTGCGACCGCCTGAGCGCGGCTGTTGCTCAACCCCCCGGGTGCGGGCCCGGCAGGGGGTCGTCATTCCAGGCCATGGGTGGGGCAGTCGTCGTGGGTTCGCTCGGCACCTGGCCGCTGACACGGATACTTCGGTCTCCGGTGAGCAGGATCACCGCACTCATCAATGCCCCGCCGAAGCACAGAGCCAATCCGGCGCGTGGGCCGAAGGCATCGACTGCAATGCCAGCGAGGGCCGAGCCGAACGCGAAGCCGGCGGCCAGGCCTGAGTTGGTCCACGTCAATCCTTCGGTCAGGTTCGCCGCACTGACCAGGCGTTGGGTTAGGGAGAAGACGCCGATCAGCGTCGGGGCAACGAGAGCCCCGGCGGCGCTCGCGACCACGATGGCGCCGGTATTGGTGTCGGTGAACCAGAAACCAGCGCATACGAGTGCAAGCAACGAAGCGGCGACTTGCGTGTGTCGATGCAATCGACCTGGCCATGCGCGCGCGCCGTAGACGATTCCACCGACCATCGACGCTGCAGCGAAGCAAGCGAGTAACACACCCGCGGTCGATCCACTGCCACGCGCACCGGTGAAGGCAACCGCTCCGACATCGAGCGCGCCGAAGAGCGTGCCTAAGCCGAGGGCTGCGGCGATCAGCACCCACAGGCCGCGCGTGCGGACCACAGCCAGTATCGACGTGGGCGTACCGGTTCGTGGTGCGGGCAAAGGTGTGGAACCGGTGCACAAGGACAGCCCGATGGCACCCACGAGGACCGCCGCTGCCGCCACCACGAGGGGGACGGGAAATCCGACCCCGAACGCGAGTGCGGTGGTGATGAGCGGCCCCATCGTGAAAATCAACTCATCGAGGATGCTCTCCCAGGCGAAACCAACGCGAAGCAGGGCCGGCTGTTGCGTGACCTGTGATTCGTGGCTCCACCGAGCACGCACAAAGGAACCGATCGCCGGTGAAGTAGCGCCAGCGGCCACCACGACGGCGACCTGCAGCAACGCCGGGGCCGAGCGCACGATCGTGAACGTGGCCAGAACCAGGAGCAGGCTGTGCAGCACCGCCAGAGTCCGCAGAACGATCGTTTGTCCGAATCGGTCCGCCCAGCGGCTGGTCAAGATGCTGGCGAGCGCTGCCGTCACCGCGAACGCGGCACTAAGCGCCCCGGCGAAGGCATAAGACCCGGTGGTCTCGCTGACCAGCAGCACAAGGGCCAGGGCAACCATCGCAACCGGCAGCCGAGCGAGTGCGCCGGTGGAAGTGAAGGCAGGGACGCCGGGCCTGGTCAGGGCGTAGCGGTAGCCGACGGTGGGTGTTGGCACCGGACTTGGGGGCATCGAGTCTGGGGGCATCGAGTCTGCAGGCATCTGCTGGCAGGCTAGCGTGTGCGTCCCCCAGGAGCGGGTTCCCAGCCGGAACGCACCAAGGAGTCAGATGACCGCGCAGGCAAGTTCCGTCCGCACACTCGCCGAGATTCTCGCTTTGCATCCGCTGATCGATCTTGCATGGCGGGCAGCGGGGGAGGCCGCCACGTTCTTGCACACGCAACGGCCGAAAGAACTCGAAGTGGAGACGAAGAGCACGCCGACCGATGTCGTGACATCGATGGACAAGGCCGCGGAGCACCTTCTCTACGAAAGACTGCTGGGCGAGCGTCCGGGCGATGGGCTGCTCGGTGAGGAAGGCGCCGATCAGGCGGGGTCCACGGGGATTCGCTGGGTAGTCGATCCGCTCGATGGGACGGTCAACTACCTCTACCGCATCCCACTGTGGGGGGTCTCTGTCGCGGCGGAGGACTCGGATGTGGGGGAGACGGTCGTCGGCGTCATCGTCACCCCCGAGACCGGAGAGGGATTCATCGGCATCCGGGGCCGTGGGGCGTGGCGCATCGTGGGTGACATCGGCGAACGGATGAGTGTCCGCGCGTGTGGAGAGCTATCGCAGGCGATGGTCGCTACCGGTTTCGGCTATGCGCCCCGTAGGCGGGTCTCGCAGGCGGAAGTGTTGCGCGAGTTGATTCCTTCGGTTCGCGATATCCGGCGCACTGGGTGCGCGGTGGTCGACTTCACGTGGCTTGCGCGCGGTCGAACGGATGCGTACTACGAACGGGGGCTGAACCCATGGGATGTTGCCGCCGGGGCCTTGATCGCACGGGAAGCTGGTGCAGTCGTGCGGCAGTTGGACGAGTCGGACTCGGGAACGTTCGTGGCGGCCGTGCCCGACATCGCAGACGAATTGATCGAAGCGCTACAACACGCGGGCATGATGGATCGCCCGCATTAAGTGGCGTGCGATTC
The DNA here is from genome assembly GCA_964634545.1 of uncultured Rubrivirga sp. Lineage (GTDB taxonomy): Bacteria > Actinomycetota > Actinomycetes > S36-B12 > S36-B12 > S36-B12. The sequence continues at coordinate 22,440 of CAZWIW010000026.1, forward strand.
GCCGAGAACGTTCAGAGGTCGCGTTCAGAGGTCGCGCTTAGGG
>CAZWIW010000027.1:0-6884 GCA_964634545.1 uncultured Rubrivirga sp.
CTCTCCCCGGCGGCCTGCGGGTCATCACCGAGTACGTGCCCGGGGTTCGGTCAGCCGCATTGGGCATCTGGGTAGCCGCCGGCTCACGCGATGAACCCCCCTCGCAGATGGGCAGCGCGCACTTCCTGGAGCACCTGCTGTTCAAGGGCACGACCACGCGTGATGCCATGACGATCTCCTCGCAGATCGAATCCGTGGGTGGGGATCTCAACGCCTTCACCACCAAGGAGCACACCTGCTACCACGCGCGGGTACTCGATGAACACCTTCCGCTGGCCCTCGATGTGGTGGGAGATGTGGTGCTCAACGCCACGCTGCACGATCACGACATCGAAGCCGAGCGCGGGGTGATCTTCGAGGAGATCGCGATGTACGACGACGAACCCGGTGAGCTCGTTCACGATGAGTTCGCCGTCGCGATGTTCGGAGACTCACCATTGGGAAGGCCGATCCTCGGCACCGTCGAGACCATCAGTGCCTTACCGCGATCTGCTATACGTCGGTTCTACAAGAACGCGTACACCCCAGATCGCATGGTGGTTGCCGTGGCGGGAAATGTCGACCACAACGCGGTGGTTCGCCACGTTCGCCGGTTGTTCGCCGATCGGTTGGAGGCCGGGACCGAACCCGCGCCGGCGCGAGCGGCCAAGCGTCGCCGGTGGAAGGGATCACCGGTGCGGATCATCTCCCGCCCCACCGAGCAAGCCCACCTGATGCTCGGTGCCCCCGGGTTCATCCGAGGCGATGATCGTCGCTACGCCGCTGCTGTCTTGAGTACCGCTCTCGGCGGCGGTATGAGTTCGCGACTCTTCCAAGAGATCCGCGAGAAGCGCGGGCTCGCCTACTCGGTGTTCACCTACGCACAGGCCTTCGCCGATGCCGGGGTCTTCGGGCTATACGCCGGATGCCTGCCGAGCAAGGCCGACACCGTTCTCGATGTCTCGCTCAGCGAACTGGAATCCGTTGCCCGGGCCGGGCTGAGCGCCGATGAGCTGCAACGGGCCAAGGGTCAAGTCAAGGGCGCGATGGTGCTGGGTCAGGAAGATCCCGGTTCGCGGATGTCCCGGATCGCGAAGTCCGAATTGAACGATGAGCCGGTTGAGGACATGGACACCGTCCTGGCCCGCGTTGAGGCCGTGGACGCTGATGCTGTTCACGAGGTAGCCCGCGAGTTGCTGATCGGTCCCTTCACCCTCGCTGCTATCGGACCGTTCGATGAGACCCACACCTTCAATGCCGTTGGCTGAAGGCCTCTAGGGTTGCCGGCATGAGCGCAGGGGCACCGATCAAGGTCGCGGTGATCGGCGCGCGCGGCAAGATGGGCGCCACGGTCGTGCAGGCCGTGACCGAGGCAGCCGACCTTGATCTTGTCGCGGCGATCGACCTCGGTGATGCACTCGAAGATTTGGTAGCGGCGCAGGCGCAGGTAATCGTCGATTTCTCGACACCCGATGCGGTCATGGGAAACCTCGAGTTCGCCATCGGCCACGGGATGCATTGCGTGGTGGGCACAACGGGATTCGATGATGCCCGCCTAGACCAAGTGCGCGCCTGGTGCGCGGCTGCGCCGAACGTGGGTGTGCTGATCGCCCCGAACTTCAGCATCGGTGCGGTCTTGATGATGCACCTGTCGGCGCTCGCGGCCCCTTACTTCGAGTCCGTCGAGGTGATCGAGTTGCACCACCCGGACAAGGTCGACGCGCCTTCCGGAACCGCTGCGCACACCGCTGCAGCCATAGCGGCCGCGCGTACGGGCATGGAACCAGCTGCGGATGCCACCGCGGGTGGATTGGCCGGTGCCCGAGGGGCGGATGTCGATGGCGTGCCCGTGCACTCGGTGCGGTTGCGCGGGCTGGTCGCCCACCAGGAAGTGCTGCTTGGCGGACCAGGGGAGACCCTCACCATTCGGCACGACTCCCTGGACCGTTCGTGCTTCATGCCTGGGGTACTGCTCGCGGTGCGCGTGGTCGCCGAACATCCGGGAGTGCGGGTGGGACTGGCGCAGTACCTCGATCTGACGTGAGGTTGCGGTAGTGAGCAAGGCGTCATGAGTCTGCGCTGGGTGTGGGCGTTGACCGCCGGCATGGTGGTGGCCAGCGCGGGCTACGCGGCTTTGGCGTTGGGTAGATCGTGGGTGCTGCTGACTTCCGGGGATTTGCTGCAGATCGCCTTCGCGCTATCGATCGTGGTTGTCCCGGTGTTGGGGATGGCGATGATCCTGCGGGAAGTGTGGTTCGGCTGGCGTACTCGGCAGATGGGGCAGATCCTCGCGGCCGAAGGTGGGTTACCGGAGTATCGCGGCGAGTTGACGCCTTCCGGTCGACCGACCAAGGCGGATGCCGATGCCAATTTCGAGCGCTATGCGCGTGAGGCCGAGGAATTCGGCGACGATTGGCGCGTGTGGTTTCGCCTAGCGATCGCCTACGACGACGCCCGTGATCGCAAACAGGCCCGGGCCGCCATGCGCCATGCGGCGTCGTTGTTCGAATCCGACTCACGCCGGTGAGTTAGCCGGCCAAGCCGGTGGCGCGGAGCACAGCGGCGGTGATGGCAGCGATCAGTACGACCACGAGGAATGGCGCGCGCAGGAATAGGGCGATGATCGCGGCGGCCAGACCGGCGAGGCGGGCATCGACCTGAAGCGTGGTGCCCACCGAGAACGTCTGGACCGCCACCAGGGCAGCGAGCAGCGCTATCGGCAAGAGTGCGGTGAGTCGGCGCAGGCGTTCGCCCTCGAGGAAGCGCTCGGGGACCACGTAACCGGCGAGTTTGAGTAGGTAGCAGCCGATGGAGCCGGCGATCACGGCGGGCCAGATCATGTGCGCCCCCGGGTGAGTCGTTCGGCGGCGACGGCAACCAAGGCGGCGGCCAGCACCGGGAGCCCGGGTTGCAGGACCGGGACCAGTGCCAGGGCAACCGCGGCACTGACAAGTGCGAGGGCAATGGCGCTGCGATCGCGTAGCCGGGGCCACAGCAGGGCAATGAAGCCAGCCGGCACAGCGGCGTCGAGTCCCAGGGTGCGCGGATCATCGAGGGCAGCCGCGCCGAGGGCGCCGACCAGCGTGCCGAGGTTCCACAGCACGAAGATGGCCACGCCTGTCGTCCAGAACGCATGCCGGGCTTGGCGGGAGCCTTCCGGGTAGCGAATCGCCATCGCGGTGGATTCGTCGATGGTGATCTGGGCTCGGCCGAGCACTCGCCACCATGGGGTCGTCGTTCCCTGTGCTTCGCGCAGGAAAGGCCGCAGGCTCACCGCATACAACGAGTTGCGTGCACCGAGGAGGAGCGCGGTGAGTACTGCGGCGAGCGCTCCGCCACCGGCACCGAGTACGCCCACGAGCGCGAATTGCGAGGCCCCGGTGAACATGCCCAGACTCAAGGTCGCTGTTTGCCACACGTTGAGACCGCTCGCGCTGGCGATCGCGCCGAAGGACAACCCGTAGGCACCGGTGGCTAGGCCGATACCTACGGCGTTGACGGTGATCGGGCGTAGGGGACCGCCGGTTTCGTTATCGCTCAGTTGGCACCCGCAGGAACTGCGCCTGCATGGCGCAGGACCTCGAGGACTTCCTCGACGGCAGCGCGGGCGGCGGGACGGTCAGCATCGACCGCATCCAACCGTAGGCGTCGTTCCATGATGTCGCCGGCGTCCTTGGCGCCCTCGTGCAGCACGGCGTGAGCGATATCCACCCGGGCAACGGACGTGTGCTCGGCAACAGGCAACAGCGCGGCGGCCGGATCGGTGAACATGCTCGCAAGCCCACGCACCCGCTCCGCCTCGGCGCCGTAACGCATCTCCAGCGGATCCTTGGCGAAGAAGCCCGGGGCGCGACGCGGCAGGTCCGGCGCGGCTCCGACCAGGGCGATCGAGGTGGTGGTGCACGGCGCATCGGTGATCATGTTCACCGCGTCCTGCGCCATGCGGCGATAGGTGGTGAGTTTGCCGCCGGTGATGGTGATGTGACCTGCAGGTGCCCGGGAAACCAGGTGCTTGCGGGAGATGTCGGAGGTATCGCTTGGGTCGCTGTCCCCGGCCGCACCCATGGTTACCAAGGGACGCAAACCGGTGAAGGCGCCGAGAACATCGGTGCGATGCAACGGCGTGGCCAGTACGCGACTGACCTGGGTGATGATCCAGTCGATATCGGTCTGCGGCGCCGGGGGGACCGCATCGATGTGATCGACACCGACGTCGGTGATTCCGGCCAGCACGGTGCCATCGGGGCGCGGCAGCAAGAAGCAGTAGCGACCGGACATCTCCGGCACCGGAATGGTCAATGCCGCCAGCGGGTTACCCAGGCGAGCGGCATCGAGAACCACATGCGTTCCCCGCGAAGGGTGCACCTGGACGCGGTCGTCGAGTTCACCGGCCCATACGCCAGTGGCGGCAATGACGTTGCGCGCGGGAAGGTGGAAGCTCTCACCGGTGGTGGTGTCGCGAACATCGACGCCGTTGCCGGTGATGCGCGTTGCCTCGGTGCGGGTCAGTATCTGCGCGCCGAAGGCGGCGGCGGTTCGAGCAACGGCCACCACGAGGCGGGCATCGTCCACCAGTTGGCCGTCCCAGGCCATGATGCCGCCGCGCATCCGGGTGGTGTCGATGGCAGGTGCCAAGCCGCTCACCTTTTCAGCGCCGATCCAGTGGGCCGGGGGCAACGTGGCATCGGGGGTGCGGGCACCGATCCGTAGAGCGTCGCCCGCCAAGAAGCCAGCTCGGGTGAGGAGCGCCGATCCCACCGAGGTGTCGTCCATGACCGGGACCACTTGGGCCAGGGCGCGCACCAGATGCGGGGCGATCGTGGTCATCAAGTGACCCCGCTCCACCGCCGATTCCCAGGCCACATCCGCATGCCCGGTAGCCAGGTAGCGCAATCCGCCGTGCACGAGCTTGCTAGACCAACGCGATGTGCCGAAGGCGAGATCGTCGCGTTCGAGGAGAACAACGCTCAGGCCGCGGCTTGCGGCATCCAGGGCGACCCCGGCACCGGTGATACCACCACCGACCACCACCAGATCGACGATCGGGCCACCTGCGGATTCCGCGGCTTCGCGCAGATGGCGCAGGTCGCGATCACGGCGATCCCAGGACAGATCCGCCGCCGGATCGCCGATGCTCTGATAGATCACAGACACGTTGTGCCCCCAGGATTTTCTTCTCAAGCGGGATATGAACGCTATCCAATGCAGGTAGAGCCCGCATGGCAGGCTGACCGCCGTGCAGGCTCACGCGCCCATCGGACGGTGGGGATCAGGCGGGCACGGGCTCGATGCCCGGACCCGTGCCTTCGCTGAGTCCGTCCTCGGCCTCGGATCCCCGGCGCCGAGACCGAGGATGCAAGCCCTAGCACCGGCTCGCGAGCCCGGGTGTGCCTGGGCGCAACTCGCCCCAGGTGTGCGTATTGACGCCAGCGACGAAGTCCGCGCCGCACATTCGCGCGGAATGTCCTACCTCGACCTCCTGGCCTGGCGGAGTGTCGGCGGAATGGATGGCGGCTTGCTGCCGGCGGTAGACGCAGTCGCCTTCCCCGCCAGCCACGAACAAGCACTGGCCGTGGTGCAGGGGTGCGCTCGCGAAGGTGTCGTCGTCGTACCCGTCGGGGGAGGTACGTCGGTAACTGGCGGCATCGATGCGGAAGCGCGTGATGATCGCCCGGTGCTCGCGGTCTCGCTTGCGCAGTTGGATGCTCTCTCCCACCTCGATACCGAATCGCACATCGCAACGGTGCAGGCCGGCATGACCGGACCTCAGGTGGAACAGGCACTTGATGGCTTCACCCTCGGTCACTTCCCGCAATCGTGGGAACGCGCCACGATCGGCGGGTTCATCGCCGCTCGCTCGTCTGGTCAGTCCTCGGGTGGATACGGCCGGATCGAGGACATGCTCATCGGCGCCACACTGGCCACCCCCGCGGGCACCTGGGAGGTTGGTGGCTATCCAGCTGCATCGATGGGCCCGGATTTGCGTCAGGTAGTGCTTGGCAGTGAAGGAACGCTCGGAGTGATCACCTCGGCGCAGTTGCGGGTGCGGCCGAAGCCATCGGTGCGCGAATACGCCGCTGCGATAGTCCCGTTGGGCAGCGCTAACGCCGGCGCCGGCTCAGCCGCCGAAACGAGTTTCACGCCGGCAAGTGATGTTGCGCGCGCGCTCACTCGCTCGCCACTGCGCCCAACCGTCCTGCGGGTCTCGGATGCAGACGAGACGCGGGCACTACTGACCATGAGCGCCCCGAGCGGCATCGCCGGTTCGTTGTTCAACGCGTATGTCCGCGCTAGGCGCGCATTGCCCGGCGCGCTCATCATCGTCGGCTGGGAGGGCAACGACCCAGGGACGGTCGCCGCCGCACGTGCGTTCGCGCGGTCGGTGATCGGTGATTCCGGTGGGGTGTGGCTGGGAAGCGGGCCCGGCCGATCATGGGAGCGCGGCCGTTTCCACGGTCCGTTCCTGCGCGATGAACTGATGGACGCCGGCTATCTGGTCGAGACATTCGAGACAGTGGTGCGTTGGTCCGAACTGCCCACACTGCACGCCACGTTGCGAGATGTCGCGAGGCAAGCCCTCGGCGATGGCAGCTATGTGATGGCGCATATCTCGCATACCTACGAAACGGGAGCATCGATCTACTTCACGGTGCTCGCTGGCGGCTGGTCCGATCCCGACGTAGCAGCGAAACGGTGGCGGGCAGCGAAGCAGGCGATCACCGAGGCGCTGGTGAAAGCAGGGGGCGCGTTGAGCCACCATCACGGCATCGGGCGTGATCATGCGCCCTGGCTGGCTGAACGCATTGGGCCGATCGGTGTCCAAGTCCTGGAAGGCATTCGATCCGCGGTCGACCCGAGCGGCGTGATGAACCCGACCGTGTTGCGAGCGCCAAGGTGAGCGCGAA
>CAZWIW010000027.1:6984-10008 GCA_964634545.1 uncultured Rubrivirga sp.
AAGGTGAGCGCGAACGTGGGTGGGGAAGCAAGCAAGGAAGTCAGCATCCTGCGCGGGCTCGCGCTGTTCGGGGCCGCGTGGCAATTGCTCTGGCTGATCAGCGATTCGGGTCTGCGGACGATTGCGGAGGCCCGCCCGACGAGCCCGCCGATGTTGGTGCTGGCGATATCGGCCCTGGCGTGGGTGGCGGTGTGGCCGTCGTTATTCGGTAAGTGGCGAAGCAGTCAGCGCACCCGCATCCTGCACCTGATCATCGTGGCAAGTCTCTTCGTCGCCGGACTTGGTCTGATCGCCGATCCACTCGCGGTCAATTCCGATGGCTGGTACGTCGGGGCTTCGGTGGTGAATCTGGCTGCCGGTCTGGCCGGGTTGTTTCTGTCCAGGCGGATCGGGGTGTGGGTTGTGATCGGAATCGTGGTGGGCGAGACGATCGTGGTGGCCATCGTGCATGCCCGAGGTTTCGACGATTGGCCGATCTCGGTCGACTTGGTCTATCCGCTGTATGCGCTGGCACTCGGGTTGGCCAGTGTGGCTAGCAGGTATGCGCTTGTAGCGTCCGCACGCGCGGAGGACGTCTCGAGTGCAGACTTCGAGCGCGAGCAACGCGCCCGCTTCAGTGCCGAACAAGCAGATGCATCGGTGAGCGTTGCGGAGACCCGACTGCACGAATCCGTGCTGAATACGTTGACGGCCATCGTCCGTGGTGGATTGGGCAACGACCGACGCACCACCACGCGGTTGCAGGAGCGTGCCGCGGAGGCCGCGGGGGTACTTCAGCGACTCTCTCTTGGCGCAGACGTCTCCGGTGAGTGGACGGGGGATCTGCGCGTTGATATGCGCAGCGCGATCGATGACCTTCGCGAGGTCGGCGTGCGCGTGGAATTGGTCGGAGTTCTTGCACCAGACGTCGATCCCGCCGATCCCGCCTACCGCGCGATCGGATGGGCGGTGCGCGAGGCCTTGTTGAACGTGGCTCGACACGCAGATGCAGACTCCGTGCGCATCGCCGGCGATCTCGTCAACAGCCGTGGGCAAGCGACCTGGCGAGTACATGTATCCGACGACGGGCGGGGATTCGATGACACGCGGCTCGGTTTCGGGACGCAGTCGGTGGTGCTCGAGGGTATGGAGAGGGCCGGAGGTCGCGCGCGAATTGCCAGTAACCCCGGGCAGGGCACGGATGTGCTTGTCGACGTTCCCATTGTCGGGGCCACGGATACCAGCGAAAACGCCGCGCAGGGTCCGCTCCCAGCTATCGGTGGGCCGATGCTGGTGGCATTCACGGCATTCACGCTGTTCGTGGTTGGAGCCACTTGGCAGTACGTCCTGGTGCCGGAGGCAAACCTCGGGGCCCTGATCGTCTTCGCCATCATGGTGGGAGTTCTGGGATTTGCGATCGTGTCCCGACAGCACGAGCGGACCCCTTGGTGGGCGCTGGTCGTTGTCCTCGCTGGGGTGCCGGTTATGTCCCGGATGGAAACCTTGGGTGATGCGATCGCCACTCCCACGGGTGCTTGGACTGCCGAGGCTGGGGCGGCGCTGCTGTTCATCATCGCAGCGACCGGTCCATGGTGGGTGGCACCGCTTGCGCTGCTGTCGTGGCTGCTTGGGCGTAGCGACGTAGTAGGTGAACTGTCACAGCCGGGCACGATGGTCATCGTGGTTGCGGCGATCCTTGGCTGGACGCTTCGTCGAATAGATGCCCGAACCCAGCGATTGCAAGCAGGTGCCGAAGCAGAGCGGACGGCACTCGCCGCTAGTCGCCAGCGGCTGACGGAGGCTGGACACCGCTACGCAGCCGTGGACTCAGGTGCGCTCATCCACTTATTGCGCGGAATTGCCCGCGGACAGATAGATCCCACCGAACCCAGCGTGCGCGAGGAATGCAGCAGACAAGAGCGGATGATCCGTTCGGTCCTACCGCTGCATCCTGAACGCATCGCGTTGCACCGTGACCTCATGCAGCTGGCTGTCCTGGCGCGCGAGCGTGACATCGATCTGTCGATCAACGCGGCAACGGATGTGCCGACGAATCAAGGCTTACGTGGATTCGATGATGCTTGGGCGTTGCTGGCACTAGGCCGCCCCGGTACCACTGCCCGAGCGAGCACGGCTAAGTCCGGGTCGATGTGTGTCTTCCGGCTTGTCGTGACCATCGCTCCAGCGGACACCGTGCGGCTGCCGGAGTCCACCGAAGTACTCGACGAGGGAGCGGGCCTTGTGGCCTTCGAGGAAGTGTGCACCGATCCCTCTACTCTTGATGTCCATGGCGCCCAGCGTGATTCCCCCGCCGGAGTCTGAAGCCGGCACAGGCCGTGCGCAGCTCCGCGTAGGCATCATCGACGACCACGAGTTGGTCCGCCAGGGATTGCGTTCCTTGTTGGCCGACTCGGCGGCCGCGGGGGTCGATGTCGTCTACTGCGGTCAAGACCCCCGTGAATGCAGTGCCGTCGGAATAGATGTGGCGCTATTGGACGTAGATCTCGGGCCGGGCTCACTTGGGGTGGATGCCTCCGTGACCTTGCTGGGCGAGGCGGGTGCGGCGGTTTTGTTGATCAGTGCCTTCGAAGATGCTCGCGCAATCCGGCGAGGCCTGGCTGCCGGCGCACTCGGCTTCGTTCCCAAGCGGGTGTCCTTCGACGTGCTGCAAGAGGCGCTGGCTACCGTCGCCGGTCAGGAGTTGTACCTGTCGGTGGATCTGGCGGCGATCTTGGCTGCGGCGGTCGAAACACCGGATCTCAGCCCGCGCGAACTCGACGCCCTTCGGCTGTACGCCTCGGGATTGTCGATGACAGCCGTGGGAAGGAAGATGGGAATCTCCCCGCATACCGCCAAGGAGTACCTGGATCGGGTGCGCACGAAGTACGCCGCTGTCGGCCGCACGGCACGGACGCGTACCGAGCTGTACGCCGCGGCCCGATCGGACGGCTTGCTGCCCGGCACGTAGAGACCCCGTGGGCGCGTGTCCCCCCATTTGGGGACGCAGCAGGCTTTTCCTCGTTCCGGATACCGGAAACCATGGGA
>CAZWIW010000027.1:10108-21255 GCA_964634545.1 uncultured Rubrivirga sp.
TGGCAGTTGGCCGGCGGTTACAGCGCGGCGATGAGTCGGACCTGGCGCAGGTGAACCTCCGAGTCGGCCCAGCCCTCACCCAACGCCACCTCGCGGTGGGCGCCGTCGGGACCGAAGCCGGCTTGGGTGAGTAGCGCCCGACGGCCTTCGTCGTCTGGAGCCACCCAGATGGCGAGCGTTTGCGCCCCCACCGAACGGGCGTGATCGGCCAGTGCGGCCAGCAGTCGAGAGCCATGACCAGCACGACGATGCCCCGGCGCCACCTCCCAGGCGACGATCTCGGCTTCCCCGGCGGCAGCGTCGGGATCGGTGCTGGGCGCCAAGGCGGCGAAGCCGACCACCGATTCCTTGCCGGCGTCGGTTGCGACTACGACTCGAAACCCTGGACCCGGTGGAGCGATAACCGCGCGCGCCCATTGCATTTCGACGTCTTGGGCCGCGAGTGATTCGAACAAGTCCACCGGCCAGTGGTCGGCGTAGTCCTGATGCCAACACTGCAGCTGAACCTCGGCGATGCTTCCGGCATCGGCGGCCGTGGCATCACGAACGAATCCTGCGGAAGGTGCCAACACCCCGCCATTGTGCGCGGGCGGTTTCGGGCGTCGTCGGTAGGGTTCCTTGGTGGCTGGAAATCAGGAGATCTCGTTTCGCAGTGATGTCACTGTCGAGTTGGTGCGATCTAGTGCGCAAGATGCCGATGTCGTCTTCGCTGCGCGGGTATCGACCGTGGGGGAATCCAGTGTCGAGGATGTCGATGCTGATGCCGAACGTTCCCGGGGACTAATCCGCTACCTGATGCGTGAACGGCACGGCAGCCCGTTCGAGCACAACTCGATGACGTTCTTCGTGCAGGCTCCAATCTTCGTGTGGCGTGAGCACATGCGGCATCGAATCGCGAGTTACAACGAGGAATCCGGTCGGTACCGGGAACTGCAGCCGGTGTTCTACGTTCCCGACTCGCAACGTTCGGTGGTGCAAGAAGGAAAGCCCGGTGCCTACGAGTTCCACCCTGGAACACCTGAGCAGTACGCGGTCATTGATTCCGCTGTTCGGGAATCGTGCACGGTTGCCTACCGTGAGTACCAACGCATGCTCGAGGCCGGAATCGCACGTGAGGTGGCCCGCATGGTGCTGCCGGTCACGATCTATTCCAGCGCCTACGTGACGATGAACGCCCGTGCGTTGATGAACTTCCTGTCGCTGCGGCGCAAGAGCGACGACGCCACCTATCCCTCCTACCCACAGCGAGAGATCGAGATGGTGGCTGAGGCATACGAGGAGCAATTCGCCCAGTTGATGCCGATTACCTACGAAGCCTTCGTGGCAGCCGGGCGCGTGGCCCCGTGAGAGCGCTAGCCTGATTGCTATGCCAGGCGCGCAAACTTCCGGCCACACCACCCGGCCAATGCCCTTCGGCGTGATGCTCACCGCGATGATCACGCCGTTTCACGCAGACGGTTCCCAGGATCTCAATGGAGCCCAAGAGCTAGCGACGTACCTCGTCGACGAGCTTGCCCACGATGGTTTGGTGGTGAACGGCACAACCGGCGAATCGGCAACCAAGACCGACACCGAAGATCGGGATCTCGTGGCAGCCGTTGTCGAAGCGGTAGGAGATCGGGCGTGGGTGGTCGCCGGGGTCGGCACCAACGACACCGCACACTCCATCGCCAGCGCTCGTGCCGCCGCTGAAGCAGGCGCCCACGGGTTGATGGCGGTTGCCCCGTACTACAACCGACCACCGCAAGCCGGTTTGGTGGCGCACTTCCACGCTGTTGCCGATGCCACCGACCTGCCGATGCTGACCTATGACATCCCGAAGCGGACCGGGGTTGCGATCGAGACCGAAACCTTGGTGCGGATCGCCGAGCATCCGCGGATCGTTGCGAACAAGGACGCCAAAGGCGATCTGGACGCCACGCAATGGGCGATGGCGCGCACCGACATCGGCTGGTACTGCGGCGATGACATCTTGAACCTCGCGATGCTGACCCTCGGGGCTTCGGGTTTGATCTCAGTTGTCGGGCATGTGGTTGGTGATCGCCTTAAGGAGATGGCCCAGGCGGTTGCCGCGGGTGATCTGGTCACAGCGCGCACCATCAACACCGAGCTCCTGCCGGTTTACACCGGGATGTTCCGCACCCAGGGCGTGATTTTGACGAAGGCTGCGCTTGCGATGCAGGGCCTGCCGTCGGGACCGGTGCGCCTCCCGCTCGTGGACGCCACCGAAGAGCAGCGAGATCACCTGCGCGTGGACCTCGCTGCCGGCGGGGTCCGTGGTTTCGGCGGCACCCCCTAGTGCACCACGACAACATCCCAGAACCAGCCGCCCTGGCCCCGGGGGCGCTGCGCATCCTGCCGATCGGCGGACTCGGCGAGATCGGCCGGAACATGGCTGTCTTCGAGTTCGATGGTGCGCTGCTGATCGTGGACTGCGGGGTGCTGTTCCCGGAGGAATCCCAACCCGGCGTGGATTTGATCCTGCCGGACTTCTCCCCGATCGCCGATCGCCTCGATGATGTTGCAGCGATCGTTTTGACGCACGGTCACGAAGACCACATCGGTGCGGTTCCGTACTTGCTACGGATGCGTCCGCAGATCCCGATCTATGGATCCAAGCTCACCCTTGCGTTCTTGCGAGCGAAACTCACCGAGCACCGCATCTCGTCGGAACTTCGTGAAGTCGTCGATCGGGAGAAGGTAGAGGTAGGGCCGTTCGGGGTCGAGTTCCTCGCAGTCAACCATTCGATCCCCGATGCAATGGCGGTGGCGATCACAACACCGGCTGGTCGGGTGCTGCACACCGGCGACTTCAAGGTCGACCAGTTGCCACTCGATGGGCGGGTGACGGATCTGAACTCCTTCGCCAGGCTCGGCGATGAAGGCATCGACATCTTGATGGTCGACAGCACGAACGCGGAGGTCCCGGGCTTCATCCCCAGCGAAACCGACATCATGCCGGTCCTGGACTCGGTGTTCGCGAAAGCACGCGGTCGGGTGATCGTTGCGTCATTCGCCTCGCACGTGCACCGCATCCAGCAGATCATCGATATGGCGGTTGCCCACAAGCGCAAGATCGCCTTCGTTGGTCGATCGATGGTGCGCAATATGTCGATCGCACGAGATCTTGGTTACCTGCGCATTCCGGAAGGCACCTTGGTCTCTTCCGATGACCTCGCCGATCTGCCCGATGACCGGGCAGTGCTGATCTGCACCGGATCTCAAGGCGAACCGATGGCGGTGCTTTCCCGCATCGCCAATCGCGATCACGCGATTTCTGTTGGGCCCTCCGACACTGTCGTGTTGGCGTCGTCGTTGATTCCTGGGAACGAGACCGCGGTCAACAGGGTGATCAACGGCCTCACCAGACTCGGCGCGAATGTCGTCCACAAGGGCAACGCATTGGTGCACGTTTCCGGTCACGCCTCGGCGGGGGAGTTGCGCTTCGTCTACAACATCACCAAGCCGCGCTATGTCCTGCCGGTTCACGGCGAATGGCGGCACCTGCTGGCGAATGCGCGGGTGGCGGAGAGTGTGGGCATCCCCGACAAGCGGATCCTGCTTATCGACGACGGAGTCAGCGTCGATCTGGACCATGATCGGGCGGTCGTGAGTGGCTACACGCCGGTGGGGTTCGTCTATGTCGATGGCTCGAGTGTCGGTGATCTGACCGAAGCCTCGTTGAAGGATCGGCGCGTCCTCGGTGAGGAAGGTTTCATTTCGATCATCGCCGTGGTCGACACCGTGGCCGGGAAAGTCGTCGCCGGTCCAGAGATCCACGAGCGAGGATTCGGCCACGAGGTGCTCGCCGATGGAGTGGAGGAGGTCACCGCGGCCGCGCGGGACGCCCTCGAAGCGGCCTTAGCCGACGGGATCGAGGATGTCCACGATCTCCAACAGCGCATCCGCCGGGTGGTGGGTCGGTGGGTCAATGCCACCCACCGACGCCGGCCGATGATCGTCCCGGTCGTCGTCGAAGCCTGATCCTCCTCGTTCCGGCGTCGGTCGTGGCCGAAATTGGGGCAATTTCGCGGCCACGACCGACGCCGGAACTAGGAGCAGTGGTTGGTGCGCGTGTTACGCGTGTGTTTGGTGGGATTTGGCCGTAGCCTTCGGCCCATGGCGTCTCGTACGTCCGCTTCCCCACGTACGTCCCGTGCGCGCTCGGCAAGCGGCTCTTCCCGTGCCTCGACTCGTCCTTCGCGCGCCTCCGGTTCGCGCTCTCGGCCACCGGCGAAAAAGCCGGCAAGACGGTCCACGAAAAGGCCGGCCTCCGGGGGCTCCGGGCGCTCTGGGCGCAACACGAGTTCCCGGAAGGCTCCAGCGCGACGCCCGGCAGCCCGCCGTGGATTCCTCGGGCGGTCTTTCGCGGCCATAGGCCGGGGAATAGCCGCGATCTGGACTTCGCTGGCCTTGCTGATCGGCACGATCGCCCGCGGCATCGGCAAGGGTGCGCGCGACCTCGATCCTGAGCACCGTCGCGATGGGCTGGGCCTGGGGTTGATCGCCGGCGCCGTGATCGTTGCCGCGGCCACCTGGTTCAGCGTGGATGGTTGGTTCATCGCTTGGTCTGCGGGCTTGGCCACCGCGATCTTCGGTGCGCTGGCGTGGATCACACCGATTTGCCTGTTGGCGCTGGCGTGGCGTTACTTGCGCCACCCGGATCAAAACGCGACGACCGGCCGCTTGGTCATCGGCACCGCGGCGATCATCGTGGGCATCGTCGGTATCTGGCATTTGACGCAAGGGTCGGCAACTCCTTCCGATGGAGCCGCGGCGATGAACGCCGGAGGTGGGGTTGTGGGCTGGATCGCCACGGCTCCGATCGTCGCTGCCGTGGGGCCGATCGTTTCCGGCATCGTTCTGGGCATCCTGTTGGCCTTCGGGTTGTTGGTGGTGACGGGAACATCCGTGCAGGCGCTGCGCGGGTATGTGGTTGCGTGGTGGCAGGGCATGCGCGGAGCCGCAGCGCTGCTCGTACCGCCGGATCCCAGGGAACTCGATGACGCCGAAGGCGCACGCGACGGTGTCGTTTCGGCGTTGGCCGACGAGGAGTTCGACGGCAGCGAGAGTGACGATTCCGAGCTGGAACTTCCCGGCCACGGACAGGACTTGATGGATGAGGCGGTAATCGACCTGCGCGATGCCGAGGTGTTGCGCGACACCCCGCTCGTGGGCGATGAGCCATTCGCAACTCCGCTGGCTGTGAATGACGAGCGCCCCGCGGCCGGACTGTTGATCCCTGGCGAGAATGACGACGACGACGTCAACGCCAACGCCAACGCGGATACCGACATCATCGCTGCGGTGGTCGGTCCCGACGACGACACCACTGCGTTGGCTCCCATCGGTAGCGACGATGACACCGCAGCGCTAGCCCCGGTGGTGGACTTGCCGGTCGGGGCACCAGCGGGAGCATCGCTCGAGCCGGTGATCGATGCAGTGCCCGATGAAGTGCCAGATGGCTCGCCCACCCAACTTCCGGTCATGACCAGCGGTCGCTATCGGCTCCCGAAGGCAGAGTTGTTGAAGGCCGGCGCTGGCCACAAGAAGGCAACAGCAGCAAACGATCATGTGGTCAAGGCTCTGCGGGAAGTGCTGGAGCAATTCAACATCGATGCTGAAGTCTCTGGTTTCCTGCGTGGGCCCACGGTTACGCGCTATGAGATCGAACTCGGGCCGTCTGTGAAGGTCGAACGAGTAACGGCGCTGAGTAAGAACATCGCCTATGCCGTGGCGAGTGCCGATGTGCGGATCCTGAGCCCCATCCCAGGCAAGAAGGCGATCGGTATCGAGATCCCCAACACCGATCGCGAGCTGGTGGCCGTCGGTGATGTGTTGCGCAGTACATCCGCAGCAGCCGATCAGCACCCGATGGTCGTTGCGCTCGGCAAGGACGTGGAAGGTGAGTTCGTCGTTGCGAACTTGGCCAAGATGCCGCACATTCTGGTGGCGGGAGCGACGGGCGCAGGCAAGTCCAGTTGCATCAACTCACTGATCACGTCGATCTTGATGCGGTCGACACCCGATGAAGTCCGCATGATCCTCGTCGACCCCAAGCGGGTGGAACTGAGCATTTACGAGGGCGTGCCGCACTTGATCACCCCGATCATCACCAACCCGAAGAAGGCCGCTGATGCCTTGCAGTGGGTGGTGGCGGAAATGGACCGGCGCTATGACGATCTTGCGCACTTCGGCTTCCGCCATGTCGATGACTTCAACGCCGCCGTGCGCGCGGGCAAGGTCAAGCCCCCTGCTGGTAGCCAACGCGTGCTGCGTCCGTACCCGTACCTGCTGGTCATCGTCGATGAGCTGGCCGACTTGATGATGGTGGCGCCCCGAGATGTCGAAGACGCGATCGTGCGGATCACGCAGTTGGCGCGCGCCGCGGGTATCCATCTGGTCCTTGCCACGCAGCGACCGAGCGTGGATGTGGTGACTGGTCTCATCAAAGCCAATGTGCCGTCGCGACTGGCCTTCGCGACTTCGTCGCTTGCGGATAGCCGCGTGATCCTCGACCAACCTGGGGCCGAGAAGTTGGTCGGCCAGGGAGATGGACTGTTCTTGCCGATGGGCGCGAACAAAGCGGTCCGCATCCAAGGTGCCTTCGTGGCGGAGAAGGAGATCCGCACCATCGTCGAGCACTGCAAGGAGCAGACGGATGCTCGCTACCTAACAGAGGTGACCAGCCCAGCGGCGGCGAAGAAGGAAATCGACGAGGACATCGGCGATGACCTCGACGTGCTCCTCCAAGCAGTCGAATTGGTCGTCAGTACCCAGTTCGGCTCGACCTCGATGCTGCAACGCAAGTTACGTGTGGGATTCGCGAAGGCGGGCCGATTGATGGACTTGATGGAATCGCGGGGTGTTGTCGGCCCAAGCGAAGGATCCAAGGCGCGCGAGGTCTTGGTCAAGCCAGATGATCTTCCAGGAGTCTTGGCCAGCATCCGTGGTTGATTGCGGGCGGATGACCGGCTGATTTCGCCCCGATAGACCAAGTGTTCGCTGGCTTCAGCAACTCTCGTTATTCCGCAAATATCCTTGTGATCGGTTCATCGAGGTGGAAGCATGCCCACCAGTACAAAGACAATGCACGCGGTGCGTTCTATGAAACGGCCCGGAGGTGACTGTGATCGGACAGCGCCTCGCTGATGCTCGTCGGGCTAACGGCCTCAGTGTGGAGGATGTCGCCGCACGAACCAAATTACGGCCGATGATCATCGAGGCGATCGAGGCGGAGGATTTCCAGATCTCCGGCGGTGACGCCTATGTGGTCGGGCACCTGCGGATGATCGCCGCAGCCGTGGGTGAGGATCCCGAGGAGATCGTTTCGGATTATCGCCGCGGGGCCCGCTAGCTGCGCTGCGTTGAGTCCGTAGGCTGACCCGGTGCCCGAGCAGTCGACAACGCAGCAACGACGCGTTGCGATCGTCACCTTGGGATGTGCGCGCAACGAGGTCGACTCCGAAGAACTCGCCGGCCGCCTAGCCGGTGAGGGCTGGACGCTAGTGGCAGATGCCGACGAAGCCGATGCGGTCCTCGTGAACACCTGCGGGTTCATCGATGCAGCCAAGAAGGAGTCCATCGACACTATCCTTGCGGCCCGGCAGTCAGCCGATGAGCGTGAGCGCCCGCAGGCAGTAGTAGCCGTGGGGTGCATGGCGGAGCGCTACGGAAACGTGCTTGCCGGTGAGTTGCCCGAAGCCGATGCCGTGTTGGGGTTCGATGACTACCCGGCCATCGCGTCCCGGCTGGAATCGGTGCTGGCAGGGGAGATTCCGCAGGCGCATGCACCCGTGGACCGGCGCACCTTGTTGCCCATCAGCCCCGTGGAACGGCAAGAGCAGCGGGCGCGGGCGCGCGAAGGCTGGGTTCCGCCGGTCCCGCGCATCCGATTGGGGTCAGGTCCGGTGGCCTCGGTCAAGTTGGCAACCGGCTGCGATCGCCGGTGCACCTTCTGCGCTATTCCGGCCTTTCGTGGCTCGTTCGTATCCCGCACTCCACCGGAAGTCACGGCGGAAATCGGCGAGATAGTCGGCCAAGGGGTCCAAGAAGTGATCTTGGTCTCGGAGAACACCACGTCCTACGGCAAGGACCTTGGTGACATGAGACTGCTGGAGACCGTCTTGCCGCAGTTCGCCGCCGGTACCGGTGTTCAGCGGATCCGACTGTCGTACTTGCAGCCGGCTGAGATGCGGCCCGGCCTGATCGCGGCGATCACCGGCACTCCCGCGGTGGCCGACTACTTCGATCTGTCCTTCCAGCACGCCAGCCCGACCGTGCTGCGTGCCATGCGTCGATTCGGCAGCACGGAGGACTTCCTCGAGCTCATCTCGGCGATCCGTGAACTTGCGCCGCAGGCCGGCCTGCGAAGCAACGTCATCGTTGGCTTTCCTGGTGAGCGCGACGAGGACGTGGATGAACTTGCCGCCTTCTTGGAAGCGGCGCGCCTGGATGCTGTGGGCGTCTTCGCCTATTCCGATGAAGACGGCACCGCGGCTGCATCGCTACCGGACAAGAACGACGACGACACCATCGAGAGCCGTCGAGCACGGATCGCCGATCTGGTCGAGGAATTGATGGCCCAACGCGCGTTCGAGCGAATCGGCGAGCGGGTTGAGGTCCTCATCGAATCCATCGACGAAGACGGCGGTGCTGTCGGCCGTGCGGCGCACCAGGGCCCGGACGATGGTGCGTGCGTCATCGAAAGCGACAACGCCCCGGTGCCTGCCGTCGGCGAAATGGTGAGCGGCAGCGTCATCGACGCGCAGGGTGTGGATTTGACCGTGCGCATCGATCGATGACGAACGCGAAGGCCAAGGTGCTGACCTGGCCGAATGCACTCACTGCGCTGCGCTTGCTTTGTGTGCCGATCGTGGGGGTCCTGCTGTGGCGTGATGACCCGACCAGCCGCGATATCGCAGCCGTCGTTTTCGTTCTCGCCGCGATCACCGACCTCGTGGATGGTGCGCTCGCGCGACGAACCGGGACCGAGACGGCCTTCGGGGCGTTTGCCGACCCCGTTGCGGACAAGGCACTCACCGGGGTGGCGCTGATCGGCTTGTCCTGGCTTGGGGACCTTCCCTGGTGGATCACCGTGGTGATCATCGTGCGGGAGGTAGTGGTCACGATCGTGCGATTGGTGGTCGTGCGTCATGGAGTGATTGCTGCCTCGCCGGGGGGTAAGGCGAAGACGGTGCTGCAGATAATCGCGATCGCGATGTACTTAGCGGTGGGACCGTCGTGGTGGGTCGAAATCGCCCAAGTCATCATGCTCGTAGCCGTGGTGTTCACTGTGGTGACCGGGGTGGACTACCTGCGTCGGGCACGGAACCTGAGTCGAGCGGCAGGCACATCGAAAGCACCGAAAGGCGGAGGAACGTCATGAGTGACGCCGACATCATCATCGCCACAGCGATCGAGCGGGAATGGGCGATCGCGTGCGGGGAATCGCTCACCGGGGGGTTGGTGTGCGCGCAGTTGGCCTCGGTTCCCGGGTGTTCTGCGGTGTTGCGTGGAGGAATCGTCGCCTACCAGCCGGAGGTGAAGGAACGGGCGCTCGGGGTTACCCCCGACGTCCTGGCGCACGGGCTGGTCAGCGAGGAGGTGGCTATCGCTCTCGCGACCGGGGCGCGCGCGGCGCTGGGGGCCGAGATCGGTATCGGGACGACCGGCGCGGCGGGCCCGGATCCGCACGACGGCGCGGCCCCCGGCACCGCCTGGATCGCAATGTCGGTGCCCGGCGGGCATCCGTGGACGCAGGAACTCCATATCGAGGGTGATCGTGGGGTGGTTCGCGCCCGGGTAGCGGACGCAGCCCTCGCCCTCGCGGTCCGCGCCCTCACCTCCTGACCCCTCCACCCCTTCCCTCCCCGTTGCGGCGTCGGTGGTGGCCGCAGATTCGTCCGAATCGCGGCCACGCTCGACGCCGCAACGGGGAATAGGCGAGGGGGGTGGGGTGTTGTCACAGATGCGAAAGTGATCGGGCAAGGCTCCGTAGCGCCGCATCGGGCGGCTGCGGTTATGGTGGTAAGCCGAAGGGAGGCACGGCCAATGATCGTTATGCGTGAAGTGATCGGTGAGGAACTGCGCCGGCGTCGGCAAGATCAAGGTCGCACGCTGCGCGAGGTTTCCGGTGCAGCCGCGGTCTCGCTGGGTTACCTCTCGGAGGTCGAGCGCGGGCACAAGGAGGCCTCCTCGGAGTTGCTCGCTGCCATCTGCGAGGCACTGGATGTCTCACTGTCGGAACTGCTGGCCTCGGTCAGTACCCAGATGGCGCAGGCGGAGTTGCAGCACACCGCACCCACCACCCGGTTGCCGGCCATGGTGACCGCGGGGATGCCGAGTGCCTGGGCGCGTCCGCTTTCCTAGAGCTGGCTGGTCGTAGGCGCCGGTTGGCACGCGGGACACCAGGTGACCCGCTGCTCGTTCGCGGCACCGATATCGCGGATGTTGCTCTCGACGTTTCGCGCCAAGATCCTCCTGCCGCAATGTAGGCAGGCCTGGCCGGCGCGGCCGTAGACGAAGTGCGCGCGGCGTTCATCCCCGGTTGTCGACTGCGAAGCGCGATCACGGTTTCCCATCATGAGTCGGTGCGCGCTTTGCAGGACGTTTCGCAGGTCGGCCTCGGGAACCTCATGGACCGCCAACCAGGGGTTTATTCCGGAAAGGAACATCGATTCGCAGCGGTAGATGTTTCCGATTCCGGCGACGATGCGCTGATCGGTTAAAGCGGCGGCGATGCTCGCGTTCGGCCGCTCCGCCAATCTGTCCAAGACCGGCAGTAGGTCCCAGTCATCGGACAGGATGTCCGGGCCGAGGTGTCCGATGAGTTCGTGTTCGCGGTCGGTCGGCACCAAGGCGACGTCGTGGAGTCGGTAACCCACGGCTACCGCTTCCCCGGCTGTCAACACGATGCGGACCTCATGCTTCGGGCCGCCGCGCCAGCGCTCACCGGATCGGTACAAGTGCCAGGTGCCGTCCATGCGAAAGTGAGTGTGCAACGTTCGGGAATCATCGAAGCGGAAGAGCAGATGTTTGCCGTAGGAGCTCACTTCGTTCACCCGGCGCCCGTTCACCTGCGCTGTCGCAAGTGCCGGCAGCCGGAAGTCCGATGTCGTCACGGTGCGACGACCCAGCGCTGCATC
>CAZWIW010000028.1:0-20416 GCA_964634545.1 uncultured Rubrivirga sp.
TTCCTTGGCCCGTGAGGCGTACATGTCCACGTACTCCTGACCCGATAACGACATCAGCGCGTACATCACCTCATCGGTCACCGACCGCAGGATGAAGCGGTCATCTTCCAGGCCCTCGTAGCGCGAGAAGTCCAGCGGTTCACCGAAGCGCACCCCCACCCGACGCAGTCGGGGTCGAACCGTTCCCGGGGGTTGGATCTCGAAGGTATTGATCATCGCCACCGGGATGATCGGCACCTGCGATTCCAGCGCCATCCGAGCCAGTCCCGTCTTGCCGCGGTACATGGTCCCGTTGGGCGAGCGCGTGCCTTCGGGGTAGATGCCGAGCATGCGCCCTGCGCCCAATACCCGCTCGCCGGTCAGGATCGCGGCCTCGGAGGCCCGACCTCCGCTCCTGTCGACGGGAACCTGACCCACCCCCGTGAAGAACACGCGGGTAAGCCACCCCTTCAGGCCCCGGCCGGTGAAGTAGTCGCTCTTGGCGAGGAAGGTGATGGGCCGGGGTGCGACCAGCGGCAGGAAGAACGAATCGGAAAAGGACAGGTGGTTGCTGGCCAAGATGGCCGGACCCTTAGCCGGCAGGTTGTCCAGCCCCTCGACCCACGGCCGGAACAGCACCTGCAGCCACGGTCCGATGATGAAGTGCTTGAGGAACCAGTAGAGCGCCCCTGGTCCGTGCGCACCACTGCCCGACTCATCGGCTTGTGCGCTGGGGTCCTCCACGAGGTGGCACACTAGTTGACTTCAGACCCCGTGAGGAGTCGAAATGCCCATCCGCCCTGGAGCCCATCCCTGGTCATCCGACGGCAGCGCCCGAGTCGGCGTGTTGCTGTTGCATGGCTTCACAGGCTCGCCGGCCTCCATGCGCCCGTGGGGTGAAGCGCTCGCCGAGCACGACTGGACCATCCGAGTTCCCCGGCTGCCGGGCCACGGCACCCGCTGGCAGGACATGAACATCACCACCTGGCAGGACTGGTACGCCGAGGCCGATCGCAACCTGCTCGAACTCAGCGCGCGCTGCGAGCAGGTTTTCGTCTGCGGGCTTTCCATGGGCGGCGCGTTGACACTGCGGCTGGCCGAACAGCACGGGGATTCCATCGACGGACTGATCTTGGTCAATCCAGCGGTGCACACCGAGCGCTTGGATCGGCACCTGCTGCCCGTTGTGAAGCACGTCGTCGGCTCGTTCCCTGGAATCAGCAACGACATCGCCAAACCGGGAATGGACGAAGTCGCCTACGACCGCACACCGCTGAAGGCCGCGCATTCGATGATGCAGATGTGGTCCCATGTCAGGGACGACATCGCACTGGTGCGCCAACCGCTGCTGCTATTTCGCAGCGCCCAGGACAATGTGGTGGAAGCCTCGAACGCCGAGTGGATCCTCACCCATGTCGCTTCCACCGATACCGAGGAAGTGGTGTTGCCGAACTCCTATCACGTGGCGACCCTCGACCACGACGCACAAACGATCATTAATGGCAGTATTGAATTCATCAAGCGCCTGAACGCGCAAGGTGCGACACCTTCGTGACCGACAACCCCCGCAACTGGCAGCCGCCCTACGAGGACGACGACGAATTCTGGAAGCGCTTCGAGGATTCGCTCAATGCCGCACAGGGCAAGGACCCGAACACGGGCAACGAACCGCAATACCGACCCGACGAACTCGAAGACCGGTTCATCCCTCCGGAACCTCCACCCATCACGGCCCCGCCCGATGCCATCGCCCGCGTCGCGTGGATCGCGGTGATCGTCGGTCCGCTACTCGCACTGGTCGGCTACATCTTCGCGGTGAGCACTTTTCTCGGCGGGATCGGCATCGGCGCAACGATCGTCGGCTTCATCATCTTGATCGCACGCCGCGACCGACACATTCCCCCGGGTGAGGATCACGGCGATGGGGCCGTGGTCTGACCGACAGCCGACGGACGCCTATCTGATCCGAGCCAGATCCGCGGCACCGACGATGCCGGCGTCGTTACCTAGTTGCGCCAACACCAGACGAGGCATCGGGCGATTCGATCCTTCGGAGACTTTCTCCGACAGCGTGCGCTTGGCGCTGGCCAGCAACAGGTCACCCGCATCGGAGACGCCGCCACCGATAACGAAAGCCTCCGGATCCAAGATGACCGTGAGGTCAGCCAGACCCCGGCCAAGCCAGTTACCGACGATGGTGAACGCCTCGACAGCCACCGGATCACCGAGTCGAGCTGCTTCGGTTATGTGACCGCCTTGCACCCCCTCGGGGGTTCCGTCGCCGAGATCGAGCAGAGTTCGCGCTTCCGGGCGTCGTTCTGCCGCGAGCGCGCGGGCTTCACGAACCAGCGCGTTGCCGCTGGCGTACTGCTCCCAGCAACCGAGCCGACCGCAGGCACACGGCCGGCCGTCGGGCACCGCATTCATGTGGCCGATCTCTGCCGAGACGCCGTGTGCGCCGCGCATCACCTGACCATCGATCACGATCCCGCCACCGATTCCGGTCCCCACGGTCACCGCCACCAGATGATCGATTCCCACGCCGGCACCGAAACGGGCCTCCGCCCACGCCGCGGCCGCGCCGTCGTTTTCCACGACAACCGGTAGTCCCGTAGCGCCCTGGAGGACAGCCTTCACGGGAACTTGTGTCCACGCGAGGTTCGGTGCGAAGTACGCGGTAGCGCGATTGCGATCGACTCCACCAGCCACTCCGACTCCAACACCCACGATGGAACCGTCCACCTCGCCTTGCAGTTCCTCGACAACCGCCGCGACCTCTGCGAGCACCGCTCCAGCATCGTGACGTGGGGTGGGTCGGCGGGTGGCGCGCAGAACGTTGCCGTCGATATCGACTACACCGGCGGCGATTTTCGTCCCGCCGATATCGACACCGATGGTCACGCCACCGGTGCGAGCCGAACTATCGGCTCCGTGAACACTTTCCATGACAACCAATCTAGGCGCGGCGCACCGGCAGCCACCGCGCGCGTGGCAGTTGCTCGGGTTCGCTGGTTGGTTGCGCAACTGATTGCACTCCCACGAGCACCTTGCACACCAGGCAGTCAGGGTGATCGCGCGGATCGCCGTGGTCGGCATGCTCACTAGCCCCGGAGGCCGCAAACCAATCTCCGGCCATGTTGCCGACCGCTCCCAGGAGCGACCACACATCCCCTAGGCCGCCGCCGATCCCTGGATCGCCGGCACTGCCCGTCGCGTTACCCGAAGCGTTGTCGTCATTCGATCCGGACAGCCACCACGGTGGGCGCTCCATCTCCTCGTTCATGCGCCACCTTCTTCCTGGTCGCGACCGCTTGGCCATTGCTCCTGCACCGGCACGAACGTGACAGCGATGGTGTCGTCAGCCACCACGGCATCGATCGCCCGGCAGCGTCGCAGAGTGGCGTCGACCTCCCAGCGCACCGTGTGCTCGGCGAAGCGCACCACCACGTGGGTGGTGGGGTACGCCGGGTCCGCACTCCAGGTGCCGACATGCACCTGTTGGATATCGCCCCCATTCGCGGGGCCGTACTCGATGGCGGACAAGCCCGGAAGGGTGAGAGTGAAGATGCGGTCACCTCCTGCATCCACGATGGTGCTGGCCTGGGCGGCATCCATCGAGGCGGCGGGGAAGGCAGGCGCTTCGCCGGATCGGGTGCGCAAAGTGGTGATCGGGTGCAGATCCATTACGGCCCGGTCGTAGGTCTCGCGCGCCTGCTGCCGGATTTCCTTGGGCCAACCGTCCTTCTTGCGCGGCATCGGCGCGACGAGGACCCCGCGCACAGTTGCCCCCATTCCCACTGCGGCCGCTACATCGAGGCTGGCTTGCTGCACGGCATCGGGCTGCGCAGGAGTCGCGAACAGCCATTCGATGTCACCAGACCGCACCGCCGCCAGCACCGGTGTCAATCGAGCCCGCAAGGTCGCTGCCGGCGAACTAGTTCCCGCCACGTCAGCCAATTCGTCCAGCGATTCCAGATCCGCCAACACCTGCGGTACCGATCCCGCGCACCACACCACTGCCCGCGGCTCGTCAGTTCCGTGCATCTCCCACACTCGCACCAACGCCGCGACATCGCGGAAGGACCGCAGGCCGGCCATCAGGTCGGCGCTGGTGAACTGCGCGCCGGTGATCGATACGGAAGATGCGATGTCATCGAAGACGGCACAGGCATCGAAGACATCGTCGTTGGGATAGGCGAACGAGCCGAGATCCACCACGCGTTCATGACCCACGGTCCGTGCCGCGGAATCCAGCACCCACGATCGGCCGCTGGGGGTTAGCGAACTAACCAGCAGCACCGGATTCCACCCGTTCCTTCAAACCTTTGAGCGCCGTGTCGACGATGACCTTCTCCGCCTTGCGCTTGATCATCCCGAGCATCGGGATCTTGACATCGACAGCGAGTCGGTAACGGACGGTGGTCGAACCGCCGTGCGCGGTGAGCTCGTACATCCCATCCATCGCGGTGACCATGTCACCCTTCGTCAACTTCCAGGTGACCTTGCTATCGCCGTCCCAGTCGTACTCGAGTTCGTAATCGTCTCGAATCGGTCCGGAATCGAGATGGAATCGCGCATCGGCGGGCCGGCCGTCTTCCTCATAGACGCTGAGCACCTCAACGGATGTGATGCCATCACTCCATTGCGGGTAGGCCGGGAGGTCGGCGATGACCGCCATGATGGTTGCGGGGTCGGCGTCGATATCGATGCTGGATTCGGTCTGATCGGCCATAGCCGGAGGCTACCTGTTAGCGAGATGGCGCGGTTTACGGATTCACAGGTCGATCACGAAGGGGGTCTCCCGGCCGTGGAAATGGCCGACGTTCACGCATTCGGTGCGGCCGATCCGAGCCCGCCCAGCCAGCGGTTGGTGGACGTGGCCGAAGAAGTGATAGCGAGGTTGGTGTTCGCGGACATAGTCGAGGATCGCTGCGGAGCCGATCTCGAAGCGCCGGGCAACTACGTCGTAGTTGAGCAGCGGGTGCAGCGGTGGAATGTGGGTGAACAAGACATCGACCGGGCCCAGTTCGCGCAGTTTGCCGGCGTACTCCTGCGGATCGATCTCATAGGGCGTGCGCATCGGGCTCTTCAGGCCGCCGCCGACGAAACCCCACCGCTGGCCGCCCACTTCCACCACCTGGGCATCGACAATCCGGTGGCCGTCGCGGATGTAACTCGGCCACAGAGCCGGAACGTCGACGTTGCCGTAGGTCATCAGCGCGGGGGTCGGCATCGCGGCGAACAGTTCCTCGTACTGCAACTTCACCATCGATTCCAAGATTCCCCACCGCTGCTCGCGATCGGTGATGCCGATGCCCGCCCAGGCGGCATCGCTCAGCGCGCGGGCT
Source organism: uncultured Rubrivirga sp. (assembly GCA_964634545.1). Taxonomy (GTDB): domain Bacteria; phylum Actinomycetota; class Actinomycetes; order S36-B12; family S36-B12; genus S36-B12. The sequence continues at coordinate 5,328 of CAZWIW010000028.1, forward strand.
TCGTCGAACCGATTCGCCGTGCGCGCCTCGATGTAGGCGCGGGCGTGGTCGGCACCGAACAGATCGGCGTAGATACCCCGCTCAGGGTCGTCGTAGTCCAAGAACAAGATCAAATCGCCGAGGCAGACGAAGACATCGCTCCCCTCGGCTGCGCCCGCCAGGGCGAGCCCGGCACCATGGATGTCACTGACGATATGCGTGCGCATCGGCCTCTAATTCGTCCTTCATCGCCCACACGACCTGCTTCCACGCGAGGACGTGGCGGCGACGCAAACCCTCGACCTGGGACCGAGCACGCCGGGTGTTCGCCCGCGGCCTGGGGGTCGTGCTGCTTCCGGGCACCGTCGGCTCGGCCCGCAGGTAGTAGTGGACGATCACCCCAGGTGTGTGCGCTTCCAGCCAAATCTCGCTGGATCCGACGAAGTCCCCCGCCACCGTCCAGCGCATCCCCTCGGCTCCGCGGTCCATGTAGACCTCCAACCGCAGCCCCGGCCACCAGTGCGGCCAGCGGCGAGCAACCTCCCGGGCGACGACCGCGCGGTCGACAGCGATGAACGATTCGTCCACGATGTCGATGCTCGGTTCCTCCGGTAGCGGTGCCCGTGCCTCCATGCTCGTAGCGTGCCATGGCAGCGGCCGAGGCGCAGTTATCACTTTCTCCTCGCCAGAAGGCCGTCTATCGCGTAACGTGACGTGAATTGGCTCACGCCGCTGTAGCGGCCCGAAGCGAGGGAGTAAGCGCGTGCTTAAGGAGTTCAGCGTCCCGGCCATGGTGTCGGCCCCAACGTCGGGGAACATGACGGACCACATCGTCGAGAACGCATCGACCAGCCCCAACCAGGTCGTGTTCTCCCTCCAGCGGGGTGAGGCCTGGGTCGGCGTCACCGCCGGGCAGTTCCTTGCCGACGTCCAAGCGATCGCCAAGGGGATCATCGCCAGCGGCGTGGAAGCCGGACAACGCATCGGCGTTATGTCCCGGACTCGGTACGAGTGGACCCTGGTCGACTACGCCATCTGGTACGCCGGCGCGATCTCCGTGCCCGTCTACGAGACCTCCTCGGCCGAGCAGGTGCAGTGGAATCTGATGGACTCCGGGTCGGTCGCCCTGTTCGCCGAGAGCGCCAAGAACAAGGCGGTCTTCGATCAGGTCGCACCAGACCTCCCCGATGTCACCCGGGTATGGGTATTCGACAACGACGACCTCGAGACACTCAAGGCCGCCGGGGTGGATGTCAGCGACGAAGAGCTCGAAGCCAGGCGGGCCACGGTTCAACCGGACACCCTCGCCACGATCATCTACACCTCGGGTACCACGGGGCGCCCCAAGGGCTGCATGCTCACGCACAAGAACCTGATGTTCGAGGTCGAGAACGTGATCGCCGGACTCGACGAGGTGTTCTTGGCTCCGGGCTCGTCCACCTTGCTGTTCCTGCCCGTGGCGCATGTGTTCGGCCGGTTGATCCAACTCGGTGCCGTTCGCGCGAAGGCACGCTTGGGTCACGCACCCGACGTCAAGCAACTCCTGCCGTTGCTGCAGAGTTTCCAGCCCACTTTCGTGCTGGCTGTGCCACGGGTCTTCGAGAAGATCTACAACTCCGCGCAGCAGAAGGCCACTGCCGAAGGCAAGGGCAACATCTTCGACAAGGCAGCGCACACCGCCATCGAATACAGCGAAGCCCTCGACGAGGGTGGAGCCGGCTTTGGCCTCAAACTCAAGCACGGCTTGTTCGACAAGCTCGTCTACAAGAAGCTGCGCGCGGCGATGGGTGGCCAGGTCGAGTGGGCCGTCTCCGGCGGAGCTCCACTCGGCTCTCGGCTCGGACACTTCTTCCGCGGCATCGGCATCACGGTGCTGGAGGGCTATGGCCTCACCGAGACTTCGGCGGCCACCACGGTTTCTCGCCCCGATGCCATCGAGGTCGGGGCCGTGGGACAGCCGTTCCCCGGGGCTAGCGTCAGGATCGCTGAGGATGGCGAACTCTTGCTGGCCGGTGATCAGATCTTCGTGGGCTACTGGAACAACCCGACCGCCACCGCCGAGGTGCTCGAGCCGGACGGCTGGTTCCACTCCGGTGACATCGGGGAGATCGACGACCGCGGCTTCGTTCGCATCACTGGTCGCAAGAAGGAACTCATCGTCACCGCTGGCGGCAAGAACGTCGCTCCGGCCGTACTCGAGGACCGGCTGCGTAGCCACGCCCTGGTCAGCCAGTGCATGGTTGTCGGTGACCAAAAGCCGTTCGTCGCTGCCGTGGTCACCCTCGATCCCGAAGCACTGCCGATGTGGTTGAAGGTGCAAGGCAAGGACGAATCCCTCACCGCAGCAGATCTCATTTCCGATGCCGAGGTGCTCGCCGAGGTCCAAGGCGCCGTCGACTACGCGAATGCTGCTGTGTCCAACGCCGAGGCGATCAAGAAGTTCGTGATCGTCCCCGATGAATGGACCGAGGAAAGTGGCCAGATGACGCCTTCGATGAAGCTCAAGCGCGGAGTGGTGCAGAAGGAGTACGAGGCGCAGATCGAGGAGATCTACGCCTAGTGTGATCGGGGTCTAACCGACAACCCGTCCGATGCCGCTGAAGCGGCTGGAGTACCACGGTCCGAGGATGTTGGAGACCAGCACTCCCGAACGTGGGTTAGCGGCATGCACCATCTTGCCGTTGCCGATGTACATGCCCACGTGGTGCGTTCCGCGACCGAAGTAGAAGACAAGATCGCCGGGCTGGGCTTGGCTCAGCGGTACGCGCCGGGTAACGGAGTACTGCGAACGGCTGTAGTGCGGGAGGGAAACGCCCGCTTGGCGCCACGCGGTCATCGTCAACCCTGAGCAGTCGAACGCGCTCGGGCCGCTCGCCGCCGCCACGTACCGATCGCCTACCTGCGCGAGTGCGTACTGCACGGCTTTGGCTGCCCTGCCGCTACCGGTGAACCCACCACCGGCGCTGGAGGATCCGCCACCGGAATTGCCAGCGTTCAACTGGGCGGCGGCTGCTGCGGCAGCGGCCCGGGCTGCTTCGCGCTCCTCGCGCGCCATTTGCGCCAGGCGCTGACGCTCTTCTTCCTCGAGGTTCGCCAGTAGCCGTTCGGCGTCGGCGAGTCGATCGTCGGCTTCGTCCTTGGAGTCCTTCATGCGGCTGCGCAGATCCTTGGCCCGCGCTTCCTTGTCCAGGACCGCCGCCTCGGATTGAGCGAGCCGGAGCCGCGCGGTTGCCGTCTTGCGAAGCGCTGCCGCCTGGCCGCGCTGAACGGCGTCGAGGGCCGCGGCTTGGGCGAGGAATTCGTTCGGATCCTCGCTCAACAGCACCTGCAAGGAGGTGTCCAAGCCGCCGGAGGTGTAGGCAGCGCGGGCAAGGTCGTCAACCGCGCCGAGGATCTCGCGCATCTCGCGGCGCTCGCGCTTCACCTTGGCCTTGAGGGCGTCGAGTTGCCGGCGGACGTCTTGGAGTTCGTTGCGGGCTTCGTTGTAGCGCTCGGTGGCGGACTCGGCCTTGGACTCCAGGTCCATGACCTGAAGACGCACTTCCTCGAGATTCGGGGCCGCCTGCGCCGGGGTGGTCACGGCTCCGGTCGCAACCAGGCCAGCGATGGCGAAGAACAGGCCGCCGATTTGGGTGCGTCGCCGCATGCGCACTATGGGCCTCCTCGTCGTGGTCCTCGTCGTTCCCCGTTGCCAGCCTGTCCCTGATGCCTTACCGAGACGACTCATCTGGCGAGGCAGGGGAAGTGACCTCGGTGTGACGATGTAGACCGGTCAGCGGTTCCCCAAGGTAACAGAATGGTGACGACGCGCACCACGGGTATCCCGGAAACATCTCGGGCCCGTCGCAGATCGGTTTAGCCAGCACGGTGACGCAGCCGCAACGGCGGCACCATTCCCCCTTGAGCAAGCACCTCGATCGCCCGGGCGTGCTCATCGTCGAGTTCCACCGCTGACGGGCCATGGGTGGGAGCAGATCGGGGCACCTCGGGAACTCCGAGGAGCACGCTCACTACGCAGTCCTGGCAGGCCAGGCCGGCTACTTGGCAGGTATCGCAGTCAATGACCATGCCCGGCACGCTAAGCCCACGGTCTGACACCCACCCCATTCGTCCCCGTTGCCGCGTCACTTGTGGCCGCGTTGGACTCGATTCTGCGGCCACAACCGACGCCGCAACGGGGAGAAGGGCTAGACGCCGCCGTCGCCTGCGGCTTCCCGATCCGGACCGCCGAACTCCGGCTTGGGCACCACTTCGATCCGATCCGAACTCGAACACCAGCGGCACCGGATCGACTCCACCTCCTCAGTCAGCACAACGCTCTCCTCGATCTCGACGTCGCCGGCCAAGGTGGCGTGCCAGAAATCGCGGGAGCGCACGGTGCGGGTGATATCGAAGCGGGTCAGGTTGCCGCAGTGGCCGCAGCGCAGCCGGGACTTGTCATCGGGCAGTTGGGAATCCGCAGAGGGATCAGGGTTCGTCACAGGCGCGAAACTACCGGGAGCGTCACACCCGTCACCTAGCGTCCTGCTTGATGAACACACCGAAGGCGGCAAAGTCGCCCCACCAGCGCGATCAGTCGACGCAACTGAGCTTCACCGAAGTCGGCGAGGATCTGGCCCGCGAGGTGTTCGTCGTCGTCGATCTCGAGACAACCGGGGGTCCGGCGACCAGCGCGGGCATCACCGAGATCGGAGCCGTGAAGGTCCGCGGCGGGGAGATAGCGGGCGAATTCGCCACTTTGGTCCGCCCGCCTGAGTCCATCCCGCCACACATCACCGCCCTGACCGGAATCGACGAGTCGATGGTGCGCGATGCGCCCTCCGTGGCTGGTGCCGTCGCCAGCTTCGGCGAGTTCGCCGGCGATGCGATCCTGGTTGCCCACAACGCGCCCTATGACCTCGGATTCTTGAAGGCGGCGTGCGCGATGCACGACCTCAGCTGGTTTCCCGGGCGCTCGCTGGACACCGCCCGGCTGGCCCGGGTGGCGCTACTGCCCGGCGAAGTCCGCAACTGCAAACTAGCCACGCTGGCCGCCCACTTTCGCGCACCCGTCACCCCAAACCACCGGGCGCTAGCCGACGCCCGGGCGACCACCCACGTGCTGCACTGTCTACTGGAACGGGTCGGCTCGTTGGGTGTGCGGACGTTCGCCGATCTTCGCGACTTCCTCGGCCGAGTCTCACCCGCCCAGCGCGCCAAGCGGCACCTTGCCGATGGGCTGCCGGCGGGGCCTGGCGTTTACACGTTCGTAGATCGACAAGGCGCACCGCTCTACGTCGGCACCTCGACCAACGTGCGTTCCCGGGTGCGCAGTTACTTCACCGCGTCGGAGAACCGCGCGCGAATGAGCGAGATGATCGCGATCGCCGATCGGGTGGATGTCATTCCCTGCGCCACCACACTCGAGGCCAAGGTGCGCGAGGTGCGGCAGATCGCTAGTCGTCAACCCCACTACAACCGTCGTTCGCGTCGAGCCGAGACACCCTGGTGGCTGCAACTGCGCGCCAAACCGAACGCCCGATTGGTTGCGGTGCGCCAAGCCGACGGGCACCCGGTACCCGACTCCTGGGGTCCGTTTCCTAGCCGCAGTGCTGCGCGCGCCGTGGCCGACACCTTGATGGGTCTTGCGGTGGCGCGGTCGGCTTCCTCCTGCGAGGCAAACCTTGCCGCAGACGAGTTGAGCACCGTTGTCAACGGTGATCTACGGGAGGTCCTGGCGCGCGGCTGGGATCGGATGCGCGAGCTGGCGAGCCAGGAACTCTTCGAGCAGGCCGCGCGCTTGCGAGACGCCATGGCCAAAGTGAGCGCAGCCAGCGAACGGCACCAGCGCTTTCAATCGCTGCTGGGATCTGGGCGCATCGTGGCCGCGGAACCCGATACCCGCGGTGGCTGGGCGATCGCTGTCATCGAGTCCGGACGGTTGGTCGCCGCAGCCCATGCCCGGACAGGCGACAACCCACGCGCCACGGCCCGCGCCGCCATTGCGACCGCGGAGTCGGCGGTTGAGGGTGCCACCGGTGAGGAGACGTTGTTACTCGCGCGGTGGCTCGAAGGCCCGCTCACCCGACTGGTCGACATCGATCGGCCACTGGCGTGGCCGATCGGCTCGGGCTCGCCCCTGTCATCGCTGAGCATTACAGCGTTGCCTGGCACCGATGCAGGATCCAGCCGGCCGGTGGGCCCGGCGCCCGGTCACCGACGAGTCACCCGGATTGCTGGCTGAGCGAGATCCATCGCTCGAGGATGCGCCACGCGTCACCGGATTCCAACGCCGCACGCGCCCGCGGTAGGGCGTCGTGGATGTGATGGGACACCGATCCGGAGGAAATCGCGCCCGAAGCAACGTCATGCGCCACCAAAGCTGCAGCGGCGTTGACCGCCACGGAATCGAAGATCGCCGCGTAGCGCTCCGCGGACAGATCGCTTCGCCTATCAGGGTTCAGCACGGCAACCACAACATCGGCGTTGGCCTGCGCACTCGAGCCGCGCAGCGCACCCGGTTCGGCCCGGGCTATTCCCCAATCCTGCGGGTCGATCACTTCCTCCACCACGGCATCGCCGGTTGCGTTCCACACCTGCGTGGGACCGAAGGTGGAGATCTCATCGAGACCGTCCAGGCCACGCACCACAAGGGCCCGCACGCCTCGCTCGCGCAGCACCTCAGCCATCGTCGGTGCCGATTCCAGCCGAGAGCAGCCCACCAACATCGCTTCCGGTGCCGCCGGGTTGGCGAGCGGGCCGAGGATGTTGAACACCGTCGGCACCTTCAACTCCCGCCGGGTCGGTGCCACGAAACGCAAAGCAGGGTGAAAGGCCGGGGCGAAGCAAAACCCGATACCGACTTCGCGGGCGCTGCGGGCAACCTGCTCAGGGGATGCCTCGATCTGCACGCCCAGCAATTCCAAGACATCCGCTGAGCCGGTCGCGCTCGAGGCGGCCCGGCTGCCGTGCTTGATGACCGTCGCCCCCGCAGCCGCAGCCACCAGCGCAGCCATGGTCGAGATGTTCACGCTGTTGGAGCCGTCTCCCCCGGTGCCGACCACATCGACCACCACCTCGGGCCGAGACGATGAATCGACGGGAACCGCACGGGAAAGCATGGTTTCCAAAAGCGCCCGCAACTGCTCCGGAGACTCCCCGCGGGTGCGTAGGGCGGTGATGAGTGCGGCCACCTGGGCCGAGGTGGCGTCGTCGTCGAGCATCCGACCCATGGCCCAGGTCAACTCAGGCCCAGACGCGCCGGCGGGTGATATCGCCGAGGCCAGAACGGTTGGCCAGTCGAACCGATCAGGTGATGCGGTGCTGGCGGACATGGGCAACAGTGGCAGCTAGGTCAGCCAGCGACGTCTGCACGCCGACGCAGCAGCGTTGCCACGGCACGGGCGAGGGCGACCGGCTCGAGGGGATGGGGTACCACGGCGTCGGCCCGAGACCACGTTGCCAACCAAGCATCCTGGGGGCGGCCGATCAGCACCAGGATGGGCGGGCAGGCGAAGATCTCGTCCTTGAGTTGACGGGCGATGCCCATTCCGCCAGCCGGGACAGCTTCGCCGTCCAAGATGAGCAGATCGAATTTCTCGCGCGAGGCACGCTCGATGACCATGGGTTCGGTGGCGCACTCGACGAATTCGACGAGCGGCGCGCCGGGTTCAGGCCGGCGGCCAACACCCATCATCACCTGCTGGCGGACGTTCCGATCATCGCTGTAGACCAGCACCCGCGATGGGGGCTGCGGCTCCTGCTCATCGCTCACGGGCACAGCCTACGGGCCCCCTGGATCGGCCGGCCACCAGCGATAGGTGAGGTAGTGGCGCAAATCGCACTATTTGTGGCGTACCCGGGCTACCGGATTCACAAAGCCATGACAGTATTTGACTGTGGCGAACACGACTGTTCCGGCGGCCTATGCGCATGCGCCGGCAAACCGACCCAACATGGTCTCCATCGGGACGATCGTCTGGCTGTCCAGTGAGTTGATGTTCTTCGCGGCACTGTTCGCGATGTACTTCACAATGCGGGCGGTCAACCCGGAGGTGTGGGCGGCCGACAGTCAGTTGCTCAACGTTCCCTTCGCGAGCGTCAACACCACGATCCTGGTGCTCTCCAGCGTCACCTGTCAGCTCGGAGTGTTCGCCGCGGAGCGAGGCGACGTCAAGGGACTGCGCCGGTGGTTCATCATCACGTTCTTGATGGGCGCCGTCTTCATCGGCGGCCAAGTCTTCGAGTACGCCGAACTCGCCCATTACGGGCTCACCTTGTCTTCCAGCGCCTACGGTTCGGCGTTCTTCCTTACCACCGGCTTCCACGGCCTGCACGTCACCGGTGGCCTGATCGCCTTCCTCTTCGTGCTGGCCACGACATACGTCACCAAGCGCTTCACCCACGATCAGGCGACCCGCGCCATCGTCGTGTCCTACTACTGGCACTTCGTCGATGTCGTCTGGATCGCACTGTTCTTCATGATTTACGTTTTGCAGTAGGGACATTCGGGTACCACAAGCAGAGAGGCACCGAAACGTGAAGTTCCTGGCACATCGCCGACGCAAGCCGTGGGTAGCCGTCGCGCTACTCGGGTTCGCACTTCTCGTGGTGGGTGGTGGCTACGCCGCCGTCAGCAACACCGCGCCCGCTGAAGCGGCCATGGGATCGCAAACCCAGGTCGAGGAAGGCAAACGCCTGTACCTCGAGGGCTGTTCCTCCTGCCACGGACTCGAGGCCCAGGGCACCCAAAACGGGCCCTCGCTGATCGGCGTCGGGGCCGCTTCGGTGCACTTCCAGGTCGCCACCGGACGCATGCCGATGGCCGCCCCGGGCGCCCAGGCCCCGGCCAAGAAGGACATCTACACCGAGGAAGAGATCCTGGCGATGTCCGCCTGGGTCGCCTCACTAGCACCCGGGCCGGCTATCCCCACCGCCGAGCAACTCGACTTCTCCGATGCCGATGTCGCCGAAGGTGGCGTGCTGTTCCGGATCAACTGCGCCCAATGCCACCAAGCAGCCGGCGGTGGCGGTGCACTCACCGACGGCAAGTACGCACCAAGTCTGATGAACGCCACTCCCCAGGAGATCTACGAGGCCATGCTCACCGGCCCGCAGAACATGCCGATCTTCAACGACGAGACCCTGCCCACCGAGGAAAAGCAGGCGATCATCGCTTACATCGACGACCTCCAGCAGGCGCCGAGTCCCGGTGGCTTGTCCCTCGGTCGTCTCGGCCCCGTCGTGGAGGGCCTGTTCATGTGGACAGCAGTCTTCGCCGCACTCATCGCAGCGGCCGTGTGGATTGGAATCAAGGCCCGATGAGTTCTCGTAGCGACAAGGACCTGTTGCCGGTCAACCCTGAGCCAGGCGAGCCCAAGCCCGGCTACCTGCCAGTGGCCAACATCGAGCACAAGCCGCGTGTCACCGACACCGATCCGAAAGCCGCACGCCGCGCGGAACGTCAGGTCGCCGGCATGTTCTTGCTGTCCATGTTCTTCGTGGTGCTGTTCGTGGTCGCCTACGTCAGCATCGACGTCTACGCCACGGTGTACGTGCCCGTCCTGGGCGTCGTCGGTGCGAGCAACCTCGCGCTCGGACTGACTTTCGGTGCGGCCATCTTCTTCATCGGCGCCGGTGCGATCCAGTGGGCCAAGAAGTTGATGCCCGATGTCGAGGTGGTCCAAGAGCGTCACGAGATGGAATCCCCCAAGGACGACACCGACGAAGCCGCCGCCACCTACGAGCGCGGCAAAGAGGAGTCCGGCTTCGCCCGCTACCCGATCATCCGCCGCACCCTGCTCGGGGCTCTTGCCCTGTTCCCCATTCCCCTCGTCGTGATGCTGCGGGATCTGTGGCAGAGCCCTGCGGGGGCCAACCCCGCAGCGATCTTGTCACGGACAGAGTGGCGAGATGGCATGCGTATCGTCCCGGACATCGGCCACGACACCGGCGACGGCGTGGAGGGCATGGTCCCAGCGGAAATCCCCGTCGGTGGCCTCGTCTCCGCCCTTCCCTACGCCATCAAGGAGACCAAAGATGATCCGGCGGCCAACTTCCGCGAGCGCGGCAAGGCCGCCATCATCCTGGTACGGATGGACCCCACCGAGATCCGCTCCCAGCAAGGCGAAGGCTGGGACTACCAGGGGATCTTGGCCTACTCCAAGATCTGCACCCACGTGGGCTGCCCCATCGCCCTCTACGAGCACCGCACCCATCATCTGCTGTGCCCGTGCCACCAGTCCACCTTCGACCTCGCTGATTCCGGCAACGTCATCTTCGGCCCGGCAGCCCGCCGGATGCCGCAGTTGCCGATCGGCGTGGATGAGGAAGGATTCCTCGTAGCACGATCGGATTTCCAAGAGCCCGTCGGACCTAGTTTCTGGGAGCGTGGATGAGCACGACAAGTCCCTCAGGCGCTGCGGCCCACCCTGTCGAGAAGGCGGGAGCAGGGGCCGCGACCTTCGTCGATCAGCGGCTGGGCAGCAACAAGTTCCTGTCCAAGAACCTGTCGAAGGTCTTCCCCGAGCACTGGTCCTTCATGCTCGGCGAAATCGCTCTGTACTCGTTCATCGTGGTGCTGCTCACCGGCACCTACCTCACGTTGTTCTACAAGCCCAGCATGGCCGAGGTGCTCTACGAGGGTTCCTACGTACCTCTGCAGGGTGTGTACCTCTCGGAGGCGTACGCCTCGACGCTCAACATCAGCTTCGACATCCGCGGCGGGCTGCTGATCCGCCAGATGCACCACTGGTCGGCGCTCATTTTCGTCGCCGCCGTGGCCGTCCACATGTTCCGCGTCTTCTTCACCGGAGCGTTCCGCAAACCGCGTGAGTTCAACTGGTTGGTTGGCGTCGGCTTGGTGACTTTGGCTCTTGCCGCTGGCTTCACCGGATACTCGCTGCCCGACGATCTTCTCTCCGGGACAGGTCTGCAGATTATTCGCGGCATCTTGCAAGCCATCCCGCTTGTGGGAACCTGGCTAGCCTTCTTCGTCTTCGGCGGGGAATACCCAGGAACGGAGATCATCTCCCGGCTCTACTCGGCCCACATTCTGCTGGTACCGGGGTTGATCCTGGCTTTGGTGACCGTCCACCTGATCATGGTGTGGACCCAAAAGCACACGCAGTTCCCCGGCCCGGGACGCACCAACAACAACGTCGTCGGATACCCGCTGCTGCCGATCTACATGGCCAAGGCTGGCGGCTTCTTCTTCATCGTCTTCGGCATCATCGCGTTGCTCTCTGGACTGGTGAACATCAACCCGGTGTGGATCTTCGGGCCCTACACCCCCGATCAGGTGACGGCTGGCACCCAGCCCGACTGGTACATCGGCTGGCTCGACGGCGCCTTGCGCTTGATGCCGAACTGGGAATCGGTGATCGCCGGCTACACGATCTCCTGGAACATCCTTATTCCCGCGGTGATCATCCCCGGCATCTTGTTCACGCTGCTGGCTGCCTACCCATTCCTGGAAGCATGGGCGACCGGTGACAAGCGCGAGCATCACCTGCTGGATCGGCCGCGTAACGCTCCGGTACGCACCGGCATCGGCGTCATGGCCATCGTGTTCTACGGAATCTTGTGGCTAGCGGGCGGCAACGACCTCATGGCTACCGCTTTCAATATGTCGATCAACGCGATCTCTCGAACGCTGCAGATTTCGCTCATCGTGTTGCCGCCGCTCGCCTTCTTGATCACCAAGCGGACGTGTCTGAGTTTGCAGCGCCGTGATCGAGAGAAGCTGCTGCACGGCTACGAATCCGGCCGGGTGCTTCGGCTCCCGCACGGTGAGTTCATCGAGGTGCACCAACCCCTCAACGAGAAGGAACTTGCCGTCATCGGCAGCAAGCCCGACTACCCCGTGCTGCCGGCCCCCGACAAGGCCGACATCGACGGCGTACGTAACCCCCGCTATCGCGTGGAGATGCTCCGGCACAAACTCAGCTCCTTCTTCTACCGCGACAACGTGGCCCGGCCGACGGCAGCTGAGATCGAGGCGGGTCAGCACCACGCCGCAGAGCAGGCGGCCGTGGAAGCGCCCTTGCACGAGTACGAAGATGCGGACGTCATCTACAACGCACACGGCGGCGTCCTGCACCATCCGGGGATGCCCATCACGAATGCTGAGCAGGCCGCCGAGGAAGAGTCACGAACCTAGGGCGCAGCCCTTTCCCTGCCCCGAACGAAGCCCCCACCCCGTGTGGGGGCTTCGTCGTTCTCGGTACAGATCCGGCGTTGACCTGCCACAGTGGTGCGATGGAGGCTCGAAGGCGCATTTGCCCGCTGTGTGAGGCCACCTGCGGCCTGGAACTAACCACTGACGGCCTTGAGGTCCTCCAGGTTCGCGGAGACCCTGAAGATGTCTTCAGCCGCGGATACGTCTGCCCCAAGGGAATCGCTCTGGGTGAACTCCATGCTGACCCTCGGCGACTCACAACTCCCCTGGTGAAGGGTGAGGACGGGCAGTTCCATCCTGCGACGTGGGATGAGGCTTTCAACGTAATCCGCGACAGACTTCGTCCCATCCTGACCGACCACGGGCCACAGTCCGTGGGCCTGTTCCTCGGGAACCCGAACGTCCACAATCTCTCCGGAGCGTTCTACCTGCCGGCCTTCATCAAGGCACTCGGCACCACCCAACGCTTCTCCGCGAGCACCGTCGATCAGATGCCCAAACAGGTCGCTTGCGCATTGATGTACGGCACCGCACTGTCGGTGCCCGTCCCGGACATAGATCGCACGCACTACTTCTTGATGCTGGGCGCCAATCCATTGATATCGAACGGCTCCATGATGACGGCAGCGGACTTTCCGGGCCGACTTCGTCGGCTCCGCAAACGTGGTGGGCGGCTTGTCGTTGTCGATCCCGTCCGCACTAGGACCGCATCGGTTTCCGACGAGCACGTGAGCATTCGGCCCGGCTCGGATGCGCTGTGGCTGGCTTCGCTGGCACATCTGATCGTCGCTGAAGCAACCCTCGGCGAGGCCGAAGCGCGGGTGGAACCCAGCGAATGGGCTTCCGTGGTGGACCAACTCGCACCCTTCACCCCCGAGGCCACTTCGCCGATCACGGGAATCGACCCATCGACCACCCGACGCATCGCGGAGGAATTGCGTGCTGCACCGAGCGCGGCTGTCTACGGGCGCATGGGCACAACCACATCGGGGTTGACCATCGAAAGCGAGGTCATTCCGATGGCCACGCTGGCTTCCTGGCTCATCGACGTCATCAACATCGCTCTCGGTTCCTTGGACCGACCTGGCGGGGTGATGTTCCCGCTCCCCGTGGCAGGTGGTCCGTCCACGGAAGGCACGCCCGGTTCAGGGCACGGGGTGCAGATTCCCGGCCGCCGCCGCACCCGGGTACGCGGGCTACCCAGCGCCCTCGGTGAGTTCCCCGCAGCCACCCTTGCAGAAGAGATCGACACCCCAGACCCACACAGCGGAGAACGCATACGCGCGGTGTTCGTCGTCGGCGGCAATCCGATCATCTCCACCCCCAATCAAACTCGACTCACCAACGCCTTCGGGCAACTGGACTTGATGGTCAGCGTCGATCCCTACCTGACCGAAACGAGTTCCCTCGCCGACGTGATACTGCCCGTCGCTTCCCCGTTGACCCGCCCGCAGCACGACGTCGTCTTCAACAATCTCGCAGTCCGCAACCAGGCCCGCTACTCCCCTCCGGTCTTTCCCGTCCCCGAGGGTGAGAAAGACGAAACCCAGGTGTTGGCGGAATTGACCGCCATAACCGTTGGAATCACCTCAGGGCACGAGCCCACCACTGCACAAGTCGATGACCTCATCGCCTACACGGTTGCCACGCAGGCGTGCACGGACGAAGCCTCGCGAGCGCACGGACGGGTCCCCGAGGAGCTACTCGAAGCCGTGTCACCTCGAACCGGCGTTGATCGGATACTCGACCTGCGGATCCGCTCCGGTCCTTACGGCGATGGCTTTGGATCACACCCAGAAGGCCTGACACTCCAACACCTCATGGATGCACCACACGGCATCGACCTCGGACCCTTGCAGCCCCGACTGCCCGAAGTCCTGCGCACACCCTCAGGTCAAATCGATATCGCGGTGCCCGTCTTGTTGGATGCGTTGGTGCAGGCCACACAACTCGTCCAGAAGAAGGCGCCACAGCCACGTTTCACCCTGGTTGGCCGAAGGCACCTGCGCAGCAACAATTCCTGGATGAAGGGCCTGCCCACGCTGACCGGTGGCTCGAATGTTCCGACCCTGATGATTCATCCGCAAGATGCTGGAGCGCTGGGCATCGATGATGGCGATGACCTCGTGGTTTCGAGCGAGTCCGGCTCCATCACTTTGCCTGCAGCCGTCCGCGACGACGTCACGCCCGGGTGCGTATGTATCCCGCACGGATGGGGTGAAGCCAACGTCAACGCACTCATCGATGTCAATGCCATCGATCCCCTCGCCGGCACCTCGGTGCTCAGCGGTCTATCGGTGGAGTTAGCGCCCGCCTAGGCGGCAAGATCGAACCGATTCGGACCCGTGGTCCCTGGCAAGACGTACCAGATGAAGAGCACCAAGTTGCCGAACGGAACGAACACCAGCAGGTACCACCACCCGGACAAGTCCCGGTCGTGCAGCCGGCGCACTGAGACCGCGATCGAGGGCAGGATGAAAGCCAGAACGATCACCATGAAAACAAGCACGAGTAGCCACTGCAGGAAGCCTGAGTTCTGGAACAGCGCCAACCCGAGGCCGAGCACTGCCGAGGCGAGTATCTGCACAACCGCCACGAACAACACCCACCACCAGAACTCGGCGCGCGCTGCACGCCCGTCGAAGTCTCCGTACTTGCTCCAGCAGGTACGAACTGCCTCACCGAATCCCATGTGATCTCCCTTCGTGACCCCCAGACGGGCACGTGGAAACTACTGGGCGAGCGAGACCTGTTGGGCTGTTTCGCCCGACTGCAGTGCTGGCACGGGCTCCAAGGGCTCGGTGAATACCGCTCCCGCAGCAGACCGCTCCAGCCACTGGTGCCATTCGTCATTCCAGATGGTCAATCCGTTGCCGTCGTTGCTCTGCGGGCGTCCGGTGTTCTCGACGATCACTACGTCGCCGATCTCGTTCTCGTTCCACCACCAGGCGGC
>CAZWIW010000029.1:0-19876 GCA_964634545.1 uncultured Rubrivirga sp.
GGTGCGTGCGGGCGAGTTGAGCGCCGAAGTTTCGGGCCGCCTCCGAGGTGGGTGGGCTGGTCGGGACGAAATCGAGGGTCAGGCGGTCGGTGCCAACGTCACGTACCCACGGGACCGGGCATCCCTCGTACTCCGCGTGGGCGTCCCGGAGCCAGGCGAGACCGGCGGCCTCGTAGACATAGGACTCCCGGGTGGCCCCGGCGCGCTGCTTGATGAAGACCTCGCGGTCATCGCGCCAACGTCGTCTGACCAACTGCGATGTGCCCCGAAGTCGCCTAGTAGTTCTGCTGCTCGTCCTTGGCCTTGCTGCGCTTGCGCCAGAAGTAGGCCCCGACCACAACCGCCGTGACAACCACCGTGACGGTGATGATGACCGGCATCGCGCTGCGGGCCTCTTCGAGTGCTTCCTCGGCGAGCTCAAGACCGTCTTCGGCGACACCCAACACCGCATCGGTGTTATCGAGGGCATCGCGCACCTTGTCGAGTTCCTCGCGTAGGCCTTCGACCCGCTCGTGCCCTTCGGCCAGTGCTTCCATAACCGCCATGGTGTTCCTCCCGTGTGCTCGCTGGTTGTCGTGTACTCGGCTGTCTAGCGCTTCGCTGCTTGCTCGGCCTTTAGTTCGGCATACGCCGGCTTGATTCGGTTGTTGATGATGTCCAGCCTCTCATCAAAGGGGATGAATGCGCTCTTCATGGCGTTCACTGTCAGCCATTGCAGGTCATCAAGGCTCCAACCGAAGGCCTCGCAGCACAGTTCCATCTCCCTGGTCATGGACGTTCCGGACATCAGGCGGTTATCGGTGTTCAAGGTGACGCGGAAGTTCAGATCCCGCAGCAGGCCGATCGGGTGCTCGGCGATGGAAGCGGCGGCGCCGGTTTGCACGTTGCTCGAGGGGCACAACTCCAGGGGGATCCGGCGGTCGCGCACGTAGGCAGCGAGTTTGCCGAGCTTGGGGTCCTTGGGGTCCGTGACATCGATGTCGTCCACGATGCGCACGCCGTGGCCGAGGCGATCGGCCCCGCACCATTGGATCGCCTCCCAAATCGAGGGCAGCCCAAATGCTTCTCCCGCGTGGATGGTGAAGTGGGCGTTCTCGCGTCGTAGGTATTCGAAAGCATCGAGGTGACGGGTGGGTGGAAAACCGGCTTCCGCACCGGCGATGTCGAAACCGACCACGCCTTTGTCCCGATACTCGACGGCGAGTTCGGCGATCTGCTTGGAATGGGTGGCGGTGCGCATGGCGGTCAGCAGTACGCCGATACGGATCCACCGGCCGTTGCTTCGGGCTGTGATTGTTCCTTGCTCGAAACCGGCGAGCACCGCATCGATTACCTCGTGCAGCGTGAGGCCACCTTCTACGTGCAACTCGGGGGCGAAGCGGACTTCGGCGTAGACCACACCGTCTTCGGCGAGATCCTCGGCGCATTCGCGGGCCACCCGGGCCAGTGCATCGGCGCTTTGGGTGACACCGACCGTGTGTTGGAAGGTCTCCAGGTACCGCTCGAGGGAACCGGAGTAGGCAGACTCGGCGAACCAGCGAGCAAGTTCGCTGGCGTCGGTGGCCGGGAGGTCCTGGTAGCCGGCCTGTTCGGCGAGTTCGATGACGGTCTGCGGGCGAAGGCCGCCATCGAGGTGGTCGTGCAGGAGCACCTTGGGGGCACGTCGCACGATTGCGGGGGGCAGCGTCACGACATCACCGTAGTTCGCTGGTGGGGGTGAGCCTCCAGCGCCTACCCCCACCAGCATGCCCACTCCCCCGCGGTGGGCAGGTGTGAACAATGTCGCGAAAATCTGACACTTCGCCCGGTGAACGCGTCCTACAGTCGGACATGGCCGGGATAAGGCCGGGAGGGGGACGCAGTTGAACACGAGTTCGTGGTCCAGCGAGCACGGCGGCGGAACCGGGCTGCCGCAATTCCTGCGGTTCTTAGCCGCATTGCCCGAACCGGATGCCGTGGCGCGCGCCCTGCGCCTTGGCCCGATGTCGGTGTTCGACGCGGCAGCCATCTCGCTGACCCGGGTGGTGGGTGAGGCCCTGGAACTGCACGGCACCTCCGGGTACACCCAGGGCGAGGTGGACGGTTACTGGCGGGTGCCGCTGAGCGTGCCCACCCCGTTCAGCCGCTGCGTGCGCGAAGGCGAAGTGGTGATCGACGAAATCGAGGAAGTCACCACCCACTTCGAAGTACTCCAGGTGGACGAAGCGTTGTGGGAAGGGTTCATGGACCGGTTCGGAATCGGGCAAGTCATCAGCGCTCCCATCGTCTTGCAGGGAACGGTGATCGGCGCCTTCGGCGGCATCACCCGCTCGAAGCGGCAGTGGAACTCGTTGGACTTTGCCACGCTCGATGGGATCTCCTCCGCCCTGGGGCTGTGGATGACCCACCCCGACTCCCCGTCACCACGCTCCGACCGTTTGCAGCGAACAGGTCTCGGGCTACTTCACCTCACGGATCGACAGCAACAGATTTTGCGCCTCGTGGAGTTGGGGAAATCAAACACGTCCATCGCCATGGCGCTCGGTTTTTCGTCATCAACTATCAAGCAGGAGTTGCAGCGAGTCACGCGTAGCACCGGCGCAACAGATCGACTGGATGCTGTCGCGCGCGCGAGGTCCCTTGGACTGCTGACGGATCCGCCGGACGGCCAGTAGATTGCAACCGTGAAAAGGATCATCGCGGGCGCCGCATCACTGTCCCTCCTCGCTGTGGTGGGGGTGGCTGCGCAGGCGCAGGCCGACACCCAAACTGCCCGCACGTGGGCGGGAGCCGCGTCGCTCGTCGGGGAAGACGGTTCGCTGTGGAAGCCGACGTATCGATCCGGGGAGCGCCGCGCTGGGCAACCGATCGACGTGACTACCGATACCTTCCCCGGTGATGGTGAGGCGCAACAAGCGATGAATGTCTTCGCCACCTACGGAGACTCCGATCGTGGGTTCACGATCACTCAGAAGTTCGCCGACTATCAGTGGGCGGCGGACCCGGTGTTCGATCGGGCGATCGCCCCGGTGGGAACCGTCGATGTGACGATCGACAACGGTGATCCGGATACGCCCATCACGCTCAAGGCCCAGGTCTCGGCCAACTGCTACCTACCGAAGAACTCCGAGGATCCGCCGCCACCACCGGCAGACTTCACCTGCAGCGAAGCCGACGTCAAGCGGTTCGGCGGCGTGCTGGAGATGACCGTCAAACCACCGTCCACGATGACGGCTCCAGGAACAAGCACCGTGATCATCGAATCCCAGGGCATCTCCTACGCGAAGTTGCTGCGCATCGCCTCGGGTCTCCAACAGGTCATGGGGTAACCACTCATCGACGAGGTGCTGCGGCGTTTGCCGCGCGTGGCGGGGATCGTTGCGCTGCTCGCTGCCCCGGCCGTCCTTGCGCAGAACATCTGGCTGCCGAGCACGGCCGGTGTCTTCATCCTCGGCTCGCTGCCGGCCACCATCGCCGTGGTGGTGGTGGGACCGCGGCGCGCGTGGCAGATCGCTCTAGCGGCCGCGGCTTCGGGCACTTTGGCCGCGTCCTTCTCCGGTAACGCCTGGCTTGGAGCCATCTTGATCGCGGCGTTGGCCGGTTACGCCGGCTACTCCGCGCGCTACGGCAACCAAAGCCCCGTGCTCTTCGTTCCGATCGTGACCTCGTTCATCGTCATTTCCCCACCGGACCTCGTTGATCGGGCAGGGCAACCGATCGGTGACCCGTCCTACGCCGGGATCGTCGGTATCGCGCTACTCATCGGAGGTTGCTGGGCCGCGCTGCTGGGCACCGTGCTCACGCGGGACTTCCAGCGCGCCACCACCGAATCGGTACCCGAGCACGTGGCAGCCGGCTACGGGATCGCTCTCGCCGTTTCCACCGGAGCAGCCACCTTCGTGGCGGCCTATTTCTTCCCCGGCAGTACCGGTGCCTGGGTGGTGTTGACCATCTTGTTGGTGATGAAGCCCAAGGCCACGGACATGTGGCGCACGGCTCGACACCGAGTGGGCGGGACTCTCGTCGGTGCGGTTGTCGCGGCAGGTGTCATTCTCACATTGGACGGCCTGGGCCTGCCTCGCTTGACTTGGGAACTCGTGCTCGGCGCGATCTTCCTGACCTTCGCCTTGAGTTTCCTCCAAGCGCGTCCATATTGGCAGTTCGTGACGTTGCTGACGCCCGCGATCATCTTGCTGAAGTCCAGCGGGCAGGACGAACTCGACCTCGATGCCCAACGGGTGGTCATGACCATCATCGGCACCCTCGTTGCGCTAACGGTTGCAGTGGTGGTGCGAGAGATCAACGATCGAGAGTATTCCGACGCAACGCCTAGATGAATTGCTCTCATTGATCACCCGCTCGACTTCCCTTCGCTGAGTCAACCAACGTACGTTGGAGGCAAGCACCCTCGACGAATGGAGTGATACCGATGAAGGCACTTCGCCTGATGGACTGGAAGAGCGACCCGCAGATCGTCGAGGTGGACCGGCCCTCCCCCGGGCCCGGCGAGGCACTCGTGCGTATCGGAGGTGCTGGCGCCTGCCACTCGGACCTTCACCTCATGCACGAGTTCGAAGGTGGCGTGCTGCCCTGGGGACCGCCTTTTACTCTGGGCCACGAAAACGCCGGATGGGTGGAAGAACTCGGCCCGGACACTGAGGCCGCGGGCATCTCGCTCGGCACACCCGTTGCGGTGTACGGCCCCTGGGGATGTGGGCGGTGCGCGAAGTGTCTGGCGGGAGTCGAGACCTACTGCGAGCACCCAGAGTTGGCACCGGTTCCCGGCGGCGGAGGGGGCCTGGGTGCCGATGGCGGCATGGCTGAATACATGCTCGTTCCCTCGGTGCGTCAGCTCGTGCCACTGCCCGAGGGTCTGGATCCCGCGCAGGCAGCGCCGCTGACCGACGCTGCGCTCACGCCGTACCACGCGGTGAAGCGGTCGTGGAGCAAGTTGCCGCCCGATGCCTGGGCCGTGGTGATCGGTGTCGGTGGCCTCGGTCATATGGCGGTGCAGATCCTGAAGGCCACGACATCTGCTCGCATCATCGCCGTCGACACCCGCGAGGAAGCACGTGCGATGGCACTCGACATGGGTGCCGATGCAGCCGTGGCTCCCGGGGACTCAGCCGCCCAGGAGATCAAGGACATGACCGGTGGCCTCGGGGCCGATGTGGTGTTGGACTTCGTGGGAGTGGACGCCACGCTCGCGCTCTCGGCTGGGATCGTTCGCGTCCTCGGTGATCTCACCGTGGTGGGTATCGGCGGGGGCAGCTACCCGCTGTCCTTCTTCTCGCTTCCGTATGAAGCAAGTGTGCAAACCACGTACTGGGGCAGCCGGCCGGAGTTGGCGGAGGTGCTGTTGCTGGCATCCCGCGGGTTGATCACACCGACAGTCACCACGTTCGGTCTCGACGAGGCGCCGCGGGTCTACGAGGACCTCGCCGCCGGCAAGATCGACGGCCGTGCGGTGATCGTGCCCTGATTGCCGCGTTGCCTAGCTTTCTTCTCGGTTGACGAGTTCGATATCGAAGGCGGGCAGGCACACCGCTACATAACGCGCGCCGGATTCGGTGCGGTAACGAATGCGCTCGCCGGCGCGGGTGATGATCGCCTGACCGGCGGTGATGCTCGTGGTGGTGTCGTCATGATCCACGAGCAGTTCACCCTCGAGCACCACGGTGAACTCATCGAATTGCGGTTGCTGGAACGGCTCGTCCCACCCGGCCGGGGCGACCATATGAGCGATCGAGACTGCCTCGTCTTGACTGGATGCACGCCCTACGTACTCCTCGATGGTCTTACCACCGGGTACGGGGATCTGCGTAGGTGCGGCGATGATCTGGGGCACTGTTCTCCTCGGTGTTGGCTTAGCGCGTTTCTTCGTCGAGTCGTTCGATGATGAGCGGTAGCCGGTCCATGGGCTCGCCATCGACCTCGAAGACGCCGTCGAGTTCGGCGATCGCAGGTGCGAAGCGGGATTCCTCGTCGGTGAGCAGCGTCATCAGCGGTTGACCCTGCGCCACGTGATCGCCCGGCTTGGCGTGCAGCCAGATGCCGGCGCCGTGCGCGATCGCATCCTCCTTGCGGGCCCGGCCAGCACCAAGGCGCCAGGCGGCAACGCCCACGCCGTAGGCCTGCAGGCGCGTGAGGGATCCGGTGGCCGGAGCGGTGATCACGTGCTCGTGCCGGGCTCGAGGCAGCGGTGCATGCGGGTCGCCACCTTGGGCGGTGACCATCGCATTCCAGTGATCCATCGCTTTGCCAGAGGTGATGGCCTGCTGCGGATCGGCGTCGATGCCGGCGATGTCGAGCATCTCGCGGGCGAGTGCAAGCACGAGTTCGATCAGGTCCGCCGGTCCACCACCGGCGAGCACCTCAAGGGATTCGGTCACCTCGATGGCGTTGCCGACCGCGAGGCCAAGGGGCACATCCATCGCGGTGATCAGGGCACGGGTGCGCACCCCAGCGTCGTTGCCGATCTTCACCATGGTGCGAGCGAGCTGCTGGGCGCGCGGGAGGTCGCTCATGAAGGCGCCGTTGCCGGTCTTGACATCGAGCACGAGCCCGCCGGCACCTTCGGCGATCTTCTTGCTCATGATGCTCGAGGCGATCAGCGGAATCGCCTCGACAGTGCCGGTGACATCGCGCAAGGAGTAGAGCTTCTTGTCCGCTGGCGCGAGGCCATCGCCAGCCGCGCAGATCACCCCACCGGAGGCGCGCATGACGCCCTTCATCTCCTCATTCGACAGCAGTGCCCGCCAGCCCGGGATGGATTCCATCTTGTCCAGCGTGCCGCCGAAGTAGCCAAGGCCGCGACCACTGAGCTGCGGCACGACAGCCCCGCACGCGGCAACGATCGGAACGAGCGGCAAGGTGACTTTGTCGCCCACTCCGCCGGTGGAGTGCTTGTCCACGCTCGGGGAATCGAAATCCGAGAAGTCCATGCGGGTGCCCGAGGCGATCATCGCTTCGGTCCAGCGGACGATCTCGCGTTCGTTCATGCCGTTGAGCAAGATGGCCATCGCCAGCGCGCTCATCTGCTCGTCGGCAACTTCGCCACGGGTGTAGGCATCGACTACCCAGTCGATCTGGGCGTCGGAGAGCTCACGACCATCGCGTTTTGCGATGATGACATCGACGGGGGCGAAGGCTTCGCTCATGCTGGTTGCATCGAGTCTTCGCCGCCGGCCATCAAGCGACCGATCCGGTTGCGGTCGGCGTCGTGACCATCGATCTCAGCGACGATGCGGCCGTCGTACATCACCAAAATCCGATCGGACAGACCCATCACCTCGTCCAACTCCGCGGAGACCAGCAGCACGCCAGCCCCTTCGTCGCGGGCTTTGACGATCTGGGAGTGGATGAACTCGATCGAGCCGACGTCCACACCGCGGGTCGGCTGGCTGGCGATGAGCAGACTCGGGTTCGCGGCGAGTTCGCGCGCGATGACGACTTTCTGCTTATTCCCGCCGGACAAGGATTGCGCGGTGGTCTGAATGGACGGCGTGCGGACGTCGTACTCCTCAACCAGGGTGCCGGCGAGTGAATTCACCGCCCCACGGTTGCGAATGCCTTTGCTGGAGAACTCGGGTTCATCGAAACGGTTCAACACCATGTTGTCGGCGATCGAGTACTGACCGACCACACCGTCCTTCTCTCGGTCCTCGGGAACGTGTCCCACGCCCATGTCGTGGATGGTGTGCGGGGTGGCACCGAGGGCGTTGTTGCCGTTGATGGTCACCGCTTTGCCATGGGCCCTGCGAAGGCCGGTGAGCGCTTCGACCAGTTCGCGCTGGCCGTTGCCCTCCACCCCGGCGATGCCGACGATCTCCCCTGCCCGCACAGTCAACGAAACATCCTTGACAGCCGGCAGGCCGAGGTTGCCTTCCACCTCGAGATCCTCGACTTCGAGGACGACGTTGCCGGGGGTCGCGGGCTTCTTGTCCACCCGCAGCAGCACGCTGCGCCCGACCATCATCTGCGCGAGGCCCGCCTGATCGGTCTGGTCCGGGGTGGTGGTGCCTACCACCTGGCCACCGCGCAACACCTCGATGGTGTCGGCAACTTCGAGGACTTCGCGGAGTTTGTGGGTGATGAAGATGACCGCCACCCCGTTGTCGGCGAAACCGCGCATGACCCGTAGCAGTTCGTCGGTTTCTTGCGGGGTGAGGACCGCGGTGGGTTCGTCCATGATCAAGATCTCGGCCTTGCGGTACAGCGCCTTGAGGATCTCCACCCGCTGCTGGGCACCAACAGGCAGGTCCTCGACCTTCGCATTGACGTCGACCTTGAGCCCGTACTCCTCGGAGAGTCTGGCAACTTCGGCGGTGGCCTTCTTCATGTTGACGAACATGGAGTTGCGGGGCTCATCGCCCAAGATCACGTTCTCTGCGACGGTGAAGACCGGCACGAGCTGGAAGTGCTGGTGCACCATGCCGATGCCGCGACGAATGGCATCGCGGGGGCCGCTCAATTTCACCGGCTCCCCGTTGATGAGGATCTCGCCTTCGTCGGGTGAGTAGAGCCCGTAGATCATCTTGACCAGAGTCGACTTACCGGCGCCGTTCTCCCCCAGCAGCCCGACGATCTGGCCCTGGTGGATCGTCAGGGAGACGTCCTTGTTGGCGACCACGCCGGGGAAACGCTTGGTGATGCCGCGGGCCTCGAGGACGGGGGTGCCGGTTGCACGGAAGGTGGGCCTGGATGAAGACATACTTCTCCCCTACTCCTTCTCGTACGGTTTGCCGACGGCTGCTGGCGGCTTCACCCGACCCGAGACGATCGCCAGCAACACGATGGTCAGGATGTAGGGGAGCATGTTGATGAACTGCTGCGGGATCGCAATCACTTCGTCGGCCTGCAACTGGCTCGCCACCCCGTTGGCGAGACCGAAGAACAGCGCCGCACCGAGCGCACCGATCGGGTTCCACGCCCCGAAGATCATGATCGCCAGGGCGGTGAATCCGCGACCGGCGGTCAGTCCGCGCTCGAAGGTGCTCGCGGCCTCGATCGACAAGTAGGCCCCAGCAAGACCAGCGAGACCGCCGGCGAGGGTGACGTTCAAGAAGCGCGTGCGCTGCACGTTGACGCCGGAAGTGTCAGCAGACCCGGGTTTCTCTCCCACCGCGCGGGTGCGCAGACCCCAAATGGTCTTGAAGAGCAGCACCCACAGCAGCACCGCGGTGAGCAGCGCCGCGTAGGTGAACAGCCCGTTGTCGAAGAACACCGGTCCCACGAGCGGGATATCGGCCAGGATCGGGATGCGCAGCGTGGGCGTGATGGCCGGAAGCACATAACCCTGGGAATAGAAGAAGGACGTCAGACCGGTGGCGATGATGTTGATGATGGTGCCGGCGATGATCTGATCCATTTTCCAAGTGACCGCACCGGTGGCCAAGAAAGCACCCATGATCATGCCGGTACCGACACCGATCATGGTGCCGAGAATGAGGTTGCCGGTGATCGCAGCCCCGAAGAAACCGGCGAAGGCGCTCATCAGCATCTGGCCTTCGATGCCGATATTGATGATGCCGCTGCGCTCACACACGATGCCGACCATCGCGGCCAAGATCAGCGGCACTGCATAGCGAAGCGAGAAACTCAGGACCGAGACCGTGCGGTTCTCATCCATCACGAACGCGACGATGATCCCAGCGACGATGGCGAGGGTGAGGGTGTAGGCGTATCTGGCTCTCATGCGCCACCCCAACCCGAGCTGACGGTGGTCTGCTTCGCCGCGCGCTTACGGAACAGCAACCGGCCGACGATGGGAGCAGCGACGAACAGCAGAGTCAAAGCCAAGATCACATCGACAACTTCGGGTTCGATGCCGGTCTGGAATTGCAGGGAGGCCGCGCCAGCGCGCAGCGTTCCGACTAGCAAAGCCGCAGGGATAGTTGCGATCGGGTTGGCGCGGGCGAGCAACGCGATGGTGATGCCATCGAAGCCGAGCCCGGCGTTGAAGGACGGTTCGAACCGGCCGGTGATGCCCAGTGTCTCCACCGCGCCACCCATGCCAGCGAGCGCTCCACTGACGGCCATCGCCAAGAAGATGGTCTTCTTGACCCCGATGCCGGCGTAGTTAGCGGCACTGGGGTTCAACCCGACGGTGTTGAAGCGGAAACCCTGGGTGGTGCGGGCAAGGAACCAACCGAAGAACAATGAGACCAACAGTGCGATGACGAAGCCGGAGGGGACGATGCCGAAGTCGGCTAGCGCCGCTGATTCGGCGATCTCCGGGGTACGGGTCAAAGGCTGGTCAGGCTCTTTCAGCGGCCTACTGGCCAGATAGTCCACTAACGCGATCGCCACCGCGTTCAACATGATCGTGGTGATGACTTCGGAGACGCTTCGATAGGCGCGCAGCACGCCAGCGATCGAGGCCCACGCTGCACCACACAGCATTCCGAAGGCGATCGCGAACGGAATGTGGATGACCATGGGCATCTGGAAGTTGTAACCAGCCCAAGCGGCGCCGATCGCACCAACGAGCAACTGACCTTGGGCACCGATGTTGAACAGCCCGGTTCGTAGGCCCACGGTCACCGCCAAGCCGGTGAGGATCAGCGGCGTGGACTTCTCCATGACCCGCATGAGGCCGTCAGCATCGCCGAGCGCCGAGGAGAACAGCACCCAGTAGGCCTCGAGCGGATTCACGCCTTGGAACCAGATCAAGATCCCGCCGATGGAAAAGGCCAACAGCACCGAGGCCAGGGGCAGGACGATCGCCTGCACCCGGGTCCAGCGTCCACCGCGCTGCGGATCCGGGTCGGTGAACCCAAGATCGGTTTGCGCGGGATCGGTCACGGACATAGGGGTGAATCCTTGCACAGAGTTGGGGGTCAGTTGATGGAGTTGATCAACAAGCGGGGCGGGAGCAACCAGTGGTCGCTCCCGCCCCGTTTAGGTGTTGCAAGTGGTGCCTAGTTCTCCAGCAGTGCCAGGCCGCCGGTGTCGATCGTGCCGTCGACGAGTCCTGCAAGAACCTCGTCGACCTGCGCCTTCACGTCATCGGGAACAGCACCCTCGGTGTCGTGGTACGGCGCAAGGCCGGTCGGACCGAAGAAGTTGCCACCGGGGAAGGCGCCGTCGTAGGACAGCAGCACCAGTTCCTCGGTGCCCTGGACAAGCTTCTTCTCCGCCGAGGTCAGCAAGCAAGGAGCCGCCTGCG
Source organism: uncultured Rubrivirga sp. (assembly GCA_964634545.1). Classification (GTDB taxonomy): domain Bacteria; phylum Actinomycetota; class Actinomycetes; order S36-B12; family S36-B12; genus S36-B12. The sequence continues at coordinate 11,150 of CAZWIW010000029.1, forward strand.
GCACGGTGAAGTACTGATCGATATCCACACCGATGCAGAACACGGTCTCACCAGCGCCCGGATCCTTGGCGATCTCGATCAAGCCGCCGTTACCGGTTTGCCCACCGGCGGCGAAGATGACGTCGATGCCCTGGTCGAGCTGCTTACGGGACTCCGCAGCACCCCACTCCGGGTCGGTGAACGCGTTGTTCGGCTCGTGGTAGACGAGCGTGACGTCCACATCGGGGTTGGCAGCTTGGGCGCCGACCTTGTAACCCTCACCGAAGAGCTTCACCGGCGGAACGGTGTCGGTACCGAGCACCGCGCCCACCTGGTTGGTCTGGGTCATCAGACCTGCGAGGTAACCCGCTGCGTAGCCAGCGCGATCTTCGTTGAAGACCAGGCCCGTCAGGTTCGGGATCTCCTCGCCCTGGAACTGGTCGACACCCACGAAATCGATCTCCGGGTACTCGGCGGCCGCGGCGATGGTGGCCTCTGCCATCAAGAAGCCGACGGTCACGATGGTGTCGTAGTCAGCCTGGGCGAACTGCGCGATGTTGTTCGCGTAGTCCTTGGGATCGGTCGTCTCGATGAACTTGGCGAATCCCCCGACCTGCTCCGCCGCGAGCTGGGTGCCTTCCCACGCGGCCTGGTTGAACGACTTGTCGTCCACCTTGCCGGTGTCGGTTACCAGTCCGACGCAGTAGTTCTCTTCGGCAGCGCAGTTGCTGTCGTCGGTGGTGACGCCCGAGCCGCCCTCTTCTGCTGCTGCGTCGTCGCCTCCCTCGGACTCCTCTACCTGCTCCTCTGTCGTCTCCTCGGCGGCGGCGGTCTCTTCCGCAGTCGACTCGGCGGAATCACCGGAATCGCTGCTGCAGCCGGCCAGCACCAAGGCGGCAGCCGCGAAACCCGCGACCAATAGCTTGCGATGCATGCATGTGCCTTTCTGTCGGGTCCTCGTTCCCGGCCGGATGCCCACAAGTCGCCCTGGGGTCACCGGGGGTTCGAAGTCTTCGTATGGCCGGACACTAGTTGGCCCCGGTAACCGGATCGCCCCTGGCGCGTTAATCGGCGCAGGTCGCTACCAACTTGTAACACGACTGACGCATTGAGTGTTACTTGTGTGACTGATGAGACTTGCAGTGTTCAGAACGGGGCTCGGGCACTGGCCGACCAGCCGCCATCGACCGGCAACACCACACCGTTGATGCCGCTGGCTCGCGGGCTGATCAGGAAGGCGACGGCTTCGGCGACCTCCACCGCTGTCACGGGCCTGCCGGTCGGCGCGGAGTCGGTCCACCAGGTGTGGCCTTCGGGCCAGGCCTGAGCCAATCCCTCACGCTCGATCAACCCAGGTGCAACGGCATTGGCGCGCATGCCTCGAGGAGCAAGCTCCAGGGCCAAGGACCGGGTGAAGGACTCCAGCGCAGCCTTCGCCGCCGCATAGTGCGCGTGGTGCGGGAACGCGACCGAGGCCTCGACCGAGGAAACGTTGACGATCGCGCCACCGGGTTGCAGTAGCGGCAGCGCAGCGGTGGTCACCCGGGTGGCCGACAGCAATGAGGCCTGCAACATGTGTTGCCATTGCTCATCGTCGAGTTCGGCGAAGGGAACCGGCGTTTGATCGGCGCTGTTGTTGACGACAGCGTCGAGTCGGCCGAACCGGTCGATCGCGGCAGCGATGAGTCCTGTCGCGTTCTCAACTCCGGTCGCCAGGTCAGCTGCGAAGGCCTGAGCAGTTCCGCCGGCGGCCGCGATTTCCTCGACGAGGTCCTGCGCCGATTGCGAACCGGATCGGTAGTGGACCGCAACGGCAAAGCCGTCTTCGGCGCAGGCGCGGGCGATAGCGGCGCCGAGATGGCCCGAGGCACCGGTCACCAACACCACTCGCTGCGTTGTCACGCGTTGTCCCTCATCCGCGCCGCTATTTGCTCAGTAGCCGCTGCCCAAGCGGACAGATCGGTGTCCGCAGTCGCGAGCTCGAATTCGGTGAACGGTGGAGCGAGCACACACGAGACCAAGGTCCACTCACCGCCGGTCAGCGTGCCCTGCCAGTGGCCACCGGGGATCCGGAAATGCGGAAGGTGACCGTCACCGAGGTCGGTACCCAAAGTGATCGACTCATGGGAGCCATCGGGGGCCAGGACAAGCGTGTGCGCGGGAGCTCCGGCGATGTAGGTCCAGGCCTCGTCCTCCTTCAAGCGATGCATGGCGCTGAAATCGGTTGGCGTGATGAGCGCGTAGATCGCGTTGGCGTGCGCCGTGCGCCACAGCAGTGCGATCCAGCAGCCCTCACCTTCGAGGTACTCCATGTCCAGGGCATCGATGACCTGCTCGACCGTCATCCGCGAGAGGTCCATGGCTAACCGTTCTCCACGTGCGCGCGAGCTGCGAGGAGAACCTCACGCGACTCGACCTTGGTGGGTCGCCCATCGGCGATCACCTGCTCACCGGCGACGAATACATCGCGCACATCACTACGCCCTGCGGCATAGACCAGCGCGGTGAAGGGATCGTGGAGCGGCGTGAGATGCGGGGCGTTCGTATCGACCACGATCACATCGGCTTCCTTACCGACTTCAATGCTGCCGATGCGTTCATCCAAGCCGATCGAACGCGCACCGTCGATAGTGGCCGCACGCACGATGTCCTGCGCGCTGATCGCCGCTGGATCGTGGTGCACCAACCGCGCGAGGTTCGCCGCCAAGCGAAGCACGGCGAACATGTCCAGATCGTTGCTCGAGGAGCATCCGTCGGTGCCCAGCCCCACGGTGATGCCTTGATCGCGATAGCCCACCAGATCCATGGCGCCGCTGGCGAGTTTGAGGTTGGAGCCCGGATTGTGGGCGACAGATGAACCGCCTGCGGCAATGGCAGCGCGGTCGGCTTCGTCCAGGCGTACGCAGTGCGCAAGCGTGGTGCGCTCATCGAGCAGCCCCGCATCGCGCAACAACGCGGTGGGGCGGGCGCCGTGCGCGGCGATGGTGTCGTCGTTCTCCTTGTCGTTCTCGGAGTTGTGGGTATGGATGCGCGCATCGATCTCGCGGGCGAGTTCGTTTATCTCCAGTAGATGCTCCGGGTTGACGATCAGCGGACTGTGCGGCATCACATAGCGCGGCACATACGGGCCACCGATCTCCTCCAGCGTTGCCGGCCACGAGCGGGTCAACTCGATGCGTTCACTCCACTGCAGACCGTCGGGACCGGGGAAGTCGAAGAAGACCGGACCGATGGCGTGCCGGATACCCACCTCCACGGCACCGCGGTGCGCGGCTTCGGGGTGGAAGTACATGTCCAACGCTGTAGTGGTGCCCCCGAGCAATGCTTCGAGCGCACCCAACCGCGCACCGAGATAGGTGCCCTCCGGTCCCATGATGCGCGCTTCCTCGGCCCACACCCGCTCCAGGAAGCCCTGCAGGTCTACGTTCTCCGCGATGCCGCGCAGGAGAGTCATCGGCAGGTGCGTATGCAGGTTGACGAAACCAGGAAGCACGATGCATCCGCTGGCATCAATGATGCTGTCGGCTTCGAATCCGGTGATGTCGCCAACCGCGACGATCCGACCCTTGTCGATCGCTACGCCGGCGTGCTCGTACACAAAGTTTTGCTCGTCGCAGGTGAGGACGAAGCGAGCGTTCGTGATGATGGTGTCGACGTTCGTCACGCGAGCAACCTCGCCGCCTCGGACAGGACCCGGGTGACGGTGGCCGCGCCCTGCGCCACCACCGCTTGAACATCCTCGATGGTGATCGGTTCGCTGCCTTGGCCAGCGGCCGGATTGGCCACGATGCACAGGCTCGCGTAGGCAAGATCGCGTTCGACCGCGAGCACCACCTCCGGAACGCCGGTCATGCCGACCACGGTCACCCCGGCGGCAGCGGCAAGCCGGATCTCCGCTTTGGTCTCAAAACGCGGGCCTTCGTACGCGCCATAGATGCCGTGATCAAGCACGTTCACCCCGAGGTTGTCGGCAGCCTGCTTCCACGCGTTCCGCAACCGCGGGTGGTACGGCTCACCCATGTCCACGTGCACCACCCCTTCAGGCGTGGAACCGTCGAAGAATGTGATCGGACGTGCCTTGGTGAAGTCGATGAAATCGTCGACGATCACCAAGTCCCCTGCATCGGTCCCGACACCACCGACCACGTTCACCGCGAGTATCTCGGTCACGCCGAGGTCGATCATCGCCTGGATGTTCGCGCGGTAGTTGACCATGTGTGGGGGGACCGAGTGGTCGTAGCCGTGGCGGCTGATGAATACGGTGCGTCGATCGTGCAGCGTTCCCACTCGCGCGCGGGTGGGTCCGTAGATCGTCTCGACGGTGATGTCTTGCGGATCGCGAAGATCATCGAGGGCGTAGAAACCAGTTCCGGCGATTACGCCGAGCGCTGCACTCGTCATGGGCCGAAGGCTAGCGATGGCCGGGCAAGTCCTCAGGACCGAAACCATCGGGCAACAAGACGGACAACGGAGTCGGTCCACCTGCACGGTCGATCAGCAGATCCGGGCCACCGTGTTCCCACAGCAATTGCCGGCACCGCCCGCATGGCAGCAACGGGCCGGGGTTCGGCCCTACGCACGCGAACGCAACCAGACGGGACTTGCGATCGGGCGGCGATGTCTTCACCAACTCGCTGACCAGCCCGCATTCGGCGCACAGCGTGGTGCCGATGGATGCGTTCTCCACATTGCAGCCCGAGACGATGCGGCCGTCGTCGGTCAACGCGGCGGCGCCGACCGGGTGCTGGGAGTAGGGGGCGTAGGCCCGATCACGGGCAATTGCAGCTTGCGTGCGAAGTTCGTCCCAGTCGATGTCGCTCATGGATCGCACGCTATTCCAGGTTAGGCCCTTAACCTGGAATAACGACGTGGCTATTCCAGGTTAAGGGCCTACCGCTAGTCGATTCGGGCTATCTCCTGGCCCTGCTTGGCCGTGCCCTCCTCCTCGACGAGGCACGTGATGGTCCCGTCGATCGGGGCCTCGATGTCTACCGACACCTTGTCCACCATGACCTCGGCGATTACTTGACCGGCCTTGACACTCTCGCCGGTGTTGGCGAACCAGGTGGCCACGACGCCTTCGGCATCGGGATCGTTCGACATCTCCGGGAACGTGATGGTTTCGCTCATGCAGTCACCTTCGCGATAGCGGCCTTGATCTTGTCCCGCGTGGGCAGCGCCTCGTATTCCAGCACCCGTGCGTAGGGAACCGGCACATCCGGGTAGCACACCCGCTCGACCGGCTTCTTCAGCATGCTCGGATCCTTATCGGCGATCGTGGCCACGATCTCCCCGCTCAAGCCGAAGGACTTGTAGTCCTCATCGACGATCACGAGTCGGCCGGTCTTGGCGACCGAGGCCAAGATCGCCTCGCGATCAAGCGGAACGACCGAACGCAGGTCGATGACCTCGACGCTCGTGGTGCCCTCGAGATCCTCGGCAACGTCAAGGCAGTGCTGCACTGAGATGGACAGGCTGACCACGGTGACGTCCGAGCCTTCGTGCGCGATCGCGGCCTTGCCGATCGGGACGGTGTACTCCTCCTCCGGAACCGGACCGATGGACCGCGGGTTCTTCGCCATCCAGGGCAGACCCATCACGCCCTTGTGGAACATGAACACCACCGGGTTGTCATCTCGGATCGCTGAGATCATCAATCCCTTGGCGTCGTAGGGGTTGGACGGCACCACGATCTTCATGCCCGGCATGTGCGCGAACGTGGCCCACAGGCATTGGGAGTGCTGCGCGGCATCGGAGTAGCCACCACCGACGGCCGTCATCAGAACCATCGGCACCTTGACGTTGCCGCCCGACTCGTAATGGATCTTCGCCATGTGGTTGTAGATCTGATCGAAGCAGACCCCGAAGAAGTCGACGAACATCAACTCGACCACCGGGCGCAGGCCTTCGACCGCGGCACCGATGCCGGCTCCGATGAAGCCGGTCTCGGAGATCGGAGTATCGATGATGCGGGTGGATCCGAACTCCTCGTACAACCCACCGGTGGATCCGAAGATTCCACCGTAGGGACCGACGTCCTCGCCCATCACGAAGACATCGGGGTTGCTGCGCATTTCTTGGGCGATGCCCTCGGAGATCGCCTTAGCTGTCGTGACCCGGCGAGTGCCGGCGTCGACGGTTGCAGTCATGTCGTTATCCCTCTCGTCAGTGGTTCCTGGTTAGTAGGTGTCGTCGCAGCCTTCACGCGAACACGTGCAAGTAGGCGTCGCTGGGCTTGGGTTCAGGGCTGGAAGTGGCGAAATCGATAGCGGCTTGCACTTCAGCTTCGGCCTCCGCCTTGATCTGCGCAGCTTGATCGTCAGTGAGCAGTCCGGCGGAAATCAGACGCTTCTCATACGCGGGAATCGGGTCGCGTTCGTTTGCCTCGGCCAACTCGTCCCCGCGGTAGGCCTGGGCATCACCTTCGAAGTGCCCCCACATCCGCACGGTGTGGATCTCCAACAGGGTCGGACCACCTCCGGCGCGAGCCCGATCGACAGCGGTCTTGCAGGCCTCGTAGATCATCTCCACGTCGTTGCCTTCCACCCGCTGGGAGGGCATGCCATAGGCGGTGCCGCGCAGCGATCCGTCCTTGATCGGAGTGGCGGTATCCCGGGCAACCGAGATGGCCCAATCGTTGTCTTCGATGATGAAGATGACGGGAAGCTTCCACATCGATGCGAGGTTGAGCGCTTCGTGGAAGGCACCCTGATTCGCCGCACCTTCGCCAGCGACGGCTACGGCCACGTTGTCGGTGCCCTTGCGGGAGAACGCCAACGCCTGGCCGACAGCTACCGGCATGCCTTCAGCGATGATGCCCGAGCAGGAGAAGTGCTGTTCGGGGTCGAACAGATGCATGTGCCCGCCCTTGCCGTGGCATAGACCGGTGTCGCGTCCGTAGATCTCGGCGGTCATCTTGTTGATGTCCACGCCCTTGGCCAGCGCCAAGTGGTGCGGTCGGTGCGGGCCGGTGATGGCGTCGTCCTTCTCCAGGTTCGCGCACAGCCCCACCGCTACCGGCTCCTGCCCGGCGGCCAGGTGCATCTCACCGGGGATCAAGCCGGCGCCAATATCCCACTGCGGGGTCTTGTCGGCGTGGTAGTTCGCCTGCAACGCCGCCTCGTATGCCCGGATTCGCACCATTTGCCGGTAAAAATCCACGCGTGTCTCGTTGTCGACCATGTCGCTCCTTCCGCCTTCCGTTCGGTGTTCGCCTGCTCGGTACTCACCGGTAAGCGTCAGTACTTTCCGTACTCACGAGCCTGCCCGCGCCGGACGCCCGCGGAAAGGGTGAAAATTTCAAATAGCGGCACAAGGACCGGCCAATGCGCACTAACGTCGCGCCCATCGGGGGAAGGTCCGCTCGATCCTGCGAGGTTCGATGGTTGCCTGCGACAGTTCGCCCACCCTCATCCAGTCTGTCCAGCGTGCGCTGCACTTGATCGAGGCCGTCGGCGCGCGCAGCGGCCGGGCGCACGCGAAGGAATTAGCTCGCGATCTCGGCTTGACCACCTCCACCACCTACCACCTGCTGCGCACGCTCACCCACGAGGGATATCTGCGACGTCTCGACGACGGCAGCTACGTACTCGGCCCGACCCTCACGCAGGTGGCATCCTCCGACCGCCTGGCATCGACGCTTGCGCGCGCCCGTCCAGCGATGCAAGGCCTACGCGATGAAGTTCGAGCACCCGTCTACCTCGCGCTGTACAGCGACGGCGAAATCACCGTCGAGGAGATCGTCGATTCACCGAAAGCACCTTCGATCGATCTGTGGGTCGGCATGCACGACTCCGCGCATGCAACGGCCCTCGGAAAATGCATCCTGGCTGCGTTGCCCGATGCGCAGCGGCGCGACTACCTCGCTCGCCATCCGCTGCACTCGCTGACCCGGCGCACCGTCACCGACGCGCGCCGACTCGAAGACGAAATCGACCACGCCGGACCGATCGTGCACGACGACGAGGAATACGCGATCGGCGTGCACTGCCGCGCAGCACCTGTCATCACGCCCCAACTGGTGGGTGCCATTGCCGTCGCCCACCAACGGACTGCGAATCTCAGCCCGAGCGACGTTGATTCCGCTTTGACCCGAAGCGCTCAGCGAATCCAACGATCGTTGACAATGTCGATGTAGGCGCAGTGCCCACGGCGTTCGACTAGTACGGCATTCGACTAGAAGGCATCCTTCGGCTGGTACATCCCCCAGACGTCGCGCAGCGCGTCGGACACTTCGCCAACCGTCGCCTTCGCCTTGAGCGCATCGCGCATCGGATACAACAGGTTGCCGTCTCCAGCAGCCGTATCCCGAATCTGCTGCAGCAGGCGTTGGACGTCGTCGTTGTTCCGCTCTGCCTTGAGCTTGGCTAGGCGTTCCTTCTGTTCAGACTCGATGGACATGTCGACCTGAAGAGGGTCGTAATGCTCATCGCCTTCTACGCGGAACTTGTTGACTCCCACCACGATGCGATCACCGCTGTCGATCTGCTGCGTCACCTGGTAGGCCGACTTCTCGATCTCGGACTTCTGGAAGCCTTCTTCGATGGCGGTGACCGCTCCGCCCATCTCCTGCACCTGATCGATGAGCGTCATGGCTGCAGCTTCGATCTCGTCGGTAAGCGACTCCACCACGTAGGAACCGGCGAACGGATCGACCGTCTCGGTGACGTCTGTCTCGTAGGCGAGAACCTGTTGGGTGCGCAGCGCGAGACGTGCTGCTTTCTCGCTGGGCAACGCGATGGCTTCGTC
>CAZWIW010000030.1:0-1219 GCA_964634545.1 uncultured Rubrivirga sp.
TGCAGATCGGCGAGCAGGTGCAATACGTCGTGGCGAGTGGATACGTCGACACCGCTGGTGGGTTCATCGAGTAACAGCAACTGGGGCCGCCGGTAGAGCGCTCGAGCGAGGAACATTCGCTGCTGCTGTCCACCGGATAGTTGGCGAATCTGCCGATCAGCGAGCGCCTCGATTCCCAACCTCGCCAACACCCCGTGGGCGCGCTGCTTCTCCTCGGTGCTCGCCCAGGGCCAGATGCGTCGTTGTTCACGCGCGGAGGAGCCGGCCATCAGGACGCACTCGAGCACGGTGATCGGGAAGTCCCAGTTCACCGTCTCGAGTTGGGGGACGTAGGCGGTCCGCAAACCAGGCTGGGTGGTGATCGTCCCGGACATCGGCTTCACGATGCCCAGCAGCAGTCGCAACAGGGTCGTCTTGCCCGAGCCCGACGGTCCGACGATGCCGGTGAATTGGTCTTCGTGAACGTGCAGGTTGACCGAATGGAGAACCGGGTCGTGGCCGTAACCGGCCTCGACATCGGTGAGTCGGATCAGTTCAGGCCCGACTCCAGTTCCCGTCACTGGGGATAGTCTGCCGTATCCGCTACCGGGCTAGTGATGTCGACTGCCTTCACGTTCGGTGCCTCGCCGCCGAGGCCTTCGATCATCGTCGCGTAGTTGTACTGCATAAGGCCTAGCCACGAGTGGTTCTCATCCCCTGGCGCCCCGGGAAGATCGTCATCGCGCAGCGAGTCCTCGTAGCGCACGCCCGTTTCGTTGCCGATCTCCTCGAGCACGGCCGATGGGAAGACCTCGGATCCGAAGATGGTGGGCACGCCCTCAGCGTTGATCTGCTCGATCAAGGTCACGACCTCCGATGGGGTCGGGTCAGCGAAATCGCTGGGCTGAAGTGCCCCCACGACCTCCCAGCCGTAGTCGTCCGCGAAATAGGCATACGCATCGTGATAGGTCACGAGTTTAAGTTGACCCTCGGGCACCGTTTGCTGATCCTCGCGCACTGCCTCCCCGAGTTCGTTCACCTGCGCTGCGAAGGAATCGAAGTTGGCCTGGAACTGATCGGCGCACTCGGGGTCGCGTTCGGTCAGGGTTTCGCGCACGATGTCGGCGTACTCGATGGTGTAGGTCGGATCGGTCCACAGGTGCGGGTTCGGCTTGCCCTCTTCCTCGGGGAAGGAGAAGTCGTAGATGTAGTCCTCTTCCGGCAGCGCCACGGTGCCGAG
>CAZWIW010000030.1:1319-19747 GCA_964634545.1 uncultured Rubrivirga sp.
GGCGCCGGCCTTGACCTCGTAGGCATATCCCCCGATTCGCCGGAGAAACTCGCCGAGTTCGCCGCGCAGGAGGAATTGCCGTTCACCCTGCTGTCGGATCCCGATCACCGGGTGATGGAGAAGTACGGCGCCTGGGGTGAGAAAAAGCTATACGGCAAAGTGGTGACCGGAGTGATCCGCTCGACCTTCATCATCTCGCCAACAGGAAAGATCGAGCACGCCTTCTACAACGTGAAGGCAACAGGGCACGTCGCCAAACTCATCCGCGATCTCCGTCTCTCGTAGACGCGACTCGTGGCATTGCTCTGCGCTGCTAACTTCGAGTCATGTCTCCCGATTTCAGCACGCGGATGCGAGCTCGGCTGAACGACTTGCTCTCGAATCCCGACACGTTCACCCCGGACTACACCGAGCGCTACCAAGCTCTCTTGGAGCATTGCGACGATCTCAGCGCGCATTCGGCCTACGCCATGACGATGCTGCTCGGGAAAGACTCTTCACGCGGGTATCGCGAACTTCCCACACATCCATCCTTCGAATTTCCGGCGGCACACGTACCGGATTTAGAGTGCCAGGTCGGATGGCACTTCTTCGTTGGCACAGCTATCGGCGCAGATGGTCTTCACTACGGAATTCAATTCATGCTCTGGACGTACTCACTCCTTCCAGGACCACTCCGCGACGAACTTGGTATCGATGCAATCGGCAACCAGGTGGTGGAAGTCCACGTAGCCGTAAGCCGCGAGGGAGATCGTCATTACCGTGGCGCACCTGTCGTGATCACCAGCGACATCGAGGTGAACACCGATCCATTTCGCTTCCGCGCTGGCGACAACTTTGCGGAGTCTCTCCAGCAAGGTCCCTTCATTCCTTTGCGCATCCATGGATCAGCACTCGATGGAAGTGACTCACCTGGCACCCCCGTTTCTTTCGACCTGACGTTTGACGACGGCAAGCCACCGTTTCTACAGGGCAAGGAAGGCGCGGCTCCAAGTGTCGGTGGCGTTGGCACGCTCTACTACTCCATCCCACTCATGAACCTCGCCCAGGAAGGCTCGAAGGTCCGCATCGGAGACGAGACCGTCGAGCTTGTCTCCGGCGAATTTTGGTTCGACCACCAATGGGGTACTGGTTTCATGCCCAATGGGAATCCTCGCCAGGTGGATGTCCGAGCGATGAGTGATCTACCCACGCCGGGCCCAGGTGGCTGGGATTGGTTCATGATGCAATTCGACGGTAACGAGCAGTTGACCCTGGCAGCCATGCACGACAACTCGCACAAGACCCACTTCTATGACCAGACAGGCGCCAAACCAGGAATCATGAACGTGCCTGTCAGTGGCAAGTGGATCGACGTCACCGGGGCAGCCCACGAGGTGGCCGGCGAGATGCGAGTAACCGACTGGGTGCGGGCCGAGCGTTCACCTGACCCAGCCATTTACCCGGTTTCAAATGTTTGGTACCCAAACCACTGGGAATTCAAGTTGCACGACGACGTTCCGGACATCATGCGCTTCTTCGAATTGACTCCGATCGTCGACGGAGGCCAAGCGGGTTACTTCGCGCCAGGCATGCAGTACTCCGAAGGAGCTGTCGTCGTCACCGGCAAAGATGGCCTCGTCGGGCGGGGCTTCGCGGAATCTGTCGGATACGTGACCGGGCGTGACCCGATTCTCGCTATCGCAGGGGTTTCCGAAGACACCGCGCTCGCCCAGACACTCGACTCTCCCATTTCCCTCGGCCTCAAGCTCCGCGCAATCGCCCACCTTGCCCACCCAAGCTCTTTCAAGACCTTGCTATCCGAGCTTCGCTGATCGAGTGCGCCCTCACCAAACCGTGCGTCAGCCCCTGCAGGTGGCGTCGCAAGAAGGGGCCTTTTGCGACGCCACCTGCAGGAATTACCGCTGATCTAGGATTCAAGGGCTACGCGGAAGTGGTGGAACGGCAGACACGCTGGTTTTAGGTACCAGTGCCTTCGGGCGTGCGGGTTCAACTCCCGCCTTCCGCACTCCTCTAGGCGTTCAGCTTGAGCGTGCAGCGTTGGCCATTCGGGCCGCGCACCGAGACCGATACTTGATCGATGGTGCCGGGGATGGAACGCCAAACGTCGAACTCCCCTTCGCGGTTTGTCTTGCGCGTCACTTTGCGCAAGACATCGCCATCTGCATCCTTGATGAGCATCCGCCAGCGCTCTCCGCGCCGATCGGAGTACACCTCAATGTCCACTTCGTGCTCGCGGGAATCGCGCTCCAACTTTGCCGTCACGAGAGCGCTGCCGCATCGCTTCTGTTCGCGATCGAGCACGGTCGCTTGAGCCGCAGTAGCTACTCCCACGAGTCCTGCGCCAACCAGACTTGCCGCGGCGAGTGCTGCAGTTACCGAGCGTCCGACCTTCATCGCTGTCCCTTCCGATGACCACCGTGATCATCACGCTTCCAGCGTGAAGGACGAAAGTGAGGATTCCGTGACCGGTGGATGAAGGCGTCCTTCAGGTGAGCCTTAGAAGTACCCGGAGCGCTTCTTGGCTTCCATTGATTCCTCGCGCTCACCATCGACGAGTCGTCCGGCGCGCTCGCTGAAACGGGTGGCTTCCATCTCGCTGACAAGGGAATCAATATCCGCAGCGTCGGACTCAATTGCTCCGGTGACCGGGTAGCAGCCCAGCGTTCGGAAGCGGACGATGCGATCGACCAATTCCTCACCGTCGAGCAGTGGCATTCGGTCATCATCCGGAACTAGCAGAGTGCCACCACGATCGACAGTTGCCCGGGGCTGCGAGAAGTACAAATCCACAACAGGAATCTGCTCGCGACGGATGTACCGCCACACATCGAGCTCGGTCCAGTTCGACAACGGGAACACCCGCATCGTTTGACCATTCACCAAGTGCGTGTTCGCTGTCCGCCAGAACTCCGGACGCTGGCTGCGTGGCTCCCACCGCTGACCAGCTTCGCGCAGGCTGAAGATCCGCTCCTTCGCCCGGCTTCGCTCCTCATCGCGGCGTCCACCGCCGATCGCGGCGTCGTACTGCCCACGCTCGAGTTCGGCAAGCAGCGGGACCGTTCGCATGATGCGGGTGTACTCGTGGATGCCGTGGGACATCGGACTGACGCCTTGGGCGATGCCCTCGTCATTCTGCGCGACGATGAGTTCGAATCCGATCTCGCGGGCCATTCGATCGCGATGTGCGATCACTTCAGCAAACTCCCACTGACTATCGACATGCAAGCACGGGTAAGGGAAGCCCGCCGGGTGGAACGCCTTCCGCGAGAGATGGAGCAAGACAGAGGAGTCCTTGCCGATCGAGTACATCAGCACGGGCTTCTTGAACGCCGCAGCCGTCTCTCGCAGTATCCCTATCGCTTCCGCTTCGAGCGCATCGAGGACTTCGTCCTCGGTCACCGTGGCTGAGGTCATGGTGCCTTAGTAGCGATGATCATCCCCGCCGAACACAGGAACATGCCGCGCCATGACGTATCCGACTCCAAGTCGATTTGACCTTGTCGATACTCCTTGGGATCCATAGCTCCGGCGATCATCGGATACGTCGGGTGGAAGTTGTACCAGCGGTAAGACAGATCGGTGAAGCCTTGCGCCTTCACTACCTCTGCTAGTTCGAGAGGGTTGTTGAACTTCGAGAGGATCTCGTCATAACCATGTCCGTCCTCCCGGCGACGAATCGGCGGCTTGTCGACAGCAAGCCGTTGATCCAGATCGGCTTCGACCACATCGCGGAACTGCTCAGGGATAGGTGCCATAAGTTCTTCGAGGATGAATTCCTTCGTGAGCCTGTTGAACGTGAACATCGAGAACATCGAGTTGCGGAACTGGAGAATCAACGTGCCGCCGGGCTTCAGGAACAGCGACATAGCCTCCACAAACCAACTGTCATCCTCGACATGGGGAATGACACCTAGGGCCATCACCGCATCGAACTGACCCACCCTGGCCGCTTCCGTCTTGATGGCTTCCATATCCCGGATATCCACCAGCGTCAGCCAGTCAGGATCCATGTCGTGCTTGACCAGGTTTTCCTTGCCAAGCCGAACCATTTCCGGAGACAAATCGCTCGCGCGGACATCTACTCCGAGGGCTTCGCGGATCGCGATTATCGGGCTGGCTTCACCTGCACCAAGGTCGTACACGCTCGAGACGCCGCGCTCGCGCAGGATCTCGATGACCTTTTGCAGCCGGAAGTAGTTGGCGGGGTATTCGGCGTTCTTCCAGATCAGATTCGGGTCGTATTGCTCGTGATAGGAGGGGGCGGAACCGTCGTAGTGCGCACTTACATCAGCCATCGGCGTGTTCTCCTCAAGTGAATGTGGATGTATCGAGTGGAAGGGCTAGACCAAGTCATCTGGGCGGTGGGCTTCCACCACGAAGGCAGAGCATAGGAACAGGCCGCGCCAATCCGAAGGCTCGTTCTCCAATGCGATGGACTCGGCTCGGAACGCTGCGCCGAGTTCCTTCTCGAACCTCGGCATGGCAGCGTGGTAGTGGAACGGGCGAATGCGAACGTCCACGAAGCCGGCCTCGTAGAAGAGTTCGTCCACGGTCAGTGGATTGTGGTACTTCGCCTCGTGGCCGCTGGGCTTCGGCGGGATATCGACATCCACCCGCGTCTTGAGGAACTCCCCGGCCGCGTCCTTGACCGGACCGGAGACCCCGTCGAGCAGATCGTCCATGATGAATTCGTAAGTGAACCGATTGAAAGTGACCAGCGCGAAGAGCTTGTTGCGGCACTCCACGAAAACCGAGCCAGCCGGCTTCACTAATTGGCGCATATTCTCAAGCGCCGCGCGTTCATGATCGACATGCGGAAGAACTCCCATCGCCAGCAGTGAGTCGAAGGGACCTTGACGACGGATCCCCGACAGTGACACCGAGTCTTCGATGTCGCCCCAGGAGATGCGGTCGGCCGGAAGCCCGGCTTCGGCCATCACCGCAGCACTGGCGTCCACCATCTCGGGGTTGTTGTCGAATCCGTAGATGTCGATACCGGCCGCTGTGTAGATATCAATGGCGCGCCCTTGCCCAACACCCACCTCGACCAACGTCTGGGCACCTTCGTCGTGCAACACATTCAGCACCTGCCGAAAAGCAAAGTGATTGGCTGGATAGCCACCTTCAAGGTCGGGATCCCATAGTCGCTGGTACTCCTCGGCGGTGATGGATTCAGCGTCACTCGTCATTCCCGTGCCCTTCCGTATGTAGGTAATTATTGACAGGAAATATATTTCCTGTATTTTGTATCATATGACGCATCCAAGTGCGAATTGCCACTCCGTAACGGTCCTCGAAGGCGACGGTGTAGGCCCGGAGGTGGTCGGCGCTGCCCTCATGCTCATGGACGTTAGCGGGGTTTCCTTAAAGTACGAATTCGCCGAGGCCGGTGCGCGCGCCTTTGAACGTGGCATCGTCAGTGGAGTGCCCCGCGAGACCCTCGATTCCATCCAGCGCACCCAGGTAGTTCTCAAGGGACCACTCGCTACACCCATCGGGGAAGGTGGAAAGAGCGCGAACGTGACGTTGCGCAAGATGTTCGAGACTTTTGCCAACGTCCGACCCGCGCGCGAGCTCCCGGGGATCGCCAGTCCCTTCGCTGGTCGTGGTGTCGATCTGGTGGTGGTGCGAGAGAACGTCGAGGATCTGTACGCCGGCATCGAGCACATGCAAACACCGAACGTCGCGCAGTGTCTGAAGTTGGTGACCAAGCTCGGTTCCCAGCGGATCGCGCATGCCGGGCTGGCACTGGCTACGGCCGAAGACCGTTCGCGGGTAACGGTGGCCACCAAGGCGAACATCATGAAAATGACCGAGGGGATGTTCAAGCGCCAGTTCGAGATCGCGGCACGCGACTATCCGAACCTCGAGACCGACCACATGCTCATCGACAACTGCGCTCATCAGATGGTGATGCACCCTGAGCAATTCGATGTGATCGTCACCACGAACATGAATGGCGACATACTGAGCGATCTGGCAAGCGGTTTGGTCGGCGGACTCGGCGTCGCTCCCTCAGCGAATCTCGGATACGACGTAGCCATGTTCGAGGCAGTCCACGGGACTGCTCCGGATATCGCCGGACACGACAAGGCGAATCCGACGGCGATGATCTTGTCAGCGGTGATGTTGCTGCGGCATCTGTCCGAGTTCACCGCTGCCCAAAAACTCGAACAGGCCCTCTTCGTCACCCTCGAGCAGGGGGTTCGGACCGCAGACCTTCCCGGGCCGTCACCCCGAGGCACTCGAGCCTTCGCCGAAGCTGTGGCCGCCAACATCGGTACGACCTCATCCGTGCCGACGAGGAACCACCAGGACCTGAAGATGCCGAACATCTACCAAGAAGACGTTCAACAGATGCCTGGTTCACGGGCCAAGGTCGGTGTCGATGTCTTCATCGAAACCAACGAGTCCCCTGATCGGATCGCCGAACGCCTCCATGCCGCTCTAGCGACCGCTCCGTTTGCGCTCGAGATGATCTCGAATCGAGGAACGCAGGTGTGGCCGGAACCGGGAACCTTGCCCACCTGTGTCGACCACTATCGCTGCCGCTTCGCTTACGACGAATCTTCTCCATGGAGCGATCACGCCGTCATCGATCTGCTCGCGCGGGTCGGGTCGGTTTACCGCTGGATGCATGTCGAAAAGCTCGAGGAGCACGACGGATCTGCGACGTTCACCCGTGCCCAAGGCCAGAACTAGGCGGTATCGGGCACCATATGGGGATGGCCGGCGAACATTCATCCGCATCGTCCGCCGAAGATCGCCATTGGACGTTGCTCACCAACCACGGCCGCCTGCTGCTTCTCATCGCTCAAGAACCCGACGCTCGAATCCGCGACCTAGCCACGGCAGCCGGGGTTACGGAGCGAACCGCGCAAACGATCGTGACCGACCTTGAGCACGCTGGCTACATAACCAAGGAACGCAGCGGCCGACGGAACGTGTACACCGTCAACCGGCGTCAACCCTTCCGTCACCCAGCGGAATCGGACCACAGGGTTGGGGAACTGATCGACGTCTTCACCCATGATGAGTAGTGCGCAGTAGTCCATACGCGGGTAGCACGATCGCGCTGGCTACCGTGCACAACAAGGAATCAGCGATTGCTCCGGTCTTCGATGACCTTCTCGGTGCGGATGTGGTCGTCATTGCGATCGACACCGACCGCTTCGGGACCTTCACCGGCGAAATTCCGCGGCTCGATACCCCGCTGGAGGCTGCTATCGCGAAGGCACGAGCCGGCATGGATTGCGCTGGGTACACCGTCGGTCTGGCCAGTGAAGGAACCATCGGGCCCGATCCGGTCATGCCTTTCGTTACCTCGGACATCGAGATGATCGTCCTCGTTGACGACATCAGGGGAATCACCGTCAGCGAGATGACGCGCAGCACCGACATCGTCGCGGTTCGGGAAGTAGTTACGCCCGAGACCGATCTGAAGACCCTGCTGGCTCGAGCCGACTTTCCCCGGCACGGCTTGATCGTTCGCACGGCCGAACCGAAAGAAGGACCGATCTTCAAAGGCATTACCGACCATCGCACGCTGGCATCTGCCATCAGCGCGTGCAGCGCCACCAACGTGACGGCCATCGTTGAAAGTGATTTGCGTGCTTGCTTCTCCCCGAGCCGAATGCGAAACATCCGAGACTGCGCGATTCGGTTAGCTCAGCGCCTGGACACCCCCTGCCCGGAATGCACAGCGCCAGGCTGGGGTGCGATCGAACCCGTCCGTGGGCTCCCGTGCTCTGCTTGCGGCACTTTCGTCGAATCCGCAATCCGGGCAGATGCGTTCGGTTGTCCAGCTTGCTCGGCCAGACACGAAGTCCCCCGACCGAACCGCACGGTCGATCCGCGCTGGTGCCCGTTGTGCAACCCGTGATGAGTCAGGTGAACGGACCCTCACAGCCGTTTCAGGAAGCCTTCATGTCCATGCGACACCGTTGCATGGTCACTTCGGAACATACGAGAGTTCGAAAGGAGTACCGATGAGACGAACCATCCGATCCTCGATTGCCGCACTGGCGGTCAGCGGACTGGCTCTCGGAATGGCCGGACCGGCCTTCGCGAACAGCGCGGAGGCGAACCTGCGTCAGGACGACATGCGGGGTTTGCAGGTTGTCGACGACGATGAGGACGACCGGGATCCACGAGGCAACGACTGTCGCTGGATACCGGACAACACAGCGGACAACACGGTCGACAACACCCGGGATGCGACAACCGATGGCGCTCAAACCCGGCCGGGATTCACCTTGACCTGCACGAACGGGAACGACGACACGATGACGAACCAGACCCGCTCGGACAACACACGGGACTGGACGCGCAGTGTCGATTTCACCCGCGACCTAACGGTCACCAACACCCGTGCCCGCTAACGAGTCATCGACATCGGTTGCACCAGGTGCGCAGCAGTCCTGGGGCCTGGCAGCGGGGGATGAACTCATCCCCCGCTGCTGGGTGCAAAGCAGACTCGGTGGCGGCCACTCCTACGAGGCCTACGCCTGCTTCGACCAGCGCCTGCTCGCCTCGGTGGTAGTGAAGGTGGTCCGGCCCCACCTCACCGACGACGAATCCACCTTGCGGACACTCGAACGAGAGACAACGATCCTCGGCCGCGTGAATCACCCGGTGATCGTGCGCGGGCTGCACGCTGAGCTCGGAGGTCCCCGGCCCTACCTCGCCATGGAGCGCGTGCCCGGTCCGCGCCTGTCGACCCTGCTGCGCAAGTACGGACCACTGTCGATCGAGCAATTCCTGCCATTGGGCATGCAGGTCGCATCAGCCTTGCACTACTTGCACGCGCAGGAGATCGTGCACCTGGATGTGAAGCCGAGCAACATCATCATGGACAGCACACCGCGGCTTATCGACTTCAGCATCGCGCGCGGCATTTCCGAGACGGAAACCCTCGACCATGTTGTCGGAACAGACCAGTACTTGGCTCCGGAGCAGGCCCATCCGAATCGATCATTTCAGGTTGGTCCGGCGAGCGATGTCTGGGCGCTCGGGGTAACACTCATCGAGGCCTTCACAGGTACGCGCCCCTTTTCCGACAGTCACATAGCCGCGTCGAGCACACCGCTAGAAAGGTGGCCCCAGACTTTCGAGGAACCACCAGCAGCGTTACCGAAACTTCCTGGTGACGTTGCCGACATCGTGCTGCGTTGTCTCGAGCGAGATCCCGGCGAACGTCCACAACCAATCGAGGTCTTCGATGCCCTCGACCCGTGGGCGGAGCGGCTTCCACGGCCCCGGCTGACGCATCTGCGCTGACCGCTCAACCCCGAAGCTCCCCGACCCGGAAAACCTCCAGCCACTCCCGTGGCTCGCCAGGGCCAGCGTGCTCGCTCATGAAATCTGCCGTGGCGTCGATGCCGCACATCTCGATGACCGCCTGGCTCCCGGCGGGGTGCCTTTCAATGAATGCTGTCAGGTCGTAGACCGCACCCTCGACTACCGACCAGCAATCGCTTGCGCTGTCGTGCTGCGCCACTTCCTGCAATGAAATCGGGCGTTGCCGCTCCTGAGGCGAGGCGATCGGAGCACGCGCCTGCTCGAAGGTTCCAGCCCACGCCTCTTCGGCGCCTGAATGGCCCGCTGCGTACGTCACGCCACCCATAGCAGCAGCGCCGATGACAACAAGACCTGCAAGGATCCGCGAAACCGCGACCGGTAGGCCGACCCTGCTGCACCACACCCAAGCGGCGGTGGCGCCTAGCGTGATCAGCGAGGCGGTGACTAGATAGTTGCCCCATCGCGCGTGTTGCTCAGGCAGGCCAATGGCGGCAGCCAGCGAATCACCCGAGCTCTTGGCGATGATGCTCGTGACCGCGGTGATGACCAAGCTTCCGACTGCGGCCCACTGCAATGCTGGACGCCAGCGCCTCATGAAAACGGCGCCGAGGACGAGCAACAGGGATATCGGCGCGAAGACCACGACAGCATGCACAACCAGCGGATGTGCGGGTAACGCGGTGATCGTTGCGAACGTCCCGAAGGGCAGGAAGAATACGACCGCAGGCAGTGCCAGCGCCAGAACAAGCGTGATCGACAGGGACGCCGATCCTCGGATACGGGACCCGAGCGAGGAACCGTCAGGTTGCGGACTCGTATCGGCTATCTGGGTCATCGACATGGTTGACGAAAGTAGGGAACGGCCCTGAGCGGATGATGAACCGATTCTGAAGGGTGCCTTCAGATCACGCGATCGCGCGCGGCAACCTGATCTCGATCACGGTTCCGCTAGCGCTGCTCTTGAGACTGGCCGTTCCGCCCTGGGCCCGGGTGAGCGATTGCACCACCGCAAGACCAAGGCCGGAGATGCGGTCGGCGTTGGAGTCCCGACTACTCACAAATGGTTCGAAAACGCGCGGTAGCAACTCCTCGGGAATGCCAGTGCCGTTATCCCGAACCGTGAAGACCACTTGATCTCCGTCAACCACCGTCGCGAGTCTCACTTGAGTCCCTTCCGGATTGTGCTCCACGGCGTTCTTGAGCAGATTCAATAAGGTCTGCTCGATTCGGGCTTGATCACCCATCACAACGTCCGGCGGCGGTGACTGGATGTCGATATCGGCATGCCCCAAGCCGGTGATGCGGGAGCGTAGGGAATCGACCACATCGGGGAGGAATACCGGCTCGCTTCTGACCGCGAGATCCTCTGCACCCCTGGCAACAGCTAGCAGATCATCCAGCACACGGCGCAATCGTTCGAGTTCACGTTGGACCGTGCGTGCCATGTCGGCATTCGACTGTCCCTCGAGGGGGCCGAGGGTCTCCCACATCTCCAGGTGCCCTTCAGCGATCGCGAGCGGCGTGCGAACTTCGTGCGAAATGGCGGCCAAGTAACGGCGCCGGGTTTCCTCATCTTGGGCAATGCGTTCGATCATGCCGTTGAATTCCGTCGCAAGCTCTGCGACCTCATCGGCTGTGCTCGGCACCGGCACCCGCGCGGACAGGTCCGCCAGCGAGATCTCCTCGACCGCCTGCGTGACCTCCTTCAACGGGCGCAACGACCGCCGCACCACTAACGGCAACGCGATGCTGCCAATAATCAAGCCCACGATTCCAGCTCCGATCGACCCGAACAACACGACCTGCGTTGCCGAACGAGTTTCGTCTTGGGGAACGAGGACCGACACGATGGCAAGAGTGTTCCCCTCCGCATCCTGAACGGGCACATCAATGCTGCGCAGGGACCCGGCATCGCTGGGAACCGTGCGAAGTAAGCCCGGCTCGGGCTCGGGCAGCCGGGCGGAATTGGCCAGCGCGATGAGCGACGCTGGCCCGGTGTTGCTTCGCAGGCGCGCATCCCCGACCGAGATCGTGGCTAGGTGCAATGGTCCACCCGCGTAACTGGTTAAGGCCTCTCGAGCGTCCACGACCAGGTCAGCTGAATCCAACCCGTCCCCGGCCTGCGCCGATTCCTCGATCTCAGCGGAGAAAATGGCCACCAACCGATCGGCCTCGTCTTGGGCGATGCGGTCGATCTCCGACCTACCCCACACCGTCACGATCTCGAAAATCAGGACGCACACGGCAGTGATCACAAGTGCCATCACGATCAACGATCGAGTGACAACACGAACCGTGAGCGTCACGAAAGAACCCGGCTCCCGAACAAGGGCGGGCAGACCCTAAATGGGTTGGAGTTTGTATCCAACGCCTCGAACCGTCTCAATCCGCTCGCTTCCGATCTTGCGTCGCAATTGGCCGACGTAGACCTCAACGACGTTGGAGGAGCCATCGAAGTCATACCCCCAGACCATATCCAGCAGTTGCTCACGGGATAGGACTCGTTTCGGGTTGCGAGCAAGGACTTCGAGCAGAGCGAACTCTCGAGCCGAAAGGCTCAGAGTCTGCTCCTCCACTGAAACCGTCCGGGCCCCCAGATCGAGCACAAGATTCCCAGCCGCAATGGTGTCCGAGCGCGACTGCCCTGATGTCCGCAAGCGAGCGCGCACCCGGGCAAGCAACTCAGAGAAACTGAAGGGCTTCATCAGATAGTCAT
Organism: uncultured Rubrivirga sp.; assembly: GCA_964634545.1. Taxonomy (GTDB): domain Bacteria; phylum Actinomycetota; class Actinomycetes; order S36-B12; family S36-B12; genus S36-B12. The sequence goes on from CAZWIW010000030.1 coordinate 13,339, forward strand.
CGGCGCCCGCCTCGAGGTTGGAAACGCGGTCGGTAACGGAATCCTTCGCGGTCAGGACGATGACCGGCACGGTCGGTCGCTGAGCCCGCAGGCGCCGGAGAACCTCTTCGCCGGGGATTCCTGGCAACCCCAGATCCAAGATGACCAACTCGACGTCTGGAAGCATGGCCATGGCGAGACCATCGACACCATCTGAAGCCACTACGACGGTGTAGCCCGCAGATTCCAAACCGCGCCGGACAAACGAGACGATGCCTTGCTCGTCTTCGACGATCAAGATCGCCACTTGGTCACTCCCCTACTCCCCATGTCGGCACGGGCGTGGACGAGTATGTCCGCATGCCCTGAGCATTACATGAGCGAATTGTGAAAGTGGCCTTCAGGAACCACTCATGGCGCATTCACCCCAGTCGAGTTGGCTGTTCCCATGTCCGACCGCGCACCTTCGCGAAAGTCAAGGTGGGTTGCTGTCGCGGGATCACTTGCAGGACTCGCACTCGTCATCGCCAGCATCGGCATCATCCTGGACGATCCCGAAGTCGCGATTGAGGCTCAGGTGGTCGAGGGCATCACATCATCCGCGGCAGTTGCGACACCATCGACGGCCACCGTCAGCCAATCCGTAGATGGCCTAGAACGCCTCCAGGGAGTGCTGCGACCGTCGGATGAAGCCGACGAGTGGAGCCTGGGCGGCCTGGAAATCGATGTAGGACCCGAACCCTGGATGCGCGAAACGATCGTCGAAGCCGACATCGATGGGGACGGCGAACTCGAGAGCATCTACGACGAACTTCGTGGCGTGGGTGGCCAACAAGTGGAGATCTGGGTGCGATTCGACAACACCCGAGACGATGCGGAGCTCTTCGCCATCGAGCAGACGTTCATCCGTGATCCGACTGAACAGCGGCCGCCCTGGGCGGGTGGAAAGTACGACGAGTAACCCCATCAAGTCCTGCACTACCCCCACATGGGAACACACAACGATGAATGGAAGGGGAGGGAACGTGGTTATGACCGAGAAGTTGGCAACACCGAGTTGGGCGCAGCCAGGCAAGGATCCTCGGCTGACATCGGAGGGAGTGGCTCTCATCGAGGAACGTATCCGCGATATCGAGCAGCGACGCATTCCCGAACTTCGTCCACTTCTTGTGGAAGACGAACGAGACGAACGCGATGTCGCGGCTTTCGAAAGCCTGCTCTTCGAAGTGGAGATGTGGCAGCGACTGCTCGCGGAGACGACCGTTCTCGCTCACGATCCCGAGGATTTCGATGGCTCGGTATCCCTCGGTGTTCGCGCCCTTGTTCGCATTCCCGAGGGGGAGATCTGGGTCACCCCCGTGCACCCAGCCGAAGCGTTCCTCGACGACGAGCGGGTATCAGCGGAATCCCCTCTGGGTTCCGCTCTCTTGGGCAGGAAACCCGGAGAAACTGTGCTCGTGCAGGCACCGCGCGGCACCTGGGAGTGCACGGTGATGCAGACCGATGACGCACTGCTCGTTCCACGAGCACACAGGAGTTAACGCTATTTCGCGAGCGAACTCAGGCGAGTAGTTCCGACAGCACCGGGACGAGCGCCCTGAATGCCTGCCCACGATGACTGATCGCGTCTTTCTCATCAGGTGTCAGTTGCGCGGTGGTCAGCACGTAGCCGGTCGGGGTGAAGATGGGGTCGTAGCCGAATCCATTTGTGCCACGCGGTTGGTCGATGATGCTTCCTTCCAGCACTCCTTCGACCACCCGCTCGTCGCCCTCAGGGCTTGCAACTGCTGCGGCGCAGTGGAAAGCGGCGCCGCGGCGTTGTTTGGGTGTGTCGGCCAGTTGCGCCAGCAGCAGATCAAGGTTGGCTTGATCGTCTCCGTGTTTGCCCGCCCAGCGCGCGGAGAGGATGCCGGGCATCCCGTTGAGTGCATCGACGCTGAGTCCGGAATCGTCGGCAACGGCGGTGAGTCCGGTCCGCGCAGCAACGTCACGTGCCTTTAACAACGCGTTCGCAGCGAAGGTCGATCCGGTTTCCGCGACCTCAGGCAAATCTGGGAATTCCTCGGTCCCGACTAGTTCGACATCAAGCCCTGCACCATCGAGGATCCGCCTGAGTTCGACGATCTTGTGTTCATTGCGCGTGGCAAGGACAACGCGATGGGTCATGAACCGAGGGCAACCTTCTGCATCGTGGTCAGATCCGCGATGCCCGCGGCAGCCAAGTCCAAGAGTTGATCCAACAGGGCCCGATCGAAGGGATCCCCCTCCGCCGTGCCCTGAACCTCGACGAACGATCCGGCGCCGGTCATGACGACATTCATGTCGGTCTCAGCGCGGACGTCGTCGTCGTAGTGCAAGTCCAAACGTGGTTCACCATCGATGATGCCGACACTGACCGCCGCTACCGAATCGGTGAGCGGATCACCGGCAACGTGACCCTCGCCCCGTGCCCAAGTGATCGCATCCACCAGCGCCACATACGCACCGGTGATTGCCGCCGTGCGGGTTCCACCATCCGCCTGCAGGACGTCGCAGTCGATGAGGATCGAGTTCTCACCCAGGGTTTGCATGTCTACGACGGCGCGAAGGCTGCGGCCGATCAGCCGGGAAATCTCCTGGGTGCGGCCGCCGAGCTTGCCCTTCACCGACTCACGTTGATTACGCGTGGTGGTGGCCCGCGGCAGCATGGCGTATTCGGCGGTCACCCAGCCAGTGCCCGAGTCCTTCAACCAACGTGGAACTCCCGGAGTGAACGAGGCGGTGCACAACACCTTCGTCCTGCCGAACGACACCAAGGTGGAACCCTCGGCGTGCTCGGACCAGTTGCGTTCGAAGGTCACGGGACGAAGTTGGCTGGCTGTGCGCCCATCGGATCTGGTCATGGGACGTGACACTATCCAGCGTGCTCAAGCGTCGTGCGCCGGTGGTCTTGCTGGAGACCGCCAACGTCACCTCCGGCATCGGCAACGGCGTGGTGATGGTGGTCTTGCCGTGGTTGGTGCTCGAGTTGACCGGATCCCCTGCGGCGGCAGGCCTTCTCGCGGCGCTGTCGACGATCCCGGCGCTGGTCGTGATTCCACTCGTTGGCGCGGCGATCGATAGGTACGGGCGCAAGCCAATCAGCGTCCTGTCCGATATCGCTTCCGCACTCTCTGTCATCGCCTTCCCGATCGTCGGGTGGCTCGTGGGATTGGATCTCGCCTGGATCCTGGTCCTCGCAGTCATCGGAGCCGGACTGGATCCGGCGGGCTACACCGCTCGCAAGTCACTGATCATTGACGCCGCTGAGGCCAGCGGAATGCGTTTGCAGTCCTTGAACGGTTTGCATGAAGCACTATTCGCGGCCGGGTGGACGCTCGGACCACTCTTGGGCGCGGGCCTCATTGCGACCGTCGGCGCCGAGCAGGGACTGTGGGTTCCCGGTGTGTTGTTCATCATCGCGGCGCTGTGCATCTTCGCTATGCGCGTCTCGGATGCTGGCCAAGCCGCACGCGAGGAAGGCCTCGAGCGGGGCACCGGCTTCGCTGAGTTGACTCGGGGCTTCGTCGCGCTGTGGACGGACAAAGCACTTCGAGTGCTCACCATCGCGATCATGGTCCTCGCCGGTGTGTATCTACCCACCGAGAGCGTGATCCTGCCCGTGCATTTCGAGGCCTTGAGCCAACCGGAGGGAATGGGCATCGTGATCGGTGCCCTCGCCGGTGGTGGTGTTCTTGGCGCTTTCGCCTACGGGCCACTGTCTCGGCGCCTGACGAATCATCAGATCATCACTGTTGCCCTAGTGGGCACCGCTCTAGGCGTTGTTCCGATGGCATTCCTGCCCGAGTTGTGGATCCTCGCGGTCTTCGGTTTCGTCCTGGGCTTGAGTTGGGGACCGATGCAACCACTGCTCAACACGCTCGTCCAGGTCAGAATTCCCGCACATGAGCAAGGGCGTGTCTTCAGCGTTCAACTGACGGCGTTCTACGTCTTCCCGCCGCTGGCGATGTTGGCAACCGGAGCCGCGAGTGAGGAGTGGGGGGTGCGAGCCGTTTACCCGGTTATCGCTGGCTTGCTCATTGTTACAGGCGTTGTGACGCTCTCGTTGAAGTCGATTCGGACGTTGGACGAGCGCCCTCACAGAGATTGAACCGAACCAACCTCCGGGCCCAGGAATCGCCGGCCGTGCTCGGCGAAAGCCTGCGGATCGCCAGTAACGAGGAAGGCATATTCCGGTGGGCCCGACGTCGGATCGCGGAGCAGATCCCCGGCAACGAGCACCCGGTAGACATCCTGCGCGGTTTCCTCGGCACTGGACACCAGCGTCACGCCTTCACCCATCACGTAGGACAGCACCCCGGTGAGCAAGGGGTAGTGCGTGCAACCGAGAACAAGGGTGTCGACCTCGGCTTGCTGCAAAGGGGCTAGATACTCCCGCGCGATCGCAATGGCCTCATCCCCACTGGTCACCCCTGCTTCGACCAACTCGACGAACCGCGGGCATGCGCGGGAATGCAAGGCGATGCTTGGAGCAGCGGCGAATGCGTCGTCGTAAGCCTGGGAAGTGATCGTCGCCTCGGTACCGATGACCCCCACGGTTCCGTTGCGGGTTGCCGCCACCGCCCGTCGAACAGCCGGATGGACGACTTCGATCACTGGAAGGCTGTATCGCTCGCGAGCGTCGCGCAATGTCGCGGCACTTGCCGAGTTGCAGGCGATCACGAGTGCCTTCACACCATCGGCAACGAGTTGGTCCATGATCTCCAGCGAGTACTCGCGCACTTGGGCGATGGGCTGGGGACCGTACGGTCCTCGCTCGGTATCACCGACATATCTGATCGACTCGTGCGGTAACTGATCGATGATCGCTCGTGCGACCGTGAGCCCGCCGAAGCCGGAATCGAAGATCCCAACGGGTGCATTATTGGCCATGACCGGGTAAGCGTACGGCGCGTCATGGGAATTGAGAGTGGATTGGTCTCTAGCCTCGAGGGCGCGCAACCAAAACGGTTGTGCAATCTCCCTGAGGAGGGGACATGTCAGAAGGCACGCCAAACGTTGCGATCAAGCGTCCTGCAGGTGTCACAGTGGTGGGCATCCTGGTCGCACTCGCTGGAATCTTGAACCTGGCATTCGGGGTTCTCATCGTCATTTCCGCATTCGGTGAGAATCCGACCTACGTCAACAGTTTCGGTCAGGAAGTAACCGTTTCAACCTTCTATCTTTGGTTCAACGGCTTCTTGATGATCCTGCTGGGCCTCATTTATTTTTGGTTGACACGTTTGACTTTCGCCGGCAGCGCAACCGCACAGATGCTGATCTCGGTTCTGGCCGTCATCAATATCGTCTTCGGCTTCTTCCACTTCGGCAATGGCGGTTGGTTGCAGATCATGGTCAATCTGCTGATCGTATTGATCGTCAACTCAGCGGGCGCCAAGCTCTGGTTCAGTCAAATGCGCTAGGCAACGACGACGCATCTCAAGGTCCCGCGAAGGGGCAGTTTCGTAGGTTCGAGTGGGCACTTAATGCCCACTCGTCACCTCGAAACTGCCCCTTCGGCGTTACAGATTGCCCGTTCGGGGTTAGGCCCAAAGTTGGCCCTCGAGCGCGGCTTCGGCTTCCTCGAGGGTGCCCTCGTAGGCACCGGTGGACAGGTACTTCCACCCGCCATCGCACACGATGAACGCGATATCCGCGCGCTGCCCGGCCTTCTCCGCCTTCGCCGCCATACCCAGCGCCGCGTGCACAATCGCACCGGTGGAGATCCCGGCGAAGATGCCCTCCTTGTCGAGCAATTCACGGGTCCGGCGCACCGCATCACGCGGACCGACCGAGTAACGGTTCGTCAACACCGATTCGTCGTACAACTCCGGGACGAAGCCCTCATCCAAGTTGCGCAGTCCGTAGACGAGTTCCCCGTAGCGCGGCTCAGCGGCGACGATCTGGATGTCGGGCTTGGCCTCGCGCAGGAAACGGCCTGCGCCCATCAGCGTGCCCGTTGTGCCGAGACCGGCGATGAAGTGGGTGATCGTCGGGAGATCGGCGAGGAGTTCGGGCCCGGTGGTTTCGTAATGGGCGAGCGCGTTGGCTTCGTTGCCGTACTGGTAGAGCATCACCCAATCGGGGTTCTCTGCTGAGATTTTCTTGGCAACCCGCACTGCCTCATTGGATCCACCCGCGGCGGGAGAGTAGATGATCTCCGCGCCCCACATCCGCAGCAGTTGCGTGCGCTCGTCCGAAGTGTTCTCCGGCATCACGCACACCAGCCGATATCCGCGCTGCTTGGCCACCATGGCAAGGGCGATCCCGGTGTTACCACTCGTGGGCTCCAGCAAGGTGGCGCCCGGGTGCAGCAAGCCGTCCTTTTCCGCTTTGGTGATCATCGCTAAGGCAGCGCGATCCTTCACCGATCCGGTCGGATTGCGATCCTCGAGTTTGGCCCACAGGCGCA
>CAZWIW010000031.1:0-19115 GCA_964634545.1 uncultured Rubrivirga sp.
TCCTGCAATCGCATGGAAAGCAGATCGTGCCGATCCACCCCCGGGCCAGCACCGTCCATGGCGAGCAGGGGTTCACCACCATCGCCGAAGCCGCTGCCGTGCACGGCCCACCGGATGTGGTCGATGTATTCGTGCGCTCCGATCGCGCGGGCGAGTTCGCCGATCAAGCGATCGAGGCCGGCGCGAAGGCAGTGTGGTTCCAACTCGACGTGATCGACCACGACGCAGCCCAGCGCGTGCATAGTGCTGGCTTGTTGATGGTGATGGATCGCTGCCCGGCCATCGAGTATCGCCGGCTCGGGTCTAGCCAGCGCTAGCGCTCGCGGCGGATCGAATCACCCTTCGCACGCGCCGCGGCGTTCAAGTCCAGCTGGAACTGCTCCATCTGATCGAGCAGCGCACCATCGCCGATCCCGAGCATCCGCAGCGCCAGCAACCCCGCGTTACGCGCACCTCCGATGGCCACGGTGGCAACGGGAACGCCCGCGGGCATCTGGGCGATGGACAACAGCGAGTCCATTCCCTCTAACGACGTCGCGTTGACCGGCACCCCGATCACCGGCAAAGGCGTGACCGCGGCGAGCATCCCGGGCAGGTGGGCGGCCCCTCCGGCCCCGGCGATGATCACCCGAAGCCCGGCAGAGCGTGCGTCTTGTCCGTACTCCAACATCTCGGTCGGCATCCGGTGCGCGGAGAGCACGTCAACCCGGTGTGGCACGGAGAACTCATCCAGGACTTGCGAAGCAGCTTGCATGGTGGACCAGTCCGAGTCGCTACCCATGCAAATGCCGACCAGTGCGGAGCCGTTACTCATCGATGGCCCCCATGAAGTAGTCCGCCGCATGCCGGGCTCGTGCTATCAGATCCTCGACGTCATCACCAACGGCCGTCACGTGACCGACCTTACGGCCCGGGCGCACGTCCTTGCCGTACAGATGCACTTTCAATCCCGGATCGCGCGCGAACACGTGCCGGTAGGCCGAGTAGAGGTCACCGACATCCCCGCCGAGGATGTTGACCATCACCGCATGCGGTGCACGCATGCGGGGGGATCCAAGTGGCAAGTCGAGGACTGCGCGCAGGTGGTTTTCGAACTGACTGGTGACCGCGCCTTCGATGCTCCAGTGCCCGGAGTTGTGCGGCCGCATGGCGAGTTCGTTGACGAGCAGTTCGCTGCCGGTATCGAACATCTCCACGGCGAGCATGCCCGTCACGTTCAGCGATCCGGCGATCTTCAAGGCGATGCGCTGGGCCTGCACCGCACGCTCGGAATCAACTCCCGGCGCCGGGGCCACAACTTCGCTGCAAATGCCATCGGCCTGAACCGTGCGCACGATCGGGTAGGCCACGCTCTGGCCGCTGGGGGCCCGCGCCACCTGCGCGGAGAGCTCTTGCACGAACGGCACGGCTTCTTCAGCCAGCCACTGCGCACCCGGTGGCAATGCCCCGGCCATCACCGCGGTCAACTGGTCGGCGTCTTCGATCCGCCACACGCCCTTACCGTCGTATCCGCCCCTACTGGTCTTCAGAATGAACGGATAGCCGACGTCTTCGGCGAAGTCCCGCGCCTGACCAACGGTCTCCACCACCTGCCAGCGCGGCACCGGAGCACCCGCACCCTCGAGGGTGCGACGCATCACCGCCTTGTCCTGGGCGTTGATCAACGCGTGCGGGCCCGGGCGCACCGCCACCCCGCGCGCTTCGAGCTTCTCCAGGATCGGCGGCGGCACGTGCTCGTGATCGAACGTGACAACGTCACAGCCCTCGGCGAACGCCAACACCGCGGCTTCGTCGTCGTGCGCCCCGAGGAAGACATCGGCCACTACCTGGGCCGCGGACTCTTCCCGCGAAGTGGCCAGCACGCGAAAGTCGATACCCAACGCAGCCGCGGGGGCCGCGCTCATCCGCGCCAACTGCCCGCCACCGACCATGCCCACTCGAGGGCCCACCCCCGGGCGATCCACCCCCGATCCCGATCCGCTCACTTCGCCAACCTACCGAGGCGATGACCCTCCGCGCGGACGTCCTTGCTGGCTAGACTGCACCGATGCCCGGGCCGCACCTCATCTCGCGCGGCTACCGCTACCTGCAAAACACCCTCGGTGACCTCTACCGCGAGATAGCGAAGTTCGGGATCGTCGGCCTTTCCGCCCTGGTCGTGGACATCGGCCTGTTCAACATCTTGCGGTTCGCCGGCGGCGAAGGCCCGCTGTTCGACAAGCCGCTGACCGCCAAGGTGATCAGCGTGGCCGTGGCCACCACCGTGGCATACGCAGGAAACCGCTTTTGGACCTTCCGGCACCGTGGCCGCACCCACATGGGCAAGGAATACCTGATGTTCTTCGGGCTGAACGGTGTGGCGATGCTCATCGCGGTTGCCTGCTTGTGGTTCAGCCACTACGTCCTCGGGCTCACCTCGGCCCTGGCCGACAACATCAGCGCCAACGTGATCGGCCTGGGCCTGGGCACCTTGTTCCGCTTCTGGTCCTACCGCAAGTGGGTATTCCCGGCTATCCCCCAGGACCAGCGCGAAGACCCGGCCGATCAAGAGCTCTACGAGCGTGACGCCTCGACTCCGATCTAGCCGACGCAACGAGACCCGGCACTAATCAAGCGGCGGTAGTTCGTCCTGGGCTCCATCGCCTGAACGCCGACGCGAATCGTCGAGTTCGTGCAGTTCGTAGACCAGCCGCTGGATCTGTTCGACATCGGGGACGTCCTGGATGTACATGTCGCCGTCATCGCTCGCGGACTCGATCTCCAATGTTCCGTAGTTGAGGATCCGGCCCATGATGCCGACGTTGAAGGAGACGTTGTTGACCTTGGCCAGCGGCATATCCCGGCCCTGTTTGGTGACCAAGCCGCGGCGGATGATGATCCGGCGCGAGGTGAAGACGTACTGAGTGGTGAACCACCGGGCGAAAGGAATGATGACGCGCCAGATCGCGATGCCGATCAAGGCAATGAGGATCGGCCACTGCAGCCAAGCAAGGGACCACGAACCGATGCTCCAGTTCGCGACCGAGAAGTACAGCCAGGTGCCGACGAACACGTCGATGATCAGCACCACGGCCGGCCAGATCAACCCCCGCCAGTGCGGTTTGAATTCGAAGGCGATGCGTTCACCGGGGGCGAGGAGTTTCGTCGGGTAGGTCACCGCTGAATAGTGGCATGGATGACATCCCCTGCGACGATCGTTCGCACTGTTTCCCCGGTCCGCAGCAGCAGATGCCCCGACTCGTCCACATCCTCCGCAATCCCGCTCAGTTCCTCACCGCCAGGCAGCAGCACGCGAACCGGTGCTCCCACGGTTGAACTGCAGCGCCGGTAGTCATCGAGCACCTGCGCGAAGGGTTGCGCGATGCGCGCGTGCAGATTCGCTAGCAACGCGGCGAGCAACTCGCTGCGATCGGGGTGGCCGCTGGTCTCGACGAACCACGAGGTGGCTCGAGGATCGGGCAGCGCATCGGCCGGGTAATCGACGTTGATGCCGATGCCTACCACCACGGCGCCGGGTGCCGCCTCGGCCAATATCCCGGCGATCTTGCGGCCGTCCGCGGCAAGGACATCGTTGGGCCACTTGATGGAAAGCGGCGGACCGGCCAGTTCCCGGGCGGCATCGATGATCGCGAGCGCTGCAGCGATCGGCGCCCGAGTCGGCTCGAGAGCAGCAGGCAGCACCGTGCTGCACCACAACCCAGCACCTGGATCACTCACCCACGCACGCCCGCGGCGCCCCCGCCCGGCCGTCTGCTCACCCGCGACGAAACACAGCCCCTCCACCACACTCACGCGTGCGGCAGCGAGGGCATCGGCGTTGGTGGAGCCGGTGGAATCGACATAGAGCGGGGCTGGCCAGGGGCAACCGCGCTCGCGCAGTAGTTCTTCCACGCGTTTCGGATCGAGGTCCCGCGCGCTAGCCACGCGGCTAAGGTACGCAGGGTCCGACCCCGTAGGAGGGATGGCCACCATGACCGCCGAGCAAGCTGAGCAAGCCGAACCGCAGGGCGACGAGCGACGCACCACCGCCGGCAAAGCGGGGATCCTCAAAGCACGTCGCGCCGATGCTGCTGGCAAGCGCAAGGCCGCGATCGACAAGCAGCACGCCAAAGGCAAGATGACCGCCCTGGAGCGCATCGAGGCTTTCGTCGATCCCGACTCCTTCCAGCAGATCGACGGGCTTGTTCGTCACCGCTCGCACAACTTCGGTCTGGAGAAGAACCGCCCCTTCGGAGACGGCGTCATCACTGGCTACGGCACCGTGGACGGCAGGCCGGTGTGCATCTTCGCCCAGGACTTCACCGTCTTCGGTGGATCGCTCGGTGAGGTCTTCGGCGAGAAGATCGTGAAGATCATGGACTTGGCCATGAAGACCGGCTGCCCGATCATCGGCTTGAACGATTCCGGTGGCGCTCGCATCCAAGAGGGCGTCGTTTCCCTTGGCCTCTACGGGGAGATCTTCCGGCGCAACACCCAAGCTTCCGGTGTCATCCCACAGATCTCCGTGATCATGGGCCCGTGCGCCGGCGGCGCGGTCTATTCACCAGCCATCACCGACTTCACGGTGATGATCGACCAGACCTCACACATGTTCATTACCGGACCCGACGTCATCAAGACAGTCACGGGCGAAGACGTTTCGATGGAAGACCTCGGTGGTGCGCGCACCCACAACTCCACTTCGGGTGTGGCGCACTACATGGCAAGCGATGAGAACGACGGCCTGGATTATGTGCGCGCTTTGCTGTCCTACCTACCGAGCAACAACCTCTCCGATCCCCCGGTGCTGCCCACCGAGGTGCATATGGAGTTCACCGACGAGGACTACTCGCTCGATTCGATCATCCCGGACTCCCCCAACCAGCCGTACGACATGCACAAGGTGATCGAGGCGATTCTCGACGAAGACGAGTTCTTGGAAACCCAGCCGCTGTTCGCCCCGAACATAATCACCGGTTTCGGCCGCATCGAAGGCCACGCGGTCGGCATCATCGCCAACCAGCCCATGCAGTTTGCCGGAACGCTGGATATCGAAGCATCGGAGAAGGCCGCACGATTCGTGCGCACCTGCGATGCCTTCAACGTCCCGGTCATCACGTTCGTGGACGTTCCAGGTTTCCTGCCCGGGACCGAGCAGGAGTACAACGGCATCATCCGCCGCGGCGCGAAACTCATTTACGCTTACGCGGAGGCCACCGTGCCGCTGCTGACCGTCGTCACCCGCAAGGCCTACGGCGGCGCCTACGTGGTGATGGGCTCCAAGCACCTCGGGGCGGACATCAACTTGGCTTGGCCAACCGCGGAGATCGCCGTGATGGGCGCGCAGGGCGCGGTGAACATCCTGTACCGCAAGGACCTATCGGAGTCCGAGGATCCCGATGCCCGACGAGGCGAGCTCATCGACGAATACACCGAGCACCTCGCGAATCCTTACCAGGCAGCCGAGCGCGGGTATATGGATCGGGTGATCTTCCCGCACGAAACCCGGCTGCAGATCACCCGCGCGCTGCGCACTCTGCGCGGCAAGCGCGCGGCCGGCCCGCCGAAGAAGCACGGGAACATCCCGCTGTGACCGAGAGCGACAACGCAGGCGACCGCAGCAAGCCCGCGCTCACCGTCACGGCTGGCAACCCCACCGAGGAGGAACTCGCGGTGGTCATCTCGCTGCTTTCGCGACTGCCGCAGCAAGAGATCGTCCAGCCGAATCCACCGAGCCACTGGTCCAACAAGGCGGCGATGATGCGCCCGCGGATCAATCCAGGGCCCGGCGCCTGGCGCGCATCAGCGTTCCCGTATCAGCAGTGAACAAGCCAGCCGTGAGCACATCAGCGGTGCCCCGTCTCATCCTCGCCTCGCGATCCCCCGCCCGGCTGGCCACCCTTCGCGCCGCCGGCATCGAGCCCGAGGTGATCATCAGCCACGTCGATGAGGAAGCCATCGAAGCCGCACTCCCCGATGCCAGCCCGGCGCAACTAGCCCAAGTACTGGCCACCGCGAAGGCCGAGGCCGTTGCCGCACAGATCACCGAGCCGGCCCTGGTCGTGGGCTGCGATTCGGTTTTCGAACTCGACGGGATTCCCTACGGCAAGCCGGGCACCCCTAAAGTCGCCAAGCAGCGCTGGCAGCAGATGTCTGGCCGCACCGGCACATTGCATACCGGCCACTGCGTGATCGACACCGCCACCGGAGGTAGCGCCCAAGCCACGGCGAGCACCGACGTCACTATGGGCGAATTGACCCCTGAGGAGATGGAGGATTACCTCGCCGCCGGGGAACCCCTGGAAGTTGCCGGGGGCTTCACCCTCGATGGCCTGGGCGGAGCCTTCGTCACGAGGATCGACGGGGATCCCTCGACCGTGGTCGGGATCTCGTTGCCGACCATGCGCGCGCTGGTGAGCGAACTCGGCGTGACGTGGACCGCTCTTTGGAACAGGACCGCCCTAGTGACCCACGAGCCCCGATAGAGTCCGCGGTCATGCGCAAGGTCCTCATCGCCAACCGTGGAGAGATCGCTGTCCGAGTGATCCGAGCCTGCCGGGACGAGGGCCTGACCTCCGTTGCCGTATACGCCGATCCGGACCGCGATGCCCTGCACGTGCAGATGGCCGACGAGGCCTACGCCCTGGGCGGCGAGACCGCTGCGGAGACCTATTTGGACATCGCCAAGGTGGTCGCCGCCGCACAGCAAGCGGGCGCGGATTCGGTGCACCCCGGCTACGGCTTCCTATCCGAGAACGCGGACTTCGCCCAGGCGGTGATCGATGCCGGACTCACCTGGATCGGCCCTCCCCCGCAGGCCATCCGCGATCTCGGCGACAAGGTCTCCGCCCGGCACATCGCCCAGCGCGCCGGTGCGCCGCAGGTACCCGGAACCCCCGACCCGGTGGCAGGCGCTGACGAAGTGGTCGCCTTCGCGAAGGAACACGGTCTGCCGGTGGCAATCAAGGCAGCCTTCGGTGGTGGTGGGCGCGGCCTGAAGGTCGCCCGCACCCTGGAGGAGATCCCCGAACTCTTCGACTCCGCCGTTCGCGAAGCAGTCGCCGCTTTCGGGCGCGGCGAGTGCTTCGTGGAGCGCTATCTCGACAAGCCCCGGCACGTCGAGACCCAGGTGCTTGCCGACCAGCACGGCAACGTTGTGGTGGTCTCCACCCGCGATTGCTCACTGCAGCGCCGGCACCAAAAGCTCGTCGAGGAAGCCCCCGCACCATTCCTCACCGATGCGCAGCTCGATGAGCTCTACGCAGCGAGCAAGGCGATCGTGAAGGAAGCCGGCTACTTTGGCGCGGGAACGTGCGAGTTCCTCGTCGGTGTCGACGGCACCATCTCCTTCCTGGAAGTCAATACCCGCCTGCAAGTCGAACACCCGGTCAGCGAGGAAGTCACCGGCATCGATCTGGTGCGCGAGATGTTCCGCATCGCCCGCGGGCAAACCATCGACTACACCGATCCGCAGGTGCGCGGTCACTCCATTGAGTTCCGCATCAACGGCGAGGATCCCGGCCGCGGCTTCCTGCCCGCCCCCGGTTCACTCACCCGCTGGCAACTACCCAGCGGACCGGGCGTTCGCGTCGACGCGGGCTTTCGCGCCGGCGATGTGATCGGCGGCAACTTCGATTCCCTGCTCGCCAAACTCATCGTCACGGGAAGCACCCGCGCCGAAGCCCTCGAGCGTTCCCGCCGCGCCCTCGCCGAGTTCGAGGTCGAGGGCATCGCCACCGCGCTCACCTTCCACCGGGCGGTCGTCGAAGAGGACGACTTCGCTCCAGCCGATGGCAGCGCCTTCCGCGTTCACACCCGCTGGATCGAAACCGAGTTCGACAACCAGATCCCGGCGTACGACGCAACCGTCGCCGCCGAAGACACCGCAAGCGAGCGCGAGTCCGTGGTAGTCGAAGTCCAAGGCAAGCGCATCGAGGTGTCCCTGCCCGCCGGCTTCGGCTCGGCGGCACCCACTGCCGCTGCGAAGAAGCCAGCCGGGCGCAAGCGCGGGGGCAGTTCAGGCAGCGCCGTCTCCGGGGATACCGTCACCGCCCCGATGCAGGGCACCATCGTCAAGGTCGAGGTGAGCGAAGGCCAAAGCGTCAACGAGGGCGATCTGATCGTGGTCCTCGAAGCGATGAAGATGGAACAACCCCTCACCGCGCACAAGGCCGGAACCGTCACGGGGCTGTCCGCTGAGATCGGCGCCACCGTCACCCCCGGCTCGGCGATCTGCGAGCTGAAGGAATAGGCGCGAGCAGCCTTCACGAACCACAGGTACCGTGGCAGGTATGCGCCGGTTACTGCTCGCCCTGCTCGCAACACTCACTGTCTTCGCCACTGCGCTCGTCCCCGCCACGGCGCAGGCGGCTGTGCAAACGGACGAAGTTGCCGCGGTCGCCGAACAGATGCGCGCCGGCCAACCGGTGGTCAGCGTCCCCGGCGCGGAGAACGCCCTCACCGCCGCCCAGGTCGATGACCTCACAACCCAGGTGATCGCCAGCGAGGTCCCGATCTTCATCGGCGTTTTCCCTGAATCGGCTGCCGGCACGCAAACCACCGACGACGTCCTGGTCGCGCTGAACGAGCAGGTCGGTCTCGGTGGGGTCTACGCCGTGGTGGTCGGTGATCAGTTCCGCGCCGGCAGCACGTCGGGTTCAGCCAGCGACCTGGCCACCCGCGCCTTCCAGGCCGAACGGGACAACGGCGTGCCGGCCGTGTTGAGCGAGTTCATCGCACTTAGCACCGAGCGCTTCGCTGCCGGCGGCACCGCAGCAGCCACCACGGCGGAACCGTCAGCGGCCTCCGGAGTCTTCACCTTCTTCTTGCTGGCGGTCTTCATCGGCGTGATCGCGCTGCTGATCGTGGTCCTGTTGCGCTCCCGCAAGAAAGCACAAGCGCAGCTCGCGGAGGTGCGTGCTGCAGTGGATCAAGACGTCACCGAGTTCGGCGAGCGCCTGGCCCGCTTCGACATCACCGACCCGGATTTCGATGCGCAGGCCCGTGCGGATCTGCAACGCGCGCTCGATGACTACGACCGCGCCAAGCGCTCCGCGCAACTGATGACGAATGCCACCCAGGCCGAGCAGGTGACCAGCGCGCTCGAAGACGGCCGCTACTCCCTGGCGTGCGTGCAGGCGCAACTAGCCGGTGAGCCTGCCCCCGAGCGCCGCGCCCCGTGCTTTGTGGATCCGCGGCACGGACCGAGCGTGGCCGATGTGTTGTGGACTCCCCCGGGCATGGACGGCGCTGCCCCGCGTGATGTGCCGATGTGTCGCGCCTGCGAGACGGCCGTCGCCGACGGCTTCCAGCCGGCAGCCCGCGAGGTGGAGATCGCCGGCGGTCACCGCCCCTACTGGCAAGCCGGCCGGCACTTCGGCGGCTACGCCATGGGCTACTACGCCCCCTTCACCGGCATCATGACCGGTCTGTTCATGGGCTCGATGCTCGGTGGCATGTGGGCCACCCCGGCCTATGCCTCCGGCATGGATGGCGCAGGCGGCTTCGGTGGTGGCGATTCCGGTTTCGGTGGCGGTGGATTCGGTGGTGGCGACTTCGGTGGCGGTGGTTTCGGAGGCTTCGGCGGCGGCGACTTCTAAGCGGCTCAGGTCGTCAACAACGAGCGGAGCCAATTCACGTAGTCATCCGGCGCCCCCGCGGCCGCGGCCGCATCGGCTATCGCGAACACCTGCTCGGCTTGCGGTAGCCCGCCTTCATAGGCATCGAGGCAATACAGCCAAGCGAGCACCTGCCCGTCCATGGTGTCGACGCGCACTCGAACTTTGCGCCAAAACCCGATCTCCACGTCTTCCCACATGTCCAGGCGCTTCTCGTCGAGTTCGATGACGTCGTAGACCGCGACGAATACCTCCGCGCTGGGGTCTTCGACCACCGTAGGCAGCGGCCCGCCGAATCCGAGTTCCTCCCCCGCGAAGGTCATCCGCCAGCCGCGCAACCACCCGGTGCCGTGCATCGGCGAGGCCGGGGCACGCTCGGCCATTCGGTGGGGGTCCAGGTTCACCCCGTACGCGGCGTAAAGGGCCATGGCTCCCAGGGTAGGGACCCAGGGGCCACCTGAGAAGGTCCGCGAGACAATGGATGCGTGTCGGATGCTTCGAAAGTGGTCATCATCGGCGATGGCCCCGGGGGTTATGAAGGTGCGCTTGTCGCCAAGCAACTCGGCGCGGACGTCACGCTGATCAGTTCCGGCGGCATCGGTGGTTCGGCGGTTCTCACCGACTGCGTGCCCAGCAAAACGCTTATCGCTACCGCCGAAGCCATCGATGAAGCCGCGGCTTCTGGGTACCTCGGTGTGCGGATCGACGGCCACCCGGCGAGCAAGGCCGAGTTCAACGTCGATCTCGCCACGGTCAACACCCGCATCATGGAACTCGTTCGCGCACAAAGCCGCGGCATTCGCGCCTCGCTGGACGAAGCCGGTGTGCGGATCATCGAAGGGCGCGGGAGCCTCGCCAGCGACGACACCGTCACCGTCACTACCAACAACCACGCCAACGACGACGACATCACCATCCCCGCGGACACGATCCTCATCGCCACCGGCGCCCGCCCGCGCGTTCTTCCCGAGGCGATGCCCGATGGCGAACGCATCCTCACGTGGGAGCAGGTCTACAACCTCACCGAACTCCCCGAGCACTTGATCGTCGTCGGATCCGGCGTGACCGGCGCGGAGTTCGCCAACGGCTTCCACGCACTTGGCAGCGAGGTGACCTTGGTGTCTTCCCGCGATCAAGTCCTCCCCGGTGAAGACAGTGACGCTGCGCGAGTTCTGGAGGAAGTCTTCGAACGCCGTGGCCTGCACGTTCGCGGCAACACCCGAGCGCTCAAGGCCGAGCGCCACGACACCACGGTCACCGTCACCCTGAACGACGGCACCACGGTCACCGGAAGCCACGTACTGATGGCGGTCGGCTCTCTGCCCAACACCGAGGACATCGGGCTTGAAAATGCGGGGGTCACCACCGACGATCGAGGCTTCATCAACGTGGATCGAGTTTCACGAACCAGTGCGCGCCACATTTACGCCGCGGGTGACTGCACCGGTGTGAACATGCTCGCTTCCGTTGCCGCCATGCAAGGTCGCATCGCGATGTATCACGCGCTCGGCGATGCTGTAAGTCCACTGGATTCCAGTGCTGTGTCAAGCACGATCTTCACCGAGCCCGAGATCGCCACCGTTGGCCTCCAACAGCACGACCTCGAGGAGGGCGAGTTCCGCGGCGAGCACATCATGTTGCCGCTCAAAACGAACGCACGAGCGAAGATGCATGGCCACCGCGATGGTTTCGTCAAACTCTTCGCCCGGAAGGGTTCACGCATCGTGGCTGGCGGTGTGATCGTGGCACCGAACGCCAGTGAACTCATCCACTCGGTCACCCTCGCTGTGGACAACCGACTCACCGTCGATCAACTGGCGCAGGCCTTCACCGTTTACCCGAGCCTGTCGGGCTCGGTTGCCGAGGCCGCACGCCGCATGCACACCACGCAGTAGGTTGCCGCGGTGAGCAACGAAACCACTCAGGCAGCGAACGAGGCAGCGAAGCAAGCCGCGGCAACTCTGCGAGCCATCACCAACATCCAGCACCACGATGTTGCTGTGGTCCTCGGCTCCGGCTGGGTTCCCGCCGCTGAACTCCTCGGCACCACCACCGCGGAGTTCCCGGTCACAGATCTCCCCGGCTTCGCTCCCCCGGCGGTAGAAGGTCACGCCGGGCGTTTCCGCAGCATTGATGCCGACGGCACGCGAGTCCTGGCATTCCTAGGCCGAACGCACCTGTATGAAGAGCGCGGCGTGGACGCAGTCACTCATGCGGTGCGCACCGCGCACTTCGCCGGCTGCCAAACAATCATCCTCACCAACGGCTGCGGCGGCCTTGATCCTGCTTGGTCACCCGGTACACCCGTGCTGATCAAGGACCACATCAACCTGACCGGAACCAGCCCGTTGCACGGCGCACATTTCGTGGACCTCACCAATCTCTATAGCGAGCGCCTACGCGAAATGTGCAAGGACATCGAGCCGACCCTGCCCGAGGGCATCTATTGCCAGTTCCGCGGACCGATGTACGAAACCCCAGCGGAGATCGGCATGGTCAAAGCGATCGGCGGCACCCTGGTGGGCATGAGCACCGCGCTGGAAGCGATCGTGGCGCGCAGTCTGGGCATGGAGATCCTCGGCATCTCACTGGTCACCAACGCAGCGGCGGGCATGACCGGCGAACCCCTCAACCACGAGGAAGTTCTCGCAGCTGGCCAAGCCGCAGCCACCCGGATGGGCGAACTGCTCGGCAAAGTGGTTCGAGCGCTGTAGCCATGGGCGTCGTTGAACAAGCTCGAGCGTGGTTAGCCCAAGATCCTGACCCGCAGACTCGGGCCGAGCTCGAAGAACTCATCGCAATCAACAACGACGACGAACTCACCGACTGCTTCGCATCACGATTGCAATTCGGCACAGCGGGTCTGCGCGGGAAACTCGGACCCGGTCCGAACCGCATGAACCGCGTGGTGGTGATGCAAGCCGCAGCCGGACTGGCCAACTACCTCAGGCAACTGCACCCGCACGAGGCATCGATCGTGATCGGCTACGACGCCCGCCACAACTCCGACGTGTTCGCATCGGATACCGCAGCCATCATGCAAGGCGCCGGCATCAACGCGCTTGTGCTTCCCAAACCTCTACCCACACCCGTTCTGGCGTACGCGATCAAACACCTCGGAGCTTCTGCCGGCGTGATGGTCACCGCGAGCCACAACCCACCCCAAGACAACGGGTACAAGGTCTACCTGGCCGATGGATGCCAGATCGTCCCGCCGACTGATGCAGACATCGCGGCCGAAATCGACCACATCGCAAACACGACGAACGTCCAAGATCTACCCACGGACGGTGAATGGGTCACCCTCGGCGATGACGTCCTTGAGGACTACATCACCCGCGCGGTCGGACTTGTCACAGCAGATCAGCGCAAGAACAACGAAACCCTCACCACCGTGATCACGCCGATGCACGGCGTGGGTGGCCAGACGCTTCACACCGTCCTCACCCGCGCCGGTTTCCCAGATCCCATCCACGTAGCCGAACAGTTCGATCCGGATCCGAAGTTCCCGACCGTCACGTTCCCTAATCCGGAGGAACCCGGCGCGATGGATCTCGCGCTCGAGGCAGCAGCGCAGCACCGTCCAGACATCGTCATCGCGAACGATCCCGACGCCGACCGCTGCGCCGTCGCGATCCCCACAGCAGACGGATATCGGATGCTCACCGGCGACGAAGTCGGTTCACTCCTCGGTTGGTGGGCCACCCAGCACAACACCGGAAGCAACACCGAGCGCACGGTTCTGGCCCAATCGATCGTCTCGGGCACCATGCTGAAATCGATCGCCGAATCCGCTGGACTCACCTACGAGCACACCCTCACCGGATTCAAGTGGATCGGACGCATCCCCGGCCTGCGCTTCGGCTACGAAGAAGCTCTGGGTTACTGCGTTGACCCGCAGGCCGTGAGCGACAAAGACGGCATTACCGCCGCCCTCGCCGTCGCCACACTTGCCGCACACCTCAAGGTAAGCAAGCAGACACTGCAGGACAAACTCGACGATCTCGCACGTGAACATGGCGTGCACGCCACGAAGCAAGTTTCGGTGCGCGTCACAGACCTAAACCGCATCACCGAAGTGATGTCCACACTGCGGGCACAACCCCCGACCGATATCGGCGGACACACGGTCAAACGCTTCGTTGACCTTGAACTTGGCGCCGACCTCCCTCCCACCGACGGACTGCTGTTCGAACTCGACGGCAACGCCCGCGTGATCATCCGCCCGAGCGGCACCGAACCCAAGGTCAAGGCGTATCTGCAGGCCGTGGTCCAAGTAACCGGAGATCTCGTGTCCGCACGAGAACTGGCGGACCAGCAGATCGCCGGCCTCGAGGCGACCGTCCGCACCTGGCTTGAGTAGTTATCCACACGCCACTTCTGCGCACGTGAGATCCAGTGCCTTGGCTGCGAAGAGTGCACTTGGTCTGCTGAGGATCTCCGTTTTCGGTGCCACAAACAGGTACACGGCACAGCTCTTGTGCGAGACCCACCCCGTCCTCACAGGCCGTCGCTTCATCTTTGGGCTCAACTCGCATGAGCTGCTGAACTCGGGATTCACCCTCGTGCGTACCGGTCAGGTTGAGAGAGGCAAACTAGGTGCCATGGTCAGTCAGGTCGTCTTTGACGTGGACTTCATGCTGACGCCCAACCCCGGCGAGACGTTCGCCACCTGGGAAGGCCTTCGAGCGGGCACACGCTCACAGATTCGCACCGGTGAAGTAGTCACCGCATCCGACGGCGAGGTCACTCACTCCGCCACGGTTCTCCGAGAAGAACCCTGGGGTGTGGTTCTGTCTGTGGACTTCAGCCAGACTCTGACGTCTTCCTAGAGCCACCGAATACCCTTCCCCCGTGAGCCTTCTTCCCACCCGCCCTCTCACCGACACCTCCTCGGACGGACTGAAGGCGTACCTCAAGGGGCTCCCCGGCGTGGATCAGGTGGGTCTGGAAGCCCGCGCTGCCACCCTGGCCACCCGCTCGATCAAGAACGAATCCAAGATCTGGGCGATCGACACCGCAATCTCGATGGTCGACCTCACCACCCTCGAGGGCATGGACACCCCCGGCAAGGTCAAGGCGATGTGCGCGAAGGCGTTGCGCCCGGATCCAACCGACAACACCTGCCCGAGCGTTGCCGCGGTCTGTGTCTACGGAGACCTGGTTCCCATCGCACGAGATGCAGTCCAGAACCACATCCACGTGGCCGCCGTCGCAACCGCCTTCCCCAGCGGTCGGGCGAGCATGGACGTCAAACTCATGGACACCAAGGAGGCAGTTGCCGCCGGTGCTGACGAGATCGACATGGTCATCGACCGCGGTGCATTTCTGGCTGGCGACTACGCCAAGGTCTTCAACGAGATCACCGCGATTAAGCAAGCCTGCGGCGACGCTCACCTGAAAGTGATCTTGGAGACCGGAGAACTCAAGACCTACGACAACGTCCGCCGCGCTAGTTGGCTCGCCATGGAGGCCGGGGCAGACTTCATCAAGACCTCCACCGGCAAGGTCTCCCCTGCTGCAACTCTCCCCGTCACTCTCCTCATGCTCGAGGCAGTGCGCGATTTCGCGGACAAGGCCGGCACCAAGGTGGGCGTGAAGGCAGCCGGCGGCATCAAGACCAGCAAGGACGCCATCAAGTACCTGGTCCTGGTCAACGAGACCGTGGGGAACGCCTGGCTCACCCCGGACCTGTTCCGCTTCGGTGCATCCAGCTTGCTGAACGATCTGCTCCAGCAGCGCCAACGGATGCGCGACGGCCACTACTCCGGCCCCGACTACGTCACGATCGATTAAGGAAAAGGCACAGACCACATGACCTTCGACTACGCCCCAGCGCCGGAGTCTCGTTCCGTTGTGGACATCGATTCCAGTTATGGACTGTTCATCGGCGGAAAGTTCGTCGAGCCCAAGTCCGGCGAGCACTTCAAGACCATCAACCCAGCCACTGAGGAAGTTCTGAGCGAGGTGGCTGAGGCCGGCCAGGCCGACGTCGATGCAGCCGTCAAAGCTGCACGCAAGGCGTACGAGAAAACCTGGTCGAAGATGTCCGGAAAGGACCGTGCGAAATACATCTTCCGTATCGCGCGCATCATCCAAGAGCGCTCCCGCGAACTCGCGGTGCTCGAGACGCTCGACAACGGCAAGCCGATCCGCGAATCACGCGACGTCGACATCCCACTCGTTGCCGCGCACTTCTTCTACCACGCAGGCTGGGCGGACAAACTCGAATTCGCCGGCTACGGACCGAACCCGAAGTCCCTGGGCGTTGCCGCGCAGGTAATCCCGTGGAACTTCCCACTGCTGATGCTGGCCTGGAAGATCGCTCCGGCGCTCGCCTGCGGAAACACCGTGGTGCTCAAGCCCGCTGAGACCACACCGCTCACCGCGCTCGCGTTCGCAGACATCTGCCAGCAGGCAGACCTCCCTCCCGGCGTGGTCAACATCATCACCGGTGCAGGCGACACCGGCCGCATCCTCGTGGAACACCCGGACGTGAACAAGGTCGCGTTCACCGGATCCACCGAGGTGGGCAAGGCGATCCAACGTTCAGTGGCGGGAACCAACAAGAAACTCACTCTCGAACTCGGTGGGAAAGCCGCGAACATTCTTTTCGACGACGCCCCGATCGACCAGGCCATCGAAGGCATCGTCAACGGCATCTACTTCAACCAAGGTCATGTGTGCTGCGCAGGCAGTCGCTTGCTCGTGCAGGAATCAATCGCCGATGAGGCCCTGCACTCCCTCAAGCGCAGACTCCAGACCCTGCGCCTGGGTGATCCGATGGACAAGAACACCGACATCGGCGCCATCAACTCCCGAGCGCAACTTGCCAAGATCGAGGAACTCACCAAGTCCGGCGAGGACGAAGGCGCGCAGCGCTGGAGCCCCACCTGCCCGATCCCGGATAAGGGTTTTTGGTTCCCGCCCACGGTATTCACGAACGTTACGCAAGCCCACCGCATCGCACGCGAGGAGATCTTCGGCCCCGTGCTGTCGGTCCTGACCTTCCGCACCCCCGAGGAAGCAGTCGAGAAGGCCAACAACACTCCCTTCGGCCTGTCCGCCGGTATCTGGACAGAAAAGGGCAGCCGCATCCTGTGGATGGCCGACAAGATGCGCTCCGGCATCGTGTGGGCGAACACCTTCAACCGATTCGACCCCACCAGTCCGTTCGGCGGCTTCAAGGAATCCGGTTTCGGTCGCGAAGGCGGTATCGCTGGTCTCGGGGCCTACCTCGATACGGAGGACAACTCATGAGCAGAGTCGAGGTTCGCAAGACCCACAAGCTCTTCATCGGCGGCGCCTTTCCGCGGAGTGAATCCGGTCGCACCTACGAAGTGACAGACGTGAACGGTGAGTTCATTGCCAATGTCGCCCAGGCCAGTCGCAAGGACGCACGCGACGCAGTGCTTGCGGCCCGAAGCGCCTTCGCGAAGTGGTCCACCGCCACCGCCTACAACCGCGGCCAGGTTCTCTACCGAATCGCTGAGGTCATGGAAGGTCGTCGCGATCAATTCATCGCGGAGATCGCGCAGGGCGAGGGCGTCTCCACCAAGAAAGCCACCAATCAACTTGACGCAGCCATCGACCGTTGGGTTTGGTACGCCGGCTGGGCCGATAAGTACGCACAAGTCATCGGCAACACGAATCCCGTTGCCGGGCCCTACTTCAACTTCTCTATCCCGGAACCCACCGGTGTGGTCGCCGCTGTTGCTCCACAAGACCACAGCGTCCTCGGGCTGACGAGCGTCATCGCACCGATCATCGTCACCGGTAACGCATGTGTAGTGCTGCCCAGCCCCGCACGACCGATACCCGCGATCACTCTCGCCGAATGTCTGGCCACGTCTGATGTTCCGGGTGGCGTAGTCAACATCCTCACTGGCGCACCAGCCGAGGTGATGCCGTGGCTAGCCGAGCATGCGGATGTCAATGCCCTTGACCTGACCGGCATCGTCGATGGATCCGTCGCAACAGATCTCGAACGCCAAGCTGCCGGCACTGTGAAGAGGGTGCGCGGGCCCAAACCCGATGCCGATTGGTACGCAGCCCCGACCCCGTCTCGCATCCGCTCTTTCACCGAGATCAAGACTGTTTGGCATCCACTCGGTGCGTAAACGCCCTAATTCACCTGCCCTGAACCCCTAAAGTTCGGTGATGACCACGCGCCGGGTGTATGCGATTGCGGCCGGGATCACCTGGTTCGGATTGATCTTCGGGCTGGTGCTCACGATCTTCAATGTCTACCCGCCCGTCGATCTGCCGCCGAACTCCTTGGGCGACAACCCACCTGGTCTCGCCGGCCTCACCGGCCGCCTTGCCGACACCGCCAGCTACTTCACCAACTTGAGCAACCTGCTGGTGGCCATCGTCTTGACGATGCTGGCCCGCAACCCCGATCGGCGGGGTCTGGTGTGGAGCACGGTTCGGATGGATTCCCTCGTGATGATCTCGATCACTGGATTGATCTACGCCATCGTGCTGGCGCCCGATGCTCAGGTGGAAGGCCTGGACATCATCGTCAACTCGATCAAGCACTACATCGTGCCGGCGATGACCGTGTTCCTGTGGCTGCTGGTCGGTCCGCGCCGGCAACTGACGCTCGCCTCGGTCTTCACCGCCCTGGTGATTCCCATCGTGTGGGCGGTGCTGACGCTGATTCGCGGACAGTTCATCGATGCCTATCCCTACGAATTCCTGAACGTGATCGCCTATGGGCTACCTGCGGTGCTGGTCAACATCGTGGGAGTAGCGGCCCTCGGAATCGTGTTGGGCCTGCTGTTCTGGGCGATAGATCTCTTACTCGGCCGACGGACCCGTGACACTGTCTCGTGAGCCGCTCGCCGCCTCAACTCTCTCGGGCTAGAGGTAGCGCACGACCACCATCGCAGCAAAAATCGCCAGGATGATGACCATTAGGTAGACGTCTACCCAGCCTCTGACCAAGGATTGGATCTTGTTTGTGGCGCCACCGAACCTGAGGTTGCCGTCCAAGATGTTGACCCGGGTGATGGAGAAGAAGACCAACGTGGTGGTGACGGTGATGGTCAAGCACCACGGGCACAGCGCGCCGATCACGAAGTAGGACTGGAAGAACAGCCAGTAGGCGAAGGCGAAGCCGATCGAGTAGAACGCCTGCGCGGTGAGCATGAACCAGCGGGGGAAGGCGACGCCAGCCAGCGCAGCAATCGCCACGGTTATGACCACCGGTTCGCTGACCAAACCCAGATAGGCATTCGGGAAGCCCAGCAGATTGGCCTGCCAGGTGGAGCCGACCGTGCCGCAGGAGATCTTGGCGCTGATGTCACAACTGAAGACAGCGTTCGGGTTGGCGGCGAGTTCGAGGGCATCGACCGCCAGAACGAAGGAGGCGATCAACCCGACGATCGAGCCGATCAGCATCTCCAGGTAGGCGCCGCGGTGGCGGATCCTCGCGGAAGTCTGCTCGGGGAGGCTCACGGGGAGACGGTAGCGAGGGCGGTCCGGGCGGCGTTCGCGGCGGCGGATCCGTAACTG
>CAZWIW010000032.1:0-3808 GCA_964634545.1 uncultured Rubrivirga sp.
GATGGTACTGCGCGGGTGACTGCGTGGGAGAGTAGGACGCCGCCGGACATTTTTTACAAAGGCCACCTTCGGGTGGCCTTTGTTTTTTGCCGAGCGAGTACCCGAGAGGATAGGACCGTGGAGCGTTCTGGAAGCGATCGTCGACCGTCGGGTGGGGGCCGGTCGGGCGGAAGAGCGGGTGGTAAGCCCGGTGGTAAGCCCGGTGGTAGGTCGGGCGGTAAGCCGGGCAGCAAGCCTGGCGGCAGACCAGGTGGTAAACCGGGTGGCAAGCCCGGTGGCCGGCCCGGCACACGGAGTCCGGGAGCCGAGCGCGGAGCGCGTCCACCGCGACCCCAGCGTGAGCAACGACCACGCGGACCTGCGATCCCCGAGGACATCGATATCACCGAACTCGACCCGGCGGTCATCAACGAGTTGCGCACTTTGCCCGAGGAGTTGCAGGAGAAGGTGGCCGGGCATCTGCTCGCGGCGGAGTGGGCGCTAGCCGACGACGATGTGGCCGCCGCCCGCGAACACGCTGCCGAAGCCAAACGGGTTGCCGGGCGGGTGGCGTGCGTGCGGGAAGCGATGGGCATCGTCGCCTACCGGTGCGGTGACTACTCGGATGCACTCGCAGAGTTGCGCGCCGTGCGCCGGATGACCGGTGATGATTCCTTCGTACCGATGATGGCCGACTGTGAACGTGGACTCGGTCGTCCGGAGCGTGCCCTTGAGTTGCTGCGCGAATTGCGCACGAGTGATCCCGAAACCAAGGTGGAGGCGGCGATCGTCGCCTCCGGTGCTCGTTCGGACATGGGTCAAGTGGACGCGGCACTGGTGCTGCTGGAGATCCCCGAACTCACCTCACTTCCCGCAGGCGGGCAACGGGCACGGTTGGAATACGCCTACGCACATGCGCTCGAGGCCGGTGGTCGTGACGACCAGGCTCGCGAGTGGTTCGCGAAGGCAGCCGCCTCGGATATCGACGGCGAGTTGGACATCCCTTCTGCATGAACCGGCACTTCTGACGTGCCGAGTGGGCAATCCTGAAGTTCAGCATTGCCCACTCGACGTCCAGAAGTGCCCGTTCGGCGTTAGGGGGAGGTAGCCGTCGTCTCGAGCCAGCGCCAGATGCCGGCCACTTGGGCGCCGGTGCTGGATAGCTCCTCGAACTTCGCGGCGCGTTCGTCGTCGGCATAGAAGTTCGGATGCCGCTCGCGGTCCTTCTCCTTGACCATCACGATGGCGTGCTCGAGGTCAAGGCCCTGGTGGTAGGCCTGCGAGACCTGCTCGACCCAGTAACGAAGTTCGGCTTCGGACTGATCGAAAACGTCTTCCACGTCGGTGACGGGGCCGAAGTGACTGAACAGCAACCGGGTAGGTCGGGCGATGCGCATCCGCTCGAGGGAATCCAAGGCCAGGTCGAGATCGAAGTCCGGTGGCGGGGTGGCTGGGCGCACCTCGGCGGTGTCGGGCACGAAAACCCCGGCGGCATCACCGGTGTAGAGGTCACCGGACTGCGAATCAACGAGTGCCACATGGTGCTTGGCGTGGCCGGGGTTGTGGAAGGCGTCGAGGCGCCGGCCATCACCCAGGTCGATGAAGCCCGTATCGCCGAGGGTGGTCAGGCGCTCACTCGGGGTGGGGAGCAGGGGTCCGAACATGCGATCCATGTCCGGGCCGAACACCCGCTGGGCGCTGGCGACGAGTTTGGTCGGATCGGCCAGGTGGCGGGCGCCGCGTTCGTGGACCACCACGTCGGCATGGGGGTAGTGCGCCGCGATGTCGCCGACTCCGCCTGCGTGGTCGAGGTGGATATGGGTGACCACGATCGTGGCGAGGTCCGCCGGATCGATCCCGAGTTCGGAAAGTGCAGCGATCACGACCGGGGCCGAGAGGGCAGTGCCCGTTTCGACCAGGCAGGGCCGCGAACTGCGAATCAGGTAACTCGAGGTGATGCCGGCGTGCCCGCCCATCTGGGTATCGATCGCGAAGACGTCATCCCCCAAGGCCTCGACGATCGGATCGGGGTTTTCCACAGATGCATTCTGACGTGGAATTCCATCCACCGTCAGCGATCGGGGCTGGAAACCCGAGCCTGCGTCGCTGTTGTCTGGATACGACCGCAAAGTGCGGTGAGTCCGGCAAAGGAGGACCTATGGCAGCGAACACACCACCGGCAACGTCGTCGCATGTGGATGTCACCGGCAGGCTCGGCGCCCATGTGCGCTCGCGCGAGCTACCCAGCGGCGATGAACTGACGAGCTTCACGGTGATCGTGGATCGTCCGCCCCGGGAACGTCGAGGCGCGACCAAAGTCGACGCGATCGCCTGCACCACCACCAACCGCAAGATCCGTGATCGGTTGCAGCGACTGGAACCGGGAACGCAGGTCGAGGTGGAGGGGGTGCTGCGTCGGCGGTTCTGGCGCGGGGGAGCTGGCGCTGGAGCAGGTGCGGTGGGCAGCACCACCGAGGTCTTGGTACGCAATCTGCGCGTCGTGTGAGTTGGGCTCCGTGCGACCATGCGGGCGTGGATGAGCACGACGACAAGAACCCGGCCGGCGAACCCTACGACTGGTACCAGCGCGCGCTGGTTCTTCTATCGGAGGGAAACAGTGATGCGGCGGCAACGCTGTTAGAGCGGGTCCGGCGAACCGAGCCGAGTCCGGCTGTCCTGGAGGCGCTGGGTCGAGCGCTGTTCGAGGCGCGCCGATACGACGAGGCCATCGAGGTCTTGACGGAGTTGGTCGAGCGCACCCCGGATGAGGACTACGCGCACTACGCGCTAGGTATGGCGCTGTGGCGACGCCAGGCGTTCCCGGCTGCCCGCGACCACCTGTCGATGGCGTTCGTGATGCGACCGGATCGGGCGGACTACGGGCAAGCATTGAGCCAGGTGAAGGCCACGCTGCGGGCGCGCAGCGAGGCAGGGCTGCCGCTCGAGGGTCCGATCGAGGCGCAGTTTTGATGCAGGCTGAGTCGGTGGCGCCGTTGGTCGCTGGTTACGACGGGTTGATCGTGGACGCCGACGGTGTGCTGTTTCGTGGACCGCAGGTGGTGGACCACGCCGTCGATGCGTTGACCTGGGTTTCGAGGCAAGCGCATCGAATGTGGGGTGTGGTGACGAACAACGCGGCCCACCCCCCGAGCGCGGTTGCCGCGAAACTGCAGGGCCTGGGGTACTCGCTGGATGCCGAGCAGGTGATCACCTCACCGCAGGGAGCGGCCAGTTACCTACGCGACCAGGGCCTAGCCGCGGGTGCTCGGGTCTTCGTGGTTGGTGGCCCGGGCATCGATGAAGCCATGCGCGAAGCGGGCTTCGAGCCGGTTCGCGAACCGGGGGCTTCGGTGGCGGCCGTAGTTCAAGGTTTCGGCCCCGACCTTCGATGGGCCGACCTTGCGCAGGCCGCCTATGCCATCCAGGGCGGTGCGATGTGGGTGGCGACGAACGGCGATCTCACGTTGCCGACCGCCGAGGGGCTGGCACCGGGGAATGGATCGATGGTGCAGGCGGTGGCGAACGCCGCCGGTCGGATGCCCGATGCGATCACCGGCAAGCCCGAGCCGCTGTTGATGCAGGTGGCCGCAGAACGGTGGGGGCTGCAGCGGCCCCTGGTGGTGGGTGATCGCATCGACACCGATATTCGCGGTGGGAATCGGGCGGGCATGGACACGCTGTTGGTACTTACCGGGGTGACCGGACCTGAGCAGTTGCAGGCGCTGCACGAGGCACCCGAAGAAGACCGCCCCACCTACCTGGCGCACGATCTGCGCGCCTTGGCGGCGCCGGCAGGGGAGTGCGCGGTGGTCGGTGTTGGTCGCGCTGG
>CAZWIW010000032.1:3908-5261 GCA_964634545.1 uncultured Rubrivirga sp.
GGCTTCCGAAGAGACCAAGGCGCCGAAGGTCAAGAAGAAGGTGGTGCCGGAGTGAACGAGCAGGCAGAAGATCCCGGTCACGACCAAGACGAGGTGCTGGTCCTCGACGAAGCACCCGATCCCGACACCGTGCTGCCGGTCTGGGAGCCCACCGGGCACGCGAACGTGGATGCTGCCTTGGAGGGACTGCACGCTCTCGATGGCGCAGACGTGACCGAGCACGCGGCGCACCTCGATGCGATCGAGCGGTCGCTGCGCGAAGTCCTCGACGGACTCGCCGAGGACGAGCCGGCCTAGGCCGGATTCGGAAGAACTAGGTCGCCCCGGCGGTGGCGCGTCGACGACTCGATGCCGAATTGGTGCGGCGCGGCCTGGTCGCTTCGCGCGAGCAGGCACGCAGCGCGATCGAAGCGAGCCGGGTGAGCGTTGCCGGAGTCACCGCCACCAAGGCGGCCACGCAGGTGGAGGAGTCCGCGGCGATCGAAATCGACGCGGCGGGTAAGGAATACGTCTCGCGCGGAGCGCACAAACTCATCGGTGCGCTCGATGCGTTCGAACTCGATGTTGCAGGGACGAATGCGCTCGATGCCGGTGCATCCACCGGGGGTTTCACCCAAGTGCTGCTTGAGCGCGGTGCTGGGCAGGTGATGGCCGTCGATGTCGGCTACGGGCAGTTGGCGTGGAGTTTGCGCAATGATCCGCGGGTAGTGGTGCGCGAGAGAGTGAACGTGCGCCAATTGAGCATCGAGGACCTGCCCATGCGTCCGGACCTCGTGGTCGCGGACCTGTCCTTCATCTCCTTGACCAAGGTGCTGCCGGCACTCGTGGGCGTGGCGGCGCCGGGGGCGTCGTTCCTGGTCATGGTGAAACCACAGTTCGAAGTCGGCCGCGATCGGGTCGGTTCGGGGGTGGTGACCGACCCGGCGGTGCGGATCGAGGCGGTGGCGCAGGTGGCCAGCGCTGCGCGGGAGCTGGGACTGGCGGTGCATGGGGTCAGTGCGAGCCCGCTGCCCGGCCCGAAGGGGAACGTGGAGTACTTCCTGTGGATGAGCACATCCGGTAGTGACGCCAGCCGCGAACCCGGGGATGATGGCGGTATGGACGAACGCGAAGTGGCCGCGGCGATCGAGCGCGCCGTGCAGGAGGGGCCAGCATGAGTTCCTCGCCCGTGAACGTCTTCGTGGTCGTGAACACCGCCAGCGACGAAGCGCCCGGGGTGGCGACCCGAGTGGTGCGCGCGCTGCTGGCAGCGGGCGCGAACGTACGCGGGCCCGAGCAGGACCTCGCGGCGTTAGACCTCGATCCCGATGCCTCCGGACTGCTCGTCGGTGGCACGGATGGTGACGTCGATGG
>CAZWIW010000032.1:5361-9147 GCA_964634545.1 uncultured Rubrivirga sp.
GCGTTCATGACGGAGACGGTGTGATCGAGGAAGTGCGCATTCGCGGCATCGGTGTCATCGATGAAGCCTGCGTGGAACTCGCCCCGGGTCTGACCGTCATCACCGGGGAGACCGGAGCGGGCAAGACCATGGTGCTCTCCGGCCTGGAATTGCTGCGCGGTGGACGAGCCGATGCGGGAATGCTGCGTGATGGAGACGCTGGAGCCGAAGTCGATGCCGTGGTGAGCGTGGATGGGTCCTCGGTGCTGTTGGAAGACTTCGAGGAACTGGGCTTGAGCGCGCCCGAAGATGGTGCCGTCATCACGCGACGCACCATCGCTGCAGGCGGCCGTTCGCGGGCCTATCTGGATGCGCGACCGGTTCCGGTGTCGACCTTGGCGCAAGTGTGGTCGCACATCGTGGCGGTGCACGGGCAAATGGATCAGGCGAAGTTGCGTGAAGCTGCTTGGCAGCGCGCAATGGTCGATCGTTTCGGTGGCGCGGAGCTGGCAGCTGCGCTGGCGGGATACACCGAGACGTGGCGAAGTTGGCAGCAGGCGAGGCGTGAACTCGAGCAACTTCGCGCCGGCGCGCAGGAAGCCGAGCGGCAAGCAGCTTTGCTGCGACTAGGCATCGCGGAAATCGACGATGTTGCTCCCGAAGCCGGCGAAGATGCGAGCCTCGATGCCGAAGCCGCCGTGCTGTCGCACGCCGGTGCGTTGCGTGACGGAGCCGTGGCAGCGCGCGCAAAGCTGTCCGGCAGTGGTGATGACATCGACGCTGCGGCTGCGATCACCCGGTTGGCGGGTGCGCGTGAGGAGTTGGCGGCGATCGCCGATATCGACGAGCGGGTGCGCGAGTTGTCGGCGCGAGTGGAGTCGGTACTGACCGAATGTGTCGATATCGATGGTGAACTCAGCGACTACGTCCGCCAACTGGACGCGGATCCGGCAAGGCAGGCGTGGGTGGAAGAGCGTCGATCGCGGTTGTCCGGGCTGCGTAAGTCCTATGGCGCCACCATCGAGGATGTGTTGCGCTGGCGAGCCGACGCCGCCGAGCAGATCTCAGCCGCGGACACCAGCACCGAACGCATCGAGCAGTTGAGTTTGGCGGTTGACGAGCTAGCGCAGGCCGCGAGCAAACAAGCCGAGGAGTTGTCCGCGCTGCGTCGCGAAGCCGCGGGGCGGCTGTTGGAAGCGGTGCACCAGGAGTTGACGCATCTGGCCATGCCGGAGGCGCGCCTGGACGTGGCGCTCACTTCCACCCGCGAGCCGCAATCGCTGCATGCCCACGGGGGAGACACCGTGGCGATCACCTTGATCCCACACGCCGGCGCGAGCGCCCGACCCATCGGCAAAGGTGCATCGGGCGGGGAGTTGTCCCGATTGGCGTTGGCCTTCGAAGTCGCCCTGGCGGACAGCGCAACGGTGCCCACGATGGTCTTCGACGAGGTGGACGCCGGGGTCGGTGGCGCGGTGGCGGTGGAGGTCGGGCGGCGACTGGCCCGGCTGGCCCGCCACGTTCAAGTAGTGGTCGTGACGCACCTACCGCAGGTGGCGGCCTTCGCCGATCGGCACCTGGTGGTGACCAAGAGCGGGGACGGCTCGGTCACGTCGGCCGACGTGCTAGCCGTGGATGGTCCGGATCGAGTGGCCGAATTGGTGCGGATGCTCAGCGGGCTGGAAGGTTCGGCCACCGGTGCGGCGCACGCCGAAGAGTTACTCGAGGTCGCCCGGGCCGAAGCCGGCGGCGCGGCGCGGCCGGCCGGCAAGCGTGCGCGCTAGTCTGGTCACCCGTGGACATCCCCCGCAGCGCTCCGACGGTCACCAAGCATCTGTTCGTCACCGGAGGTGTGGCGTCGTCCCTGGGTAAGGGGTTGACCGCCTCGAGTCTGGGAAATCTGCTGAAAGCACGCGGCCTGCGGGTCACGATGCAAAAGCTCGATCCCTATCTCAACGTCGACCCAGGAACGATGAACCCGTTCCAGCACGGTGAAGTGTTCGTGACCGACGATGGCGCCGAGACCGACCTCGACATCGGGCACTACGAGCGGTTCTTGGACACCGATTTGCATGGGTCCGCCAACGTCACCACCGGTCAGGTGTATTCGACGGTCATCGCGAAGGAACGCCGCGGGGAATACCTCGGCGACACCGTGCAGGTCATCCCGCACATCACCAACGAGATCAAGGCACGCATCCGTCGGATGGCTGGACCCGAGGTCGACGTCGTCATCACCGAAGTCGGCGGCACCGTCGGTGATATCGAATCCCTGCCGTTCTTGGAAGCCGTCCGCCAGGTGCGGCACGAAGTGGGCCGGGACAACGTCTTCTTCTTGCACGTATCGCTGCTGCCGTACATCGGTCCGTCCGGGGAGTTGAAGACCAAGCCCACTCAGCACTCGGTGGCTTCGCTGCGCAACATCGGTATTCAGCCCGATGCCATAGTGCTGCGGGCCGACCGGCCGGTTCCCTCCAGCATCAAGCGCAAGATCTCGCTCATGTGCGACGTCGATGCTGAAGCGGTTGTGGCCGCGGTCGATGCCCCGAGCATCTACGACATCCCGAAGGTGGTGCACTCCGAAGGCCTCGATGCCTACGTGGTGCGCCGCCTTGGCTTGCCGTTCCGGGATGTCGATTGGACCGATTGGGACGATCTGCTGCGCCGGGTGCATCACCCGAAGAGCGAGGTGACCATCGGGTTGGTCGGCAAGTACATCGATCTGCCCGATGCCTACCTGTCGGTTACCGAAGCGATCCGCGCCGGCGGTTTTCACCACGATTGCAAAGTGAACCTGCGCTGGGTGTCCAGCGATGAGTGCGCTAGCCCCGAGGGAGCCGCCCGCAACCTCGAAGGGCTCGATGGCATTTGCGTGCCCGGAGGCTTCGGTGTGCGGGGGATCGAAGGAAAACTCGGGGCACTCACCTACGCACGCGAGCACGGCATTCCCACCCTCGGCCTGTGTCTGGGGCTGCAGTGCATGGTCGTGGAATACGCCCGTTCGGTTGCTGGCCTCGAAGGCGCCAATTCCTTGGAGTTCGACGAGTCCACTCCCTACCCGGTGGTCGCCACGATGGCCGATCAGCGAGAGGTGATCGCCGGTGATCGCGACATGGGCGGAACTATGCGCCTGGGGCTGTATCCGGCGAAGTTGCTGCCGGGTAGCCAGGCGGAGAAGGCCTACGGCGAACCGTACGTGGACGAACGCCACCGGCATCGCTACGAAGTCTCCAACGCCTACCGCCCGCAGCTCGAGGCGGCCGGCTTGGTGTTCTCCGGAACCAGCCCTGATGGTCGGCTCGTGGAGTTCGTCGAACTGCCCGCGGATGTTCACCCGTTCTATGTCGGCACCCAAGCGCACCCGGAGTTTCGGTCCCGGCCCACGCGGGCGCACCCGCTATTCGCCGGACTCGTGGAAGCCGCCCTTGAGCGCACTTCGGGGCGCACCGGCGCGGCAGCCGCGCCGCACACGGCGTAGCGAAAGACGTCGATGCCCCCGCAGGGAGTGCCGCGCGCGGACGAAACCTGGACCGGCGAGGTCGCCGATGAGGCGGCGGTTTTCCCCGTTTCGGATCGAAGTGAAGTTTTCTCCGGCCGGGTCTGGTCGGTTGTGCGCGATGAAGTGCGCATCGGTGACCACCAAGCGGTGCGCGATGTGCTCATCCACCCCGGTGCCGTAGCGATCATCGCGCTCGATGAGGAAGATCGCGTGCTGTTGATCCGCCAGTACCGGCATCCGGTGGGCATGTACTTGTTCGAGCCGCCGGCTGGGCTACTCGATGTTGCCGGGGAACCGCCGTTGCTGAC
>CAZWIW010000032.1:9247-18935 GCA_964634545.1 uncultured Rubrivirga sp.
CGCGGCACGTGAGGTCACCTGTGGATCTCACGCTCGCCGACGCCGTGGCGGGCTACCTCGATCACGTGGCCGTGGAGCGAGGGTTAGCGGCCAATACCGTCGCTGCCTACCGGCGTGATCTTGCCCGCTACCAGCGCTGGTGCGATTCACTCGGCATCGAACACCTAGACCAGATCGAGGCGACGAACGTGGCCGAATTCGCCGGCTCGCTGCGGCGCGGGGACGACGGCGAGTCGGCGTTGTCGCCCGCTAGCGCTGCCCGCGTGGTGGTGGCCGTGCGCACTTTCCATCGGTTCGCGGCGTTGGAAGGGTGGACCGAAGTCGACCCGGCGGCGGACATCACGCCACCGGCAATTCCCCAACGGCTCCCCAAAGCCCTGCCCTACTCCAGCATCGAGAAATTGATCGAGGCCACGGCCGATCCGGCAACCACCGTTGGATCTCGAGATCGTGCACTCGTGGAGCTGCTCTACGGAACCGGGACGCGAATATCCGAGATCGTGGCCCTCGATGTCGATGACCTGGATCTGGAATCCGGTGTGGTGACGGTGACCGGGAAAGGCAACAAGCAGCGCCGGCTCCCGGTTGGCGGGTCAGCCATCCGCGCGGTGCGCGATTACCTGGTGCGCGGGCGACCTGCCTTGGCCAGCGGGAGTCGCCGAGGGGCAGGTCCGGCGCTGTTCCTGGGGGTTCGCGGGGGACGGTTGTCCCGGCAAGGTGCCTGGGAAGTCGTGCGCGCCGCCGCCGCGCAGGCCGAATTGGGCGAGCACGTAGGCCCCCACACCCTCCGACACTCCTACGCCACGCACCTGATGGAAGGTGGGGCGGATGTGCGTGTCGTGCAGGAGTTGCTGGGCCACGCCTCGGTCACCACCACGCAGATCTACACCCTGGTCACGGCCGACGCGCTGCGCGAGGTGTACGCCCAAAGCCACCCCCGAGCGCAGTAGGCTCGAGCGGATCAGCGAAAGGACCTCGATGAGTAAGTCGCCCGATTCCGACGCGCCGACCGGTGGCGCTGCGGAACGCGATCTCCCGGACATCCCGGCGCCCCCGGCGTTGGATGCGCATGGGCCGGCGCGCATCATCTCGATGGTCAACCAAAAAGGTGGCGTCGGTAAGACCACCTCGACCGTCAGCCTCGGCGCTGCCCTGGCCGACTACGGCCGCCGGGTGCTCTTGGTCGACTTCGATCCGCAAGGTGCGCTGTCCGTGGCCCTTGGCTACAACCCGAACGACATGGACCTGACCGTCTACAACCTGCTCACCGACCCCGAGTGCCACCTCGGCGACGTCTTGATGCCTACCGATGTCCCCGGACTGGAACTGCTGCCCAGCAATATCGATTTGTCGGCCGCGGAAATCCAACTGGTATCCGAGGTTGGCCGGGAGTACGCGCTGCAGCGTGCGCTCGCCCCGGTGGTCGATGACTACGACATCATCCTCATCGATTGCCAGCCCTCGCTCGGCCTGTTGACCGTCAACGCATTGACCGCGAGCACCGATGTCATCATCCCGATGGAAACGGAGTACTTCGCATTGCGCGGAGTGGCGCTACTCACCGACACCATCAACAAGGTGATGGGCCGGCTCAATCCGGATCTGCGCATCCTCGGTGTGCTCGCCACCATGTACGACCCCCGCACCTTGCACAGCCGCGAGGTGCTGGAAACCGTGACGAAGGCGTTCGGTGACCAAGTGTTCACCACGGTGATCAACCGCACGGTCAAGTTCCCCGATGCCGCTGTGGCCGGCGAACCGATCACATCTTTCGCATCGAGTAGTTCCGGAGCTCAGGCCTACCGCCGCTTGGCGAGGGAGGTCCTGGCCCGGTGACCCTCTCCGCCGAAGCCGCGGAGAACCCCCTCGAGGCTTCCGAGGTGACAGTGGCAACCGAGGATGCAGCGCCGCATGAAGGGTTCTCGGTTCGGGTCGGCGATTTCGAAGGCCCCTTCGACCTGCTGCTGTCACTGATCTCCAAGCACAAACTCGAAGTCACCGAACTCGCGCTGCATCAGGTCACCGACGAGTTCATCTCCTACATCAAAGCCATCAAGGGCAGCGGCCGCGAATGGGACCTCGACGAAGCCAGCAGCTTCCTGGTGGTCGCCGCCACGTTGCTGGACCTCAAGGCCGCGCGTTTGTTGCCCAGCGGCGAAGTGGAGGACGAAGAGGACCTCGCCCTCCTTGAGGCTCGTGACCTGTTGTTCGCGCGATTGCTGCAGTACCGCGCCTACAAGGAAGTCGCGGCGATCTTGGCCGATCAGATGGAATCAGCCGGCAAGCGCCTACCGCGCACGGTGTCGCTCGAACCGCAATTCGCCGCGTTGTTGCCCGAAGTGTTGATCGGTCTAGGTGCCGATCAATTCGCCGCTCTCGCGGCGATCGCACTGGCCCCCAAGGACGAACCGCAGGTGGGAACCGGGCATCTGCATGTGCCGAAGGTCAGCGTGCGTGAGCAGGCCACGATCATCGTCAACCGACTTCGCAAAGCACGCACATCGACCTTCCGTGCACTCATCGGTGATGCGGACTCCGTGCTCGTCGTCGTTGGTCGCTTCTTGGCGTTGCTGGAGTTGTACCGCGAGCACGTCGTCGTATTCGACCAAGTGGCCCCCCTCGGTGACCTAACGATCCGCTGGACCGGAAGCGATGATGGGGAGGTCGAAGTGACCGACGAATTCGATGTCGAGCGCGAGATCGATCAAGCCCCATCGCCCGATGAAGCAGAACAGGAGCAGTCATGAGCGAGGAGACCCCCGAAGAGTTGGGCGCACCATCCCTGCGGGCGGCGCTCGAAGCGCTGTTGTTGCTTGCGGACGAACCGATGCCGACCATGACCCTCGCCGAAGCCACCCGGCGCCCGGTTGAGGAGGTGGAGCCGGTGGTGCGCGAACTCGCTGCCGAGTACACCGAGCAGATGCGTGGCTTCGATCTGCGCGAGGTGGCCGGTGGCTGGCGCTTCTACACCCGCGCCGAGTGCAGTCCACTGATCGAGCGCTGGGTCCTCGATGGCCAACAAGCACGCCTCACGCAGGCTTCGTTGGAGACCCTCGCGGTGATCGCGTATCAGCAGCCGGTGTCTCGAGGTCGCGTCAGTGCAGTTCGCGGAGTGAACGTCGATGGGGTGATCAAGACGCTGCTCACCCGCGGACTCATCGAAGAGGCCGGAACCGACGACGAATCCCAAGCGATCTTGTACCGAACCACCGGCTACTTCCTCGAACGGCTGGGGATCGCCTCGCTGGACGAACTGCCGCCGCTCGCTGAGCACCTGCCCGATCTCGGGGATTTGGAAGAGGTGCTGGACTCCGTCGGTGGTTGACGAACCCGAGTCGGGAATCCGGCTGCAAAAGGTGCTGGCTCGTGCCGGTGTGGCGAGTCGACGCGCGGCCGAGGAGATGATCGTCGACGGCCGGGTCAGCGTCGATGGTCGAATCGTCAACGAGCTCGGCACCCGCGTCGATCCCGCAACCAGTGTGATCCATGTCGATGGTCAGCGGGTGCCGACAGCCCCGGGGATCGTGGTCTTGGCGTTGAACAAGCCCCGCGGAATGGTCACCACCATGTCCGACGAACAAGGCCGCCCGTGCGTGGGCGATGCAGTGGCGGATCGCGAGCCGGGGCTCTTCCACGTGGGCCGACTCGACGCGGACACCGAGGGGCTGTTGCTGCTGACGAACGACGGCGAACTCGGCAACCGGCTGACCCACCCCAGCCATGAGGTGGCCAAGACCTACCGAGCAACGGTCGAGGGCGCGATCACCAAGCAGGCGATCGCTGAGCTTCAGCGCGGAGTCGAACTCGACGACGGGAACATCGCCTGCGACAGCGCGCGAACTATTCAACGGCTGCCAGATCGCAGCTTGATCGAGGTCACCTTGCACTCCGGGCGCAATCGGATCGTGCGGCGCATGCTTGATGCCGTCGGTCACCCGGTCCGGGATCTCGTACGCACACAGTTCGGCCCGATCCGACTCGGGCATCAACGCCCGGCAGACCTGCGCGAGATCACCGGCGCTGAACTCGGTTCGCTATACACCGCCGTCGGCTTATGACCCAGATCGCTACGCTCGGTGGCTTCGAGGAGGGAGCGTCATGACGGCGATCGGTGTGCGCGGTATCCGCGGTGCCACCTGCCTGCAGCACGACGACGCTTCGGAGATGTTCGAAGCTGTGGGTGAGTTGCTCGGGCACATGCTCCAGCGCAACGGCATTTCCAACGACGACGTCATCAGCGTGATCTTGACCTGCACCCCCGACCTCACTAGCGCTTTCCCCGCGGCGGGCGCGCGGGCCTTCGGGCTGGTCGACACCCCGCTGATGTGCGCGCAGGAGATGGATGTGCGCGGTGCGCTACCGCGGGTGGTCCGCATTCTGGCGCACGTTGAAACCGACACCCCGCGCAGCGAGATCGAGCACGTCTACCTGCGCGGTGCCGAGGTGCTGCGCCAAGACCTGCAGCCATGAGCGATCCGGAAATCGTCGACGGCGGGCACGAAGGGCGGGTCGAGGGACCCGTCTTGGTCGTGGGCGCCGGGTTGATCGGCGCATCCATCGGGCTTGCGCTGCGGCGG
This sequence comes from uncultured Rubrivirga sp., assembly GCA_964634545.1. Lineage (GTDB taxonomy): Bacteria > Actinomycetota > Actinomycetes > S36-B12 > S36-B12 > S36-B12. The sequence goes on from CAZWIW010000032.1 coordinate 13,825, forward strand.
GCGGATGTCGAAGTGCTGCTTGAGGACGACAGTCCCACGGTGCTGCAAGAAGCGATCTACCGGGGAGCCGGGAAGATGGCAGAGCCCGGTCGCACGCCCAGCGTTGTGGTGGTTGCGGTGCCTCCGGATGCGGCCAGTGGTGAGATCGCGCGCGCTGCCGAGCGTTTCCCCGGCGCCACGATCACCGACACCACTTCGGTCAAGGGGCTGATCTTGGATGAGGCGATCGAAGCTGGTGCCGATGCGCACCGGTTGGTCGGCGGCCACCCGATGGCCGGGCGGGAGATCTCCGGACCGGAGGCCGCCCGTGCGGATTTGTTCGATGACCGCTTGTGGATCCTCACTCCGACCGGGCATGAAGGCCAGGAGCATGTGGCCCGGGTTCGTCGGTTGGTGGCCACCTGCGGAGCGCAGGTGCTAGCGATGGATCCAGCCGAGCACGATGCCGCCGTCGCCCTGGTTTCGCATGTTCCGCAAATCGTTGCCTCGTCGCTGGCGGCGGCCTTGGTGGACGAGCCCGCCGACCGCATCCAGATCGCCGGGACCGGGCTGACCGACACCACCCGCATCGCCGGATCCGACCCGCAGTTGTGGACGCAGATCTTGCGCGCCAACGCCGGCCCGGTCTCCGGGGTGCTCGAGGGCGTCACCAGGCGGTTGCAGCAGATTCTGGACGCGCTGACACCCGATGAACACCCCACCGCGAGGCACGGGGGACCGATCGATCGCGGGCAGGTCGCGCCCGTCACCGAGGTACTCGATCGCGGGCGCCAAGGGCACGCCCGGATCCCGGGCAAGCACGGGGCCACGTCGATCCGGTACGCAATCGTGCCGGTGATGGTGGAGGACAAGCCGGGGGAGTTGGCCCGCTTGTTCGTGGCGGCCGGGGACCTTGGCGTCAACTTGGAGGACGTGCGCATCGAACATGTGCTGGGTCGCCCAAGTGGCCTGGTCGATCTGTTCGTGCGTCCGGATGTGTCCGAGATCCTCGCGGCGGGCCTGGCGCAGGCCGGCTTCGACGTTCGGGCCTAGCGCGTACGCTGCGCTCCGTGGCCCCGGGAATCGTCGTTGCGATAGATGGGCCGGCTGGTTCTGGGAAGTCGAGCGTGAGCCGAGCGGTCGCGGCCCGGTTGGGCTTTCGCTACCTCGACACCGGCGCGATGTACCGGGCGGTCACCTGGGCGGCCGTGGAAGCCGGGCTGGATCCCGATGACAGCGAAGCGATCGGTGCCTGGATCACCGGCCCGTCCGCTCCGACCATCGCGAGTGGCACCGACCCGGACAAGCCCACGATCGAGGTCGACGGGGTGGATGTGGGCGCCCCGATCCGCGGCGCGGAGGTAACGGCCAATGTCAGTGCCGTCAGCGCCGTCCCGCAGGTGCGCACCTTCCTCGTCGAATCACAACGAGCCGAAGCGCTCTGCGCATCGCCGGGAATCGTCCTCGAGGGCCGGGATATCGGGTCGGTTGTGCTGCCTGATGCGGACGTCAAGATCTTCCTCACCGCGGATCCAGCCGTGCGGGCGCAGCGACGAGCCGCGGAGGTGGCGCCTTCATCGGACGCGGCAACCATCGCCGCCACCGAGCAGGCGCTGCGCGCTCGCGACGCGAAGGACTCCACGCGTGCGGTTTCTCCGCTGACCAAGGCGGATGGCGCGATAGAAGTCGACACCACGCATTTGTCCTTCGACCAAGTTGTGGACGCCGTGATCGGTGTTGTGCGCGAGCGAGAGCCGTCGCGATGATCAAGACACGCAGGGCCGCGCACGCGCGCAACCTCGTCGGCCCATTGATTCGATCCACCTACCGCATCACCGTGCACGATGCCGAGAACCTGCCGGCTTCCGGTGCTGTGCTGCTGATCTGCGATTGGGCGAACATCGCTGCGCCCAGTGTGCTCAAAGCCGGGTTGGCAAGACCGGTGCACGCCTGGGCGCAGGGCCCGGCGGCCTTGCCCGGACCCTTGCTGTCGATCACCGGAGACCTCGCCGTCCCCGAAACCCGGCCCGGAGTGCGAGCACTTCGCGATGCGGTGAGCTACCTGCGCGCGGATGAGGTGGTGGCGGTGTGCGGGCCCACGGATGTCGGCTACGCCCTCGCGGTCACTGGCGCTGCCGTGCAGACCATCAGCGTCGATGCGCCGCCGACCAAACGCCCCACCGACCCGCCGGCCCGCAAATCCGCCATCACCTTGAGCATCGGGCCGTTGCGCCATGTCCCCGAGCACCTGCGGTCGGCTCAACCGACGAGGGACGTGGTGCGCGCAGCGAACGAATGGGTGCGTCAACTCACCACCGACGCCAGGCTTAACAGCCACGATCCCCGCGAGTTGGGGTCGGCAGTGAAAGGGCAGGGGAGTAGATGAGCGAGGAATTCCCCACCGGCGACGACGTCACGATCTGGGAAGCAGGCGACGGCGAGGAAGATGCCAACGCCCAGGCCCTCGTCGAACGTGCCGAAGCGGCCGCGCGCGCCGAGTTCGGCGATCTGGAGGCCGAGCTCTCGGACATGGAACGCGCGGCCGGCACCGCGCAACTGCCGACCCTGGCCATCATCGGACGGCCGAATGTGGGCAAGTCGACGCTGGTGAATCGCATCCTGGGCCGCCGCGAGGCCGTGGTCGAGGACGTGCCCGGAGTCACCCGAGATCGGGTGAGTTACGAGGCCGAATGGAATGGCAAGCACTTCTTGGTCATGGACACCGGGGGATGGGACACCCGGGCCCGCGGCCTCGGCGGTCAGATTGCTGCGCAGGCCCAGCGGGCGCTCACCGAAGCCGATGCCGTGCTGTTCGTCCTCGACGCCACGATCGGCGCGACCAACGCCGATGAGGAAGTAGCCAAGGTGCTGCAGCGCGCCGACGTTCCGGTCAGGGTCGTGGCCAACAAGGCCGACGACGCCGACACCGAACTCGCCGCCACTGCTTTGTGGTCGCTTGGTCTGGGCGAGCCGTTCCCCACCTCCGCCCTGCACGGCAGGCGCGCCGGCGATCTGCTCGATGAGATCGTCTCGATGCTGCCGGAGAAGGGCAAGGGCCTGGGTCGCGAAGGCGGACCGCGCCGCATTGCCCTGCTCGGGCGCCCCAACGTCGGCAAGAGTTCCCTACTCAATCAACTCGCCGGTAGCGAACGCGTGGTGGTCGACGACGTAGCGGGGACCACCGTTGATCCGGTCGACGAACTTGTCGACATCAAGGGGACCTGGTGGTGGTTCGTCGACACCGCGGGAGTGCGGCGCAAGGCCAAGCAGGCGTCCGGGCACGAGTACTACGCCACGTTGCGCACCCAGGCGGCGCTGGAACGCTGTGAAGTGGCCATCGTGCTGCTGGATGCATCCGAGCCGATCAGCGAGCAGGACATCCGCATCCTGGCGATGGTGGTGGACACCGGGCGCGCGCTCGTGCTCGCTTTCAACAAGTGGGACCTCGTGGACGAGGAGCGCCGCCGCTACCTCGAGCGTGAGATCGACCGGGATCTGACCATGGTCACCTGGGCACCCCGCGTGAACGTCTCCGCGCTCACCGGCCGGCATATGGACAAACTCACCGCCGCCCTCGACCAAGCCCTCGCGGGCTGGGAGACGCGCATCTCGACCGGTCGGTTGAACAAGTTCATCGCCGAGCTCGCTGCCGCCCACCCGCACCCGGTTCGTGGCGGGAAACAGCCCAAGATCCTGTTCGGCACCCAGGTGGGTGTTGGGCCACCTTCGTTCGCCTTGTTCACCACCGGCTTCCTCGAGGCCGGCTACCGACGATTTATCGAACGACGTCTCCGCGAGGAATTCGGCTTCGCCGGCTCACCGATCCGCCTGATGATGCGGGTGCGAGAGAAGCGTCGTCGTTAGTTCTCCTCAACTATGTCCACGAGTGTGTACTCCAGGCTTGAGGCGTCCGCGGGAGGGTTCTCCACCTCGGTGATGTTGACGTCGATCACGTAGGAGGTTCCCTCCAAGGGTTCAAAGCCCGCGATGTCGTCGTAGAAGAGTTCGTACTCGGCGTCTTCGGAGTAGGCGACCTGTAGGCACATCATGGGAGCGACGCCCTCGCATTCGACTAGCTCTGGGCCGATCCACAACCGGGTTGTGTCGTCACCTGTGCTGCACCCAAGGGCCAGGCTGCTGATGAGCGCGAGTGTGAACATGGCTGCTGCTGCCCGTCGCCTCGTCATGACGGGAGCATAGGTCGGTGTAGAGTCCAGAGGCTCCGCGCAGCGGGGCAGCGGGCTGTGGCGCAGCTTGGTAGCGCACTTGACTGGGGGTCAAGGGGTCGCAGGTTCAAATCCTGTCAGCCCGACCACACACCTCCCACGGAACGAGGCAACGTCAATCCTCGTACCGTGCGTGTTTACCGAAGGTGTGGCGGTGAACTCCGCTGTGGCGACCGTCGAGAGTGGGCTAGCCTCCGGCCATGACGCACACCCAGGCACGAATCCAGTCGACCTCCACGCCGGTGAGCCGGCTAGTGGCCCTCCTTGCCGCAGCGCTACTCGGTCTGCTGTCGGTCGGACTAACGGCGCCTTCGGCGAACGCGGCGCCTGGCGACGCATCCGGGTTGGAAGGCACCTGGCGAGGCACGTACCAGGGATTCGACACGGGCGGCTTCGTGCGGGGGCAAGAGAAGATCGTGATCACCGAGGTGCGTGGTGCCACCGCGACCGGCACCTGGCAGTCGCGCACCTCGGCGAAGGTGAAGTGGAGCAAGGCTCGTCCCATCAACCTCGCCGTGTACGACGAGGAACTGGATGAAGGCACGCCCAGTGTGTATCTTGCCGGCGCTGATGAAGGCGGAACGTTGGTCGGCAAGTTTGTCGCATCAGAGGGGACGATGCGGCTGGCGTTCACTTCGGTATCCAAAGATGTCTTGGTCTTGATCCTGGATCTGAAGAAGAGGTAGCGCTTCAGTCGAGAATCAGTTGGGTGCGCCCTCGGTAGGCTCTTTTGCCTGCGCTGGGTGAGCGATGCGGGCGAGAGGCGCCTGCTTGCCAATCTCCTCAGTGGCCGAGGGAGCACCATGCCCAACGCTCGACCGTCGTGGTTCACAGCGGCTGATTGCCAGCTCGCTGACTTCGCTGATCTGGTGCAAGAGCCGGTTCGAGTAGAGGACTACCCGCACG
>CAZWIW010000033.1:0-18864 GCA_964634545.1 uncultured Rubrivirga sp.
TCCGGCTAGAACCCCTGCAATTATCCGGCTAGAACCCCTGCAATTATCCGGCTAGTTGTTCCCGGAAAGGTAGGCTGCCGCTATGGACACGGCTGAGGTGGTGGGGCAGGAGTACAAGCCTCGGGTGATCGACAGCGCCCTGCAGCGTGCCCTGGAGGCTTCCGGTGCTGTGGTGCTGGAAGGTGCGCGTGCCAGTGGCAAGACCATGACGGCGCTGAACGCTGCGCGCTCCTACACGTTCCTCGACGACCCGGACAGTCGGCGTTTGATGGAAGTTGCCCCCAGTTCACTCCTGGAGGGGGCTGCGCCGCGACTGCTCGACGAATGGCAAGTGACCCCCGATCTGTGGAATCTGGTGCGGCGGGCCGTGGACGCGTCTCCCGAGCCGGGACGTTTCATCCTGACCGGGTCGGCTGTGCCCACGGACGATGTCACGCGGCATACGGGGGCAGGTCGATTCCTGCGCCTGCGGCAGCGCACCTTGACGTGGTGGGAGAAGTCTGGGGACGCTCAGGACTCAGTCAGTTTGTCCCAACTATTCGAAGGCAAGAAGCCGAAGACGAATGTTGATGTTGCTCCTGAACTGAACAGTGTCATCGGTCTTCTCCTTCAGCCAGGCTTTCCGGCGATGGCCCCCCTGACCGCCGTGCAAGCAGCAGCACGCCTGCGGGGCTATATCGATGATGTTGCGCGAACCGACATCCAGCGGATTGCAGATATTCGAAATAGGCCGGAGGTCATAAAGCAACTAATCACCGCGCTGGCGCGATCTGTGGCAACGGAAGTGACCTTTGCAACTCTGGCATCCGATTTGCGATCTGTGGCACCGGCAATCGATGCAGAGACCGTGAGCAATTACGTCGGACTGCTGCAGCGGCTGTTCATCGTGGAAGCACAACTTCCCTGGACACCGGCGTTGCGCTCACGCGCTCGGGTGCGCACGTCATCAAAACTCCACCTGGTGGATCCGGCCCTGGCTGCAGCGGCCCTCGGGGCCGGATCCGAGCAACTTCACGGCGATCTCGCCACCGTAGGAACTCTGTTCGAAAGCGCGGTCGTGCATGATCTCACCGTTTTCGCTGCGGCACTCGATGGTGAAGTTACTCATTACCGAGACTCTTATGAGAAGGAGATTGATGCCATCATCACGCTGCCCGACGGACGTTGGGGAGCGGTAGAGGTGAAACTTGGGGGACAGCAATTCGCTTCCGGGGCTGCAGCGCTCAACGCGGCGCTCGAGCAAGTAGACACTGAAGCGATCGGTGAACCGGTGTTCCGGTTAGTGGTCACCGGAACCGGGCCGGTACTCACCGCTGATGACGGCACGATCACGCTGCCGCTGAGCGTGCTCGCTCCGTGAACTCGGGTCCACGTTGTTTCGTTCCCATTGGTACTGGTGTCTTGGAAGAAGTCCAGGTCGTCACTGTCCTCGTACGCCATCGTGACGGCGTTGGTGGGGCGCGAGGCGTGTTCGGCGACACGATGCGCCGTTTGTCGGACCACCCTGATGTCGTCCTCGCTCCTGTAACCTCGTTTACGTGAATGTGCAGGACTTGCCGCCGGATGTTGCTGAGCGGTTGCGCTCCACCAAGCAGGTCTTGGTTGATGCGGGTGCTGATTTCGCCTACATATTCGGTTCGCAGGCGCGTGGTGAGGCGACGGATAGATCAGATGTGGATATTGCTGTCCATTTCCCCGGGGATGCACCGGCCGCTTTCGAACTAGATGTCCCTTCGGGTGTCGATCTGCTGGTGCTGAATGACGCGCCGCTGGCTATCAAGGGTCGGGTAGCAACGGAAGGTGTGCTGCTTTTCCAGAAGGATGAGGCGGCGCAGGTGCATTGGTTGGCCATGACTCGCAAGATCTATTTCGATGAGAAGTACCGGATGGATCGCGCGGCGCAGGACTTTGCAGCGGCGGTGAAGAGGGGTCGATGAGCCCTGCTCAGGTGGTTAACGAGAGCAGTCCGCGCACAGCCCGAAGATCTCCAGGGTGTGGCTGACGTCGGTGAAGCCGTGCTCGGCGGAGACCTTGTCCGCCCAGCGCTCCACAGCGGGGCCGTCCACTTCCACGGTCTTGCCGCAGGCGCGGCAGACCAGGTGATGGTGGTGGGTGTCGCTGCAGCTGCGGTAGACGCTCTCGCCGTCTTCGCGGACGATCACGTCGACATCGCCGGATTCGGCCAGCGCGGTCAGGGTGCGATAGACCGTGGTCAGTCCGACGGTGTCGCCCTTATGGCGTAGATAGTCGTGGATCTCCTGCGTGGAGCGGAAATCGTCGAGTTCATCGAGTGCGGTGATGACCGCAGTGCGCTGCTTGGTCGAGCGCTGACCGATGGCGCTCTTGGCGTCCGTCTTGGATTCAGTGGCCATGGTCGTGTCCGTGTTGGTCGTGGGCGATGTCGAAGCCGTGGTCGTGATGTTCGGTGGGGAACAGCGGTGCGGCGTCGTCCTTGTCGTGCAATGAGCCTAGCCCGTAGGCGGTGGCGAGTTTGTCCGGCGTGAGGACCTGTTTGGGTGGCCCGGAGGCGACTACATAGCCGGAGGTGAGGATGACGTGATCGGCCGCTTTGGCTTCCTCGAGATCGTGGGTGGTGAGCACGACGGAGCAGCCGCGTTGTGGTTCGTCGTGGATGATGCCGTCGATCGTTTTCGCCGAGTTGATGTCCAAGCCGGTGAGCGGCTCATCGAGCAGCAGCATGGCGTGATCCTGGGTGATGCCTTGCGCAACGTAGACGCGCTGGCGCTGACCTCCGGACAGTTCGGTCAGGTGGCGATCGGCGAGGTGGGTGATGTCGAGCCGTTCTATCGCCTGCTGCACGCGCTTCTTGTCATCGGCGCTCGGGCGGCGCAGGAAACCGAGGCTCGGATAGCGCCCCATGCCCACCGCCTCGCGAACGGTGAGCGGCGTTCCTGCTGGGACGGTTGTGTATTGCAGGACGTAGGCGATCTGCGACTGGCTGATTTCGGGTGTTGCGCCGAGCACGCTGAGCGCGCCGCTGGAGATCGGTAGCAGGTTCGCGATCGCGTGCAGCAGGGTGGACTTACCCGAACCGTTGGGTCCGATGATCGCGGTGATCGCGCCCTGGGGAACCGTGAAGTCCGAGTCCTTGAGCGCCACGCGGTCCCCGCGGCTGATGACCACGTGCCTGCCGACAACTGCATCAGGCATGCGCCACCTCCTGCGGTGCGCGCCTGGGAGCCAGGCGGGTGATCGCAAGCACGATGAAGAACAGCACGATCGGCACCAGTGCCATAGTGGCCGAACCGGCGGTGCTGAGGTGGTAGCTGAGAGTGAGGCCGAGCCACACCGAGAACAGCGCGATGATCGCGGAGTAGATCATCATCCGAGGGACGGTGCGGGCGATGAGGCTGGCGGTGGCGGGCGGGCCGACGAGCAGACCGAACACCAGCAGTGTTCCCACGGATTGGTAACTGCCGATCACCGCGGCGGCGATGAGGACGAGCAAGGCTGCGTGCGCGCGCTTCGGCTTCATGCCCCACAGTTCTGCCTTCTCAGCATTGAAGCTGAGTGCCAATAGCGGTCGGTAGAGCGCGAGGGCGACGGCGATGACGATGATCGCGAGGATCGCCTGGCCGTAGAGGTCGGAGGTAGTCACGCCGAGGGCGTCGCCGAACAAGATGCTGGTGAGGCTTCCGGAGTAGGAGTCGAGCCGGGAGATGATCACGACACCAAGGGCCAGCATGCCTACGAACAGCAAGCCGATCGAGGTGTCCTCGCTGAGCACCGTTTGTCGATTTACCGTCTCGATCGCGAAGACCATCACCGCTGCAGCCACGGCTGCGCCGAGCAGCGGGTTGATGTCCAGAACCACAGCGGCCGCGATGCCGGGCACCACACCGTGGACGAAGGCGTCCCCGAAGAAGCTCATCCCGCGCAGCACCAGCCAGGTGCCGACCACCGAGGTCATCAGCGCGGCGAGCGCGCCACCGAGCAACGCGCGCTGCTGGAAAGCGAGCGCAAAAGGCTCGGTGAACCACTCCACGTGGGTCAGTGTTCCAGCAGTCAGCTGGTCAGTGTGCTGGAGATGCGTTCCGCGTTGGTGCGCATCATCGAGATGTAGTCCTCCGCGCCCGATCCGGGCTCGCCCAAGCTGCCCACGTACAGGGAGGTGACCTGGACGTCTCCGCCCACCTCGGCAGCCACGGCGTCGGCCAGCGCGGAGGGATCAGCGTTGTTCGTGAAGATCACGCGCACGCCCTCGTCCTGGATGGTGGCAACGAGGTCGGCAAGGTCCGCGCTGCTCGGCTCGGCGAGGGTGGTGCCGGCCGGGATGACGGTGCCGGCGACCTCGTAGCCGTAGGTGTCGGCGAGGTAGCCCAGGGCGTCATGGTCGGTGACCAGGATGCGCTGGTCGGCGGGCACGGACTCCAGCAGCGCGCGGACATCCGCTTCGGCGGCGCGGATCTCATCAGCGACCTGCGCGCCGCAATCGGCGTAGGCCTGCCCGTTCTCAACTGCGAGTTCGTCACCGATGAGCTGCGCGGCCGTTGCCATGCGATTCATGTCGAACCAGAAGTGCGGGTCCTCATCGCCGTGGCCGTGGTCATCGTGATCGTCTTCTTTGGCTTCGTCGCTGTGCTCGTCCTCGGAGTGCTCGTCCTCGGAGTGCTCGTCACCGTGATCGTGGTCGTCTTCCTTGGCTTTGTCCTCGCTGTGGTCCTCGTCGCCGTGGTCGTCGTGTCCACCCTCACCGAAGGGGATCGGATCCACCAGGTCGGCGATCTCGATCACGGTGGCGCCATCGGAAGCGGCGTTCTCCAGCGCGTCATCGAGTCCGGCCTCGAGGTCCAGACCGTTGGCGATGACCACCTGCGCGGAGACCATCTCGGCGACCTGGGCGGAGGAGGGGGAGAAATCGTGCGGGTCGGCGCCGATCGGCATCAACGTGGTGGCGGTGGATTCAGGGTTCGCGCAGGTCACGATCTGGGCTGCGACATCGCCGAGCATCGTGGTGGTGGCTACGACGTTCACGGGGGAGGCCTCAGCCTCGCCCGTTGCAGCCTCGGTCTCTTCCGGTGCCGGCTCAGTTGTCTCGTCGCTCGTCTCCGTGCTCGTTTCCGAGGCGGTGACCTCGGCGGACTCGGTGCCGTTCGAGGCGTCATCGCTCGAACAAGCAGCCAGCGGGGCGGCGAAGGCGAGGGCGGCGGCGGGAATGAGGACTAGTCGTGAAGTGCGCATGGGGTGAGTATGCGCCTATTGGTAATGATTGTCAATATCAGAAGCGGCCGAGGAATTTCAGGACGGCGATACCCAGCACCGCGGCGACGACCACGATGCGGCTGATCCGCCGGCCGGTGGTCAGCACCGGCCATGACAAGGCCAGCAACCAGCCCAGGAAACCGCCAACGATGAGCAGGAAGATGCCGCCGAGCCAGGCCAGGTTCCCGGTTTGGATGAGGCCCAGGAACAAGAAGGTGCCCATCAGCACCACGATCAGCCAACGCGGGAGGGCAAGCAGGCGCATGAGGATGGGCACGCTGGCGCGCTCGAGGTTGCCGCGTGGGTTAGCGGGCGGCTGGTTGGCCGACTGCCTTGGTGCTTGCTTCGGCGGCTGGGGTGGTTGCTGAGGCGCCGGGCCTTTCACGCCCGGGGGCAACTGGCCCTTCTTGGGGCGCTTCCTTGCAGCCATTGCGGATCCTTCACCGTGCATTAGCGTCACCGGTATGGACGCGTTGTCGGATTTCGAGCCTAGTGCGGTGGGTGCGGCTGCGCCGGTGCTGGTGGTTTCGCGGTATCGGGTGGAAAGCGAACGCCCGCAGTGGCTCGCGCAGATGCGCGAAGCACTGGCGATCTTGGGCGAATCGGCGGGCTTCATCCGCGGACAGATCGCCCAAGCCACCGACGATGCGGACTTGATGGTGGTCTCCACGTCCTGGGAAGGCGTGGGGGCGTATCGCAAGGCGCTCAGCCGTTTCGAAGTGAAGGCGCAGGTGATCCCGCTGTTGTCTTTGGCGATTGATGAGCCGAGCGCTTTTGAATCCGTCGTTGTTCTTGATGAGGGTGGCGAGCAGCTGTTCGCCAGTGGGCTGGCAGCCGACCACGGGGAAGTCGGTTTGGGATCGGCGGCCGCGGCATCAGTGGCATCGATCAATGGGTCGTTGAGTGGTGGGCAGTGATGAAGTTCGCGAACTTGGCCGATGCCGGGGATCGTCTCGCGCCGCTGCTGGCCGACCTGCAGCGGGATTCGCTGCTGATCGCGATCATGCCCAGCGGCATCGCGGTGGCCTGCCGGGTCGCCAAGCAAACGCGGATGGACGTGGGGGCGGCGTTCCTGGATCGTGACGGTGAGGTTGTTCGGGTGACCGAGCTGCCACCGGTTGATGGACGCACCGTAGTGATCGTGGACGACGGCATCGAGACCGGAACTGCGGTGCGAGCGGTGGTGCAGGCCGTGCGTGACGCCGGTGCGTCGCGGGTGATCGTGGCGATGCCGGTGGTGCCCAAGGAGGTGCAGGCCTGGCTGGACCTGATGGTCGATGAAGTGATCGCGATCGATCGGCCCTTCGGGCGGCGCTCGCTGGCCTGGCACTACGAGGAGTTCGACCCCATCGACGATGAGATGGGGCGGTTCATCCTCGAGCGGCAGGCGTGGAAGCGCGGGTGGGTGACCGAGTGCGTGCCGAAGTCGGGTGAGGTAGGGGATGCCGGGGAATCCGCGGCCGTTGCCGGAAGTTCTGACTAGAAGTCTGAGCAGAATCGGCGTAGGGTCTGCTCATGACCATCAACGTCGGCATTTACGAAGCCCGCACCGATTTCTCGCGTCTGATCGCCCTGGTGGAGTCCGGGGAGGAGGACGTGATGGTGACCCGGCATGGCAAGCCGGTTGCCCACATCGTCGCGCCGGAAGCGCATCTGCAGACACCCCAGCGGATGCTCGAAGAAGATGCTGAGTTCGAGCAGCGATGGCGTCGCTGGGAGGCAGAAAAGAAGGCCTTGAATGCGCTGCGTGGGGACTATCCCAACCTCACTGAGCAGGCACTCGAGTGGCTGCGTGAAGGGCGCGAAGGATCATGAATTTGATCTTGGACAGCTCCTACGCAATTGAGGCGGTGCTGGAGGATGACCTAGCCAAACTCGAGCCTTTGCATACGTGGAGGATCATCGCGCCTTCCGTCTATGTCGATGAATGTCGGAACGTCGCAGTGCGTGCGATAAGGCATCGTGTAGTGAGCCGCGAGTTCGGTCTTACCGCGCTCAATTCGATGCTGTTCATGCCGGTTGCGATTCACGCAGTGGGCACTGAAGCCGTCACGGACGCAGCCTTTGAGTACGGATTGAACGGCTTCGATGCTTCATTCATTGCGTTGGCAGTCGAACGGGGTGATGCCGTTGCCACTTTGGATAGGCCTATGCAACGAGCGGCGGAATCCCTGGGTCTTGTGGTGATCGGATGATGGGGGAGTAATGCCGTGATGACGCAGGAGATTCGAATCGATGTAGGTGAACTCGAGCAAATGTGGGAGAGCTTGCTTGACCTGGTGGAGAACGAGAAGGCTCGTGTGTTGATAACCCGCAACAAGAGGGCGATCGCTTTGGTGGTGCCGGCTGATGCGAAGTTCATGTCGGACCAGGAGTGGCAGCAAGCGAAGGCCGAACGTTGGGAACGCGTGCGGGAGATGCGCAAAAACCTGCAAGGCGCGTGGATAGGCGATCGCCCCTCAACGGAAGAGATCGTGGAACTCATTCGGGAAGGTCGGGAGGAAAGTTATCTTCGCATCGAAAGAGCTATTGAGGAAAGTAGGCGCGAGCGGCGGCAGAGCCAGGAGGATCCGCGGTAGCAGGGTGCTCGTAGGGTTGGGGTAATCCGCCGACAGCCAGCCGGAGTGGAAGCGCGCAGGGCGCTTCGGAAAAGGAGCGTCTTGTGGCCGATCGTGTTGATGCCGTCGTCAATCTCTCTAAGCGACGCGGATTCGTCTTTCCGTCCTCGGAAATCTACGGAGGCACGCGCTCGGCTTGGGATTACGGCCCCAACGGCGTGGAACTCAAGGAGAACGTGCGCCGGCAGTGGTGGCAGCACATGGTGCGCGGTCGCGACGATGTGGTGGGTCTGGATTCCTCGGTGATCTTGGCCTCGCAGGTGTGGGTGGCATCCGGGCACGTGGATGCGTTCGTGGATCCGCTCACCGAGTGCAAGCAGTGCCATAAGCGCTGGCGAGCTGATCAGTTGATCGAGGCTTTTGCGGAGAAGCACGGTCATGAGCCGCCACAGGGTTTGCTCGATGTGGTGTGCACGAACTGCGGCACTACCGGCAACTTCACCGAACCGCAGAACTTCAACGGGATGCTGCGCACGATGGTCGGCCCGGTGGAGGACGAGGGCGCGCTGCACTACCTGCGCCCGGAGACCGCGCAGGGCATCTTCGTGAACTACCTGAACGTGATGAACGCCGCGCGCAAGAAGCCCCCGTTCGGCATCGGCCAAACCGGCAAGAGCTTTCGCAACGAGATCACCCCGGGCAACTTCATCTTCCGCACCCGGGAGTTCGAGCAGATGGAGATGGAGTTCTTCGTCAAGCCCGGCACCGATGAGGAATGGCACGAGTACTGGCTGAAGAACCGCTGGGACTGGTACGTGGACTTGGGTCTGAACCCGGAGAACATGCGTTTCTTGGAGCACCCGGCCGAGAAACTCTCGCATTACTCCAAGCGCACGGTAGATATCGAATACCGATTCCGCTTCGCCGGTAGCGAGTGGGCCGAACTCGAAGGCATCGCCAACCGCACCGATTACGACCTCAAGACCCACGCCGAGAACTCAGGGGTGGACTTGACCTACTTCGATCAGGAGATCGACGAGCGTTGGACGCCGTACGTGATCGAGCCGGCAGCCGGCCTGACCCGCGCGGTGCTGGCGTTCATGCTCGATGCATACGACGAAGATGAAGCCCCGAACTCCAAGGGCGGGGTCGATAAGCGCACTGTGCTGCGTTTCGACCCACGGTTGGCTCCGGTGAAGGTGGCGGTGCTTCCGCTGTCGCGTAACGCCGATCTCACTCCGAAGGCCAAAGACGTCGCTTCGATGTTGCGCAAGCTGTGGAACGTCGACTTCGACGATGCGGGAGCGATCGGGCGGCGCTACCGCCGGCAAGACGAAATCGGCACCCCGTTCTGCGTGACCGTGGACTTCGATTCCCTCGAGGACCAGGCCGTCACCGTGCGCGAGCGCGACTCGATGGCCCAAGAGCGCATCGGTATCGACTCGCTGGTGGCGTGGTTGGGAGCCCGGCTTCCGGCCTGCTAGTCCATCCGGTCCACGGGACACGGGGCCGTCAGCGGGCTCCCGCAGCCGGCGCACTCAGCATCGAGGTAGTAGCCGACGATCTCGTAGTCCTCGAATACTGCCTTGATCGTGAAGGTGTTGCTGCCGCAGTGCAGGCACTCGTTGGTCGGCACACCCCGCTGATCGATCGGCGGGGAATCGAGTTGGTCCCGTCGCACGGTCAGTTGCCGCCGACCGCGCGCTTGAGTGCCTGGCCGGCCGAAACCTTCACCGCGGTGCGCGCGGGGATCTGCATCGTCTCGCCGGTCTGCGGGTTGCGGCCCTGGCGGGCGCTGCGCTGCACCGCTTCGAAGGCGACGAATCCCGGGATGGTGACCTTCTCGCCGTTCACGAGCGCTTCGGTGATTGCTGACTGGAGGGCGGTGAGGGCCCCGTCGACGTCTGCCTGGGTGAGTCCTGCCCGTTGAGCGGCGGCAGCGATCAGTTCAGAGCGGTTCATATTTCCCCTTAATGAAAACGAATGTCAGTAAAGGGAAGGTAGCAGGTGTTGGGTCGAAAACAAGTACCTAGGGGCATTCGCAGCGGGTGGCACTGCGGGAGAGCCGGTTGGTGACATCCCCGGACTCATCGATGGTGAGGTCGGCTTCGCCGTCGGAGATCACTGCATAGGGCGCAGGGCCGGTCATGGCGCTAGTCACGAAAGAAGCGGTTAGGCCGTTGACGTCCACTACCGCGCCGATATGGAACAGCGAGCGGGTCTCGTCCATCGCATCGCCGGTGCCGGCGCGGATGACCAGGCGGGTGTCCGGGGCGGTCGCCAGGGAAGAGACCGCCACGGCGATGTTGTCCCATTCGGCCGAGCCGGCGGCGATGAGGGCTTGCGCGTGATCGGCGCGGGCGGCTTTAAGCGTGGCTCGGGAAGCGGCATCGCCGACGATCACCGGGATGGCCTTGGATCGGGCGATCTGAAGCGAGCGGGCCTGCGGGTTGACTTCGATGCCGATGACAGCGATGCCGAGAGCCTGCAGTTCCTCGGCGAGGCGCAGGCCGACTTGACCCATGCCTACTACCACTACGTGGCCGCTGCGCGGGGCGACGCGTTTGCCGATGAGGGCGACGTGCCTACCGGAAAGCAGGTAGTTGACGATGCCGGCGGCGAACATCGCGGTGAAGGTGAGCACGGCCAGCGCGGCGAAGGTCGCCCAGATGAGGACGAAGGGTTCGTCGTCGGAAAGTTCGGGGGCGGAGATGGTGGCTGTTGTTCTGGTGGCGTCGTAGAGGGCGCGTATGAATTGCGCGTGCTGCAAGCCCACGATGGTGTCCAGAGCGATGATCGTGATCAGACCGAACACACCGGTGAGCAGCACCTTGGTGCCGGCGTCGTAGGCGCGTAGTTGACCGGTGAGCTTGCCGATGCGCCCTGGTTTGCGGATGGCATCGGGAACCTCGTAGTCCTGCACCCGCACCGAGATGTCGTGGTCGTCCGGGGTGAGGGAGACCCACCTCTTCTCTTCTTGGGTGTCTCTACGCCGGATGGCCGATGCGCGCGGATCGATCGCCGCGGCGACCAAACTCGGCACGCTGATGGCAGCGGGGGAGAGCACTACCGAGGTGGGCACGGCGGTGCGCAGTTGCTCGCGCGCGGTGCGGTCGAACATCGCAACGAACAGGCGCGCGCCGGGGCGGATGTGGTGGGCGGCCAGGCTGTAACGCAGGGCCTTGATGTCGTCGTGCAGCATCACCGCGATGCCATCGACATCCGAGGTGAGTGCGGCGCGCAGTTCGGCGTCCGACGGTTCGTCGAGGTGGGTGGTTTCCAGCCCGGAGGATTGGAGCAAGCCGCACACGCGTCGACCGACCGAGGTCTGGCCGATAACCAGGATGCGTCCGCTCACCCGCCAAGGCTAGGGGTGTTCTAGGGAGCGGCGGAGGGTTCCTCGTTCTTCTTCGGTGGCTCGTAGCCCTCGGACTCCACGCGCGCGGCGTTCTTCGGCAGCGTGAACGAAGTCAACAGACCCAGGAACACGAAGCCGCCGGCCACCCAGGCGACCGTCTTGATCGCATTGGCGAAGCCTTGAGATGCGCCTTCGACGAGCACCTGGCCGTCGGGTTGCTGGGCCAAGGCAGGGATGGCTTGACCGGCCGAACCGGCCACGGCCTCGCCGATCTGCTGGGCTTGTTCGGCCGGCACCCCGCGGTCCTCGAGCTCGGTGGTGGTGGTGCCCAGGCCGATGATGAGCGTGGTGCCGATGATGGCGGTGCCGATGGCAGCACCCACCTGCCGCGAGGTGGACTGCACGGCGCTGGCCGAACCGGACTCCGCGACCGGCACCTCGGACAAGATCACCCCGGTCAATTGGGCGGTGGCGAAGCCGACACCCATGCCGTAGATGAACAACCACGGCGCCATCTGCCAGCCGGTGATGGAGGTGGACAACATCAGCCCCAAGCCCACGATGCCGATCACCTCGAGCACCATGCCCAGTTGCAGCACCCGCACCGGGCCGAAGCGTTGCGCCAGGCTGGCACCTGCGCCGGAAGCGGCGAAGGAGCCCATCGCCAGGGCCAGCAAGATCACGCCGGTTTGCAGGGCGTCGTAGCCGCGGGTGGCTTGCAAGAACAGCGGGATCGCGAACAGCAGCCCGAATTCACCGAGGCTGACGATCACGGCCACCGCGTTGCCGGCGCCGAAGGACTTGATGCGGAACAACTTCAGATCGAGCACGACGATCTTGCCGGCCTTGGATCGTGCGTTCTCCACGAACAGCATCGCGATGATGGCGAGCAGACCGAGGAGTCCGGCAACCGGCGCGATGGAGATGCTGGTGGAGGGCCAGTCCCAGCCGCCGATGCTGAATTGGTTCGTGGGAACCCACCAGCCGTAGCGCTGGCCTTCGATGAGCGCGAAAACCACACCGATCAAACCGACGGTGACCAAAATCGTGCCGGGGATGTCGATGCCCTTGCGGCCGGTGGCGTCGCGGGTTTCGGGGACCACGACCAGCACGCCGATCAGCACGATGATGCCGATCGGCAGGTTGATGAGGAACGCCCAGTGCCAGGAGTAGTAGGTGGTTAGCCAGCCGCCGACCAGCGGCCCGAGGGCCGCCATGCCGCCGATGGTGCCGCCCCATACGGCGAAGGCGACCGCGCGCGCTTTGCCGACGAAGACAGCGTTGATGACCGACAGCGAGCTCGGCAAGATCATCGCGCCGCCGACACCTTGCAGCGCGCGGGCGAGAATCAAACTGCCGGCCGAATCCGATGCAGCGACCAGGACGCTGGCGCCAACGAACACGATCACACCGACGATGAACAGCAGTTTGCGCCCGAAGCGGTCGGCAAGCCGGCCGAAGAAGATCAGCAACGAGGCGAAGGTCAGGGAATAGGCGGCGTTGATCCACTCGGCGTCGTTGGTGCTCAAGTTCAGGTCTTGCACCATCGTCGGGATTGCGACGTTCACCACCGTCGCGTCCAAGATGATCATCGCTACACCGAGGGCGAGGAAGAGCAGCGCGACCCAGCGCTTCTTGCCGGTCATCGCCGATTGATCGGGCACCATGTTCACCTGTTCTCCCTCGTTTCTCGCCTCATGAGCAGGCGAAGTCTGCCGTATCCGGCGCTTGCTGGGATAATCATGCGGTGAGTGTCGTTCAGGAAATGAGCAGGCTGCCGTTACGTGTCGGCGATCAGCTGATCGACCCACCCGTGGTGCTCGCCCCCATGGCCGGCATCACCAACCGGGCATTTAGGCGGTTGTGCCGGGAATCCGGGGCTGGGCTCTACGTCTCGGAGATGGTCACCAGCCGGGCGCTGGTGGAACGCAACGAAGCAACACTGGACATGGTCACCTTCGCCGACGACGAATCCCCGCGCTCGGTGCAGCTGTACGGAGTGGATCCGCAGGTGATGGCCCAAGCGGTGCGGATCATCGTGGAAGAAGATCGCGCCGATCACATCGACATGAACTTCGGCTGCCCCGTTCCGAAAGTCACCCGCAAGGGCGGTGGCAGCGCGCTGCCGTGGAAGAAGGACCTTTTCGCCTCGATCGTCGAATCAGCCGTTTCGGCTGCTGATGGTCGCGTGCCTGTTTCGGTGAAAATGCGCAAGGGCATCGACGACGATCACTTGACCTATCTGGAGGCCGGCCGCACCGCCGCTGCCGCCGGTGTTTCCTGGGTCGCCCTGCACGGGCGCACCGCGCAAGAGATGTATTCCGGGCAAGCGGACTGGACGGCAATCGCGCGGTTGAAGGATGAGTTAGTTCCCTTCGGCACTCCGGTGTTGGGCAACGGGGATATCTGGACGGCGGCCGATGCGCTGCGCATGGTCGAGGTGACCGGCGCCGATGGCGTCGTCGTTGGTCGTGGTTGTTTGGGTCGGCCCTGGTTGTTCGGGCACCTGGTTGCCGCGTTCCGAGGGGACCCTCTACCCACCGAGCCGCGGCTTGCCGAGGTGCTGGGAATCCTGCGCCGGCATGCGGAGTTGCTGTGCGCGGATTACGGCGAGGTGAAGGGGTGCCGGGATATCCGCAAGCACATGGCCTGGTACCTGAAGGGTTTTCGTGTGCCGCAACCCATTCGTCAGGCGCTGGGCACCGTTGCCACGCTCGCGGAGTTGGACGCACTGCTTGCCCAGATCGATGGCGATCAGGACTTCAACTCCGAGGTGGGTTCGGGCCCTCGTGGGCGCACCTCCGGTGGGCGGGCTCCCACGTTGCCCGAGGGATGGTTGGACAGTCCGTTCCTCGATGCCGCGGCAGCGTGCGAAGTGGCGCAGGCGGAGCTTTCGGTCAGTGGCGGGTGATGTAACCGCAGTCAATGGGGGTTCATGATGTGTGCGAGGTCACGCGCACAGTGTGGGATGAATATCCGGATTGACTAGCCATCAAGCGTTTGCATGGTGTGCTCTTGGGGGATGTACGTCTACGACTTCCGCGACGGCGACCGCTCCATGAACGATCTCCTCGGCGGTAAGGGGGCCAACCTCGCCGAGATGACCAAACTCGACCTTCCGGTTCCTCCGGGTTTCACCATCACCACCGAGGCGTGTCGGCACTATCTCGAGCATGGTGGCAATCCCGAGGGTCTAGAAGCCGAGATCGCCACGCACGTTGCGAATCTCGAGGAGCAGATGGGGCGCCGCCTCGGGGATCCGAGTGATCCGCTGTTGGTTTCGGTGCGCTCGGGTGCGCGCTTCTCGATGCCCGGGATGATGGAAACGGTCTTGAACATCGGGTTGAACGACGACAGCGTGCAAGGCCTGGCTACCAAGGCCGACGACGAACGCTTCGCCTGGGATGCCTACCGACGGTTGCTGCAGATGTTCGGTAAGACCGTGTTGGACATCGACGGGGAGGAATTCGAGTCCCGTCTCGATGCGGCGAAGGAAGCCGCCGGGGTAGCAACCGACATCGAGCTCTCACCCGAGCAGGTGCGTGAACTTGTCGACCAGTTCAAGGGCGTCATCGCTCAGAAGTCCGGGGCCCCGTTCCCGCAGGATCCGCACGAGCAGTTGATGCGGGCGGTGCGGGCGGTCTTCGATTCGTGGAATACCGAGCGCGCGGTGATCTATCGGCGTCGCGAACGCATCCCCGATGATCTCGGCACCGCGGTCAACGTGCAGGCGATGGCCTTCGGCAACGTGGGCGAAGGTTCAGGAACCGGCGTTGCCTTCACCCGCGATCCAGGATCGGGAGAGAAGGGCGTCTACGGCGATTACCTGCCCGATGCGCAAGGTGAGGACGTGGTGGCGGGTATCCGCAACACACTCGCGTTGCATGATCTTGAAGGCATCGACAAGAAGTCCTACGACGAACTGATGTCCATCATGACCACGCTGGAGGCGCACTACCGCGACCTGTGCGATATCGAGTTCACCGTCGAGCGCGGGAAGCTGTGGATGCTGCAAACCCGGGTGGGCAAGCGCACGGCGGGTGCCGCGTTCCGAATCGCTATCCAGTTGGTCGACGAAGGCATGATCTCGATGGACGAAGCCGTCGAGCGGGTGACCGGCCAGCAACTCGCGCAACTGATGTTCCCGCAGTTCGCCACCGACACCGAAGGGGAGTTGTTGGCAACGGGCACCAACGCCTCACCTGGAGCGGCGGTCGGCAAAGTGGTCTTCGACTCGGCTTCGGCGGTGGCGTGGGCAGCGCGCGGTGAGCAAGTGATCTTGGTGCGCCGGGAGACCAACCCGGACGATCTCGCCGGCATGGTCGCCGCCGCAGGCATCTTGACCAGCAGGGGCGGCAAGACCTCGCACGCGGCGGTGGTTGCCCGCGGGATGGGGAAGACCGCGGTCTGCGGGGCGGAATCGATCGAGGTGCGCGGCGGCGAGAAGGTGCTGCGCGTCGGTGATCGAGAGGTGCGCGAAGGCGAAGTCATCTCCATCGACGGCAGCACCGGCGAGGTCTTCTACGGCGAGGTGCCCGTCGTCCAAAGCCCGGTGGTGCGCTACTTCGAAGAGGGGCTCGACGCTGCGCTGACCGGAGTCGATGAGCCGACCGCCGATCTGGTGCGCGCTGTCGATCGGATCATGAAGCACGCCGATGATCGGCGCCGACTGGGCGTGCGCACGAACGCCGATACCGGCCCGGACTCCGCTCGTGCCCGACGTATGGGTGCCGAGGGCATCGGGCTGTTGCGCACCGAGCACATGTTCCTCGGTGAGCACAAGAAGTACGTGGAGAAGTTGATCGTGGCTAGCAGCGACGAAGATCGCGAGGCCGCGCTGGCCGCCCTCCTGCCCTTGCAGATCGCCGATTTCACCGATGTCCTCGAGGCGATGGATGGCCTACCGGTCACGATTCGGTTGATCGATCCGCCCCTGCACGAGTTCCTGCCCGATCGCACCGAGTTGGCGATCGAGGTGGCGCTTGCCAAGGAGCGCGGTCAGGTGAATGAGGACGACGTCGCCTTGCTGCGCGAGGTCAACCGCCTAGCCGAGCAGAACCCGATGCTGGGCTTGCGAGGGGTGCGGCTCGGCTTGGTACTGCCGGGCCTGTTCGCTCTTCAGGTGCGGGCGATCGCCGAAGCCGCCTGCGCGCTGCGGGCCCGCGGCAAGGATCCGCACGCGGAAATCATGATCCCGCTGGTGGCCACGGCGGCGGAATTCGAATTCACCCGCACTGAGGCCGAGCAGGTGCTCGCTGAGGTCGAAGCCAAGAACGGTTGCCCGCTCGGCTTCCCGATTGGCACGATGATCGAGTTGCCCCGAGCTGCTCTGACGGCGGATCGGATCGCCGAGACGGCGGAGTTCTTCTCCTTCGGCACCAATGATCTGACGCAGACCACCTGGGGCTTCAGCCGAGACGATGTGGAAGCAGCGTTCTTCAGCCCCTACCTGGAGATGGGCATCTTCTCGGTATCGCCGTTCGAGTCGATCGACCGCGAAGGTGTCGGCGCGCTGGTTCGAACCGCTGTGCAAAAGGGGCGCAGCACTCGGCCGGGACTGCACTGCGGGGTGTGCGGTGAACACGGCGGTGATCCTGAGTCGGTGCACTTCTTCGACGAGGTGGGCCTGGACTATGTCTCGTGCTCGCCGTTCCGGGTGCCAGTTGCCCGGCTGGAAGCCGGTCGCTCGGCGATCGAGCGAGCCGGCGGACAGGGCAGCGACAGCCGCTGACCGACCCGGCGGGCGTGGCACACCTGAAACGGGTGTGACTCGTGTGACTATTGCGCCGTGGCTTCCCCGTCCGTGGTTCATCGTCGTGCCACGGGCCCCGTCACCGTTTCCCGGCCGCTTCCGGTGCGTCCGCGCTGGGCTTCTCCCCGCGCTGCCAGCACGCTGATCTTGACCATGGTGATCGTGATCGCCTTGCTCATCCCCGTAGGCGCGACCGTTCAGGTGGTCTTGGCTTCCCAACTCGACGACCGTTCGCCCACTCAAGCGATCGTGATGCTGGACCCGGGTCGGGTGTGGGGCGATCCGGAGGCTGCCCGCGTGGCACGGATCGAGCACGCCGCGACCTTGTATCGCGAAGGCGTAGCCCCGGTGGTGATGGTGACCGGACCCCCGCGCACGCACGCTGCAACCCGCGCCGCACTGTGGGTGAACGGCGTGCCGCCCGCCGATGTCATCACCTTCGAATCCGGGGCCGACACCGTAGGACCGCTAGCCATCGTGGCGTCGGTGATGCGCGACCTGAACTGGTCCTCAGCGACCGTGGTGACGGATCCGGCGCACGCCGCCCGAGTGCAGGCCACCGCGAGTGAGCTCGGACTCGATGCGCGTGTCTCCCCGACCGACCACGGCTCCAACGTCTCCTTGACCTCCGATTACGTCGGTAGGGAAGTGGCTGCGCTGCTTCGCCACCATGCGTTCACCCGCTGGACTTTGCCGAGCATCGTGGATGCGCCGCCGGCTCGTTAGTGTCGGGGCGTGAGCGCACGCGAGATCCCCGGGTACGGCGAAGCCGACACCGCGCGTTTGGTCACCGAGCCGATCAAGGAAGGCGTCCGCAGCCCGTTCGCCCGCGATCGGGCCCGCGTACTGCACTCCTCGGCCCTGCGCCGGCTGGCCGCCAAGACCCAGGTGATGGTCGCCGGGCAAGACGACTTCCCGCGCACTCGTCTCACCCACACCCTCGAAGTCGCCCAGATCGCCCGCGAACTCGGCGAAGCGCTCGGCTGCGACGCCGACATAGTGGAAGTCGCAGGCCTCGCGCACGACCTCGGCCACCCGCCCTTCGGGCACAACGGTGAGGACGAACTCAACCGACTTACCGAATCCATCGGAGGATTCGAGGGCAACGCGCAAACCCTGCGCGTGCTCACCCGGTTGGAAGCCAAAATCTTCGATCCGGAATTGGATCGCAGCGCCGGGCTCAATCTCACCCGTGCATGCCTTGATGCTTCGTGCAAGTACCCGTGGGCACGCAAGGAGGGGGAGCGCAAGTTCGGCTACTACGACGACGACTCCAAGGTATTCGCATGGCTGCGCGAGGGTGCGCCGGCAGAGCGCACCTGCTTGGAGGAGCAGGTCATGGACTGGAGCGATGACGTCGCCTACTCGGTGCACGATGTCGAAGACGCCGTCCATGTTGGTCTCGTCGACTTGGACCTACTGGCCGAGCCGGATGTGCGAGCCGAACTCGTGGCTATCGCTCATGAGCGCTACCTGCCGGAAGCCACCACCGCGGAACTCGACGGTGCGATCGATCGACTCCGCGGACTTGAGTACTGGCCCACAAGGTTCACCGGTTCGCATCGGGACATGATCGAACTCAAGCGCTTCACCAGTTACCTGATCGGACGTTTCTGCGTCACCGCGCAGATCGCCACCCAGATGGCTTTCGGTAACGGACCCCTCACGCGTTATTCCGCGGACCTGGTGGTGCCCGACGAAGTGCGCCAGGAAGTCGCGGTGATGAAGGCGATCACCGTGAAATACGTGATGCACCGCGAAGGGGCCGAGGGCGAGTACGCCCGCCAGCGGGAGATCATCGCCGAACTGGTGCACGCGCTTACCCTCGATGAAGGCCGATCCCTCGAGACGTGGCTGCGGCCCACCTATCAAGACGCCCAGACCGACGCCGAGCGCTTCCGAGTGATCATCGACCAGGTGGCCAGCTTGACCGATGTCAGCATCGTTCAGTGGCACAAGCGCCTCGTGCGCTA
>CAZWIW010000034.1:0-15897 GCA_964634545.1 uncultured Rubrivirga sp.
GCGTAAACAGCGGTGCCGGTGGCGCGGACGACGGCCATCTCCTCGCGGCAGGTCTTGGTCACTTGGCGGCGCCACTGTCGTTCGAGGCGTGCCGATAGCGAGGCGGGTTCGTCGAGTTCGAAGGACACCATCGGGGCGATGACGTAGACCTCGTCCAGACCAGCATGCGCCACTACATCCACCGAAGTGGCCGATACCGCTCCGCCGTCGACGTACAGCGTTCCGTCGATATCGACGGGTTGGAACCAACCCGGGATGGCGCACGAAGCCATGACCGCACTGGATAGCGGAGCAACGGGAGCCCCAGGTCGACCGAAGACCACCCGGTGGCCGTCGGTGTAGTCCATGGCAACGACCCAGAGGTCCTGGTGAGCAGACCATTCCCCGAACGGCGTGACCGCGTCGATCAAATGGCCGACCCGCTCCAGTGAACGTCCACCCTCGGGCAAGAAGGCCGAGAGCAGCGCGGTGGCCGGCAGACCGCGGATGTTGCGAAGCCCCGAGCGGATCAGCGCGGGTGAGCCGGGGCCACGCAAGCGCGGCACACCCGGGCGCTGACCGCCGGTGGCTCGCTCGGGATCCCATTCGTAGCCGGCCAGCGGGCCGGTGAAGACCTGCTGGTCTTGGTAGTGGGTGATGAGTTCATCGGTGGTGACCCCGCAGGCCACCAACGCGCCTAGGACCGAACCAGCGCTGGTGCCGACGATCACATCGACGTCTTTCGGATCCAGACCGGTCGCCTGGCTCCAGGCGGAGAGTGCGCCGACGGCCCAGGTGCCGCCGAGCACACCGCCGCCACCGAAGACCAAGCCTCGGCGAATCGGTCTGTTCGTGGTGCTCACCCGGTCTCCGCGCGGCCCGGAATGATGCGCAGCCCGGATTCCTTCGCGGCCGCGGCTTTGAGTTCTTCCAACGACGCCGCCAATCCATCGACCATCACGTTGACATCGGCAAGGGCGTCGTGATCGGCGGTG
Organism: uncultured Rubrivirga sp.; assembly: GCA_964634545.1. GTDB lineage: Bacteria > Actinomycetota > Actinomycetes > S36-B12 > S36-B12 > S36-B12. The sequence goes on from CAZWIW010000034.1 coordinate 975, forward strand.
AGTCCGACGAAGACGTTGCCGCGGTAGGACATCAACCCGATGCTCAGTGCTTGGCCTTGCACCAGTGAGGAGAACGGATACGCGGCGATGAGTTCGCAGCCGGCCGCATACAGCGGGCGTTGCGGGCCGGGCACGTTGATGATGGAGACGTTGTAGGCGCGCCGGGAGAGCGTGGAACCCACCCGTGAGCCGAGCGCGTGCAGTGTCGAAGGACCGAAGCCGGCCATGCCGGAGAGGGCTTCGGCGCCGACGAACCTCTCGGTGGAGCGCAGATCGCGCATATGGAAGGCGATCTGGTGCAACCGCACGATCGGGTCGGCTTCGCCGACCGGGAGGTCGATGAGGAACGCGCCGACTTCTCCGGAGGACTGCCCTTCGTGTCGGGATACCTGGGGGCCTTGGATGCTCACCGGCACCAAGGCCCGCAAAGTGGCGGAGGAATCGAGCACCCGGCCGCGGTTCATCAACCAATCGCGTAGGGCTCCGGTGACGACTGTCAGGACAACGTCGTTGACGGTTCCCACACTCGAACCGCGCACTTCGCGCAGATCCTGCAGGGAGAGTTGCGTCGTTGCGAAACGTCGCTGCGCACCGATACGGGTGTTCAGCGGGCTGTCGATCGGCGCACGCACCAATGACGCGAGTGAGCGCACCACACCTACGCCGGTATCGCGCAACCACTCGGTAGCCGACTCCACCGTGGAGCCGAGGTCGCGTGCCGCGCCGGTTGCCACATCCCAAGCAACGGTCGGACGGGTGAAGGCGCTGGTGAGTGCCGAAGAGACCAGCTCGACATCGCTGGGTTCTGGACGCGGGTTCCAGGCATCGGGGGTGTCTTCGGGAACCTCCGGGCTGCTGTCGAGCATCACCTGCGCGATGTCGATGGCGCCGCTACCACCGACGAGCACCTGGTGGCTCTTGGTCACCACCGCGAAGCAACCGTCCTCCAAACCTTCGATCAGGTACATCTCCCACAGCGGCCGGTCGCGATCCAGTGGGCGGGCCATGAGCCGGCCGACGAGTTCTTGGAGTTGGGCGCGCGAGCCCGGCTGCGGAAGCGCCGAGCGGCGGACGTGGTAGGCGACATCGAAGTTCGGGTCATCCACCCATACCGGCCTGGACAACCCGGCGGGAACCTCGCGCAGCCGTTGCCGGTAGCGCGGAACGTGCGCGATGCGGTTGCGGATCAGCCGGACCAGGCGCTCGTGGTCGAAGCCACCCTCGGGGGGACGGAAAATTGCCACCCCACCGACATTGCGGGGGGTTTGGGCGTCTTCGGCGAACCACAGCGCCGCATCGACGGCGTCTAGACGATCCACGTCGCCTCCCTCCCGAGTGCCATCCAGTGTGACACGCCGGGGCGGCGCAGACGGCCAGAACCGGCCACGCGTACGCTGAGGTCCATGCACTTCCCCAAGTTTCTTGGTGCTGCCCTGACCACCGGACTGGCGCTGGCCCTGCTCGGTGCTCCGGTGGCGTCGGCCTACGGCGATGTCCCCTCCCAGCGGGTGAGCCAGGCGGAGACCAGCGTTCCTTCGGCAAAGCGCGCTGTTCCCGTTCCGCCGAAGAAGGTCAAGAAGCCCCGGCCCGCGTCGCGTTCATCCAAGGCCAAGAACGTGCCCGAGATGCCGATGGACGGTGGCAGCGGCCGACGCATCATCTACGACAAGTCCTTGATGACCGTGTGGGCGATGAACAAGGACAACGAGGTTGTCTACCGCTTCCCGATCGTCGGTCGCTGGGATCGCCCGGTGGCCGGGGAGTACGAGATCTACTCCAAGTCCGAGCGCAGCGGTAACCCGAACTCGAGGGTGACGTTCGATCACATGACGCGCTTCGCCTACGGCAATGACGGAAAGACACCGATCGGCTTCCACAGCATTCCGCTGTACTACGACGGCTCGATGATGCACGGAGTCGACCAACTCGGTTTGCCGATCGCAACAGGTGGTTGCGTGCGGATGCACGAAGACGACGCCGAAGCGCTGTACGAGTGGTCCAAGCTCGGCGATCGCGTTGTGGTGCTCGCTTCCCCGTGATCGACCTTTGATCCACCCTTGATCCACCATTGATCGGCTTGTGGATTAGGCGGCTAACTGCCTGGCCAACTTCGCGAAGGATCGCCGAACCCGCATCGTGGCCGGTACCTCGCTGAGCAAGGCACCCTTTCGCACACAATCCTCGATGGAGCGGTCTTCGCGAAGTTGGTGGACCGGTAACGGGCTGCCTGCTTCCAGCAATGCCTGACCCACCGCTTTGGCTACGGACTTGGCTGCGAAACTGGCGGGGAACTTGTCGGACTTGTGGACGCGGTTGACGACCACATGGATCTCCGCCGAACCTGTGAGTTTGCCGATCGAGGGGAGTTGATCGATCAGGCGCAGCGTGCCGATCGGTTCACCGCGCGCCACCACGATGGCGGCGTCGCAGTTGCGTAGCGCGCTGACCGTCGCGGCATCTCGCTCATGACCGATGGAGAAATTGTCGTCGGCAGCGGGCGTGTCCAGCAGGGACCCGGCATCGATCACCACGCGATCGAAGTGTTCGGCGCAGGCATCCCAGATTCGCTCGAGGGCTGCCGGCCGCGCACTACCCCAACGATCCGGCGAACCGATGCCGGTGAGCACCCACAACCGTTCGGACAGTTTCCGGCAGGCCGATCCCAGCGACCGTGCATCGAGTGCGCCCTGGTCGGCATACCGGGATGCGAGCAGTAGCCCACTGATGTCTTCGGTCATGCCGACGGTTGCGGCCAATGACGGAGCGACGGTGTCCGCATCGACCAAGCACACCCGCTCCCCGGCTTGCGCCCACGCCTCCGCCAACCCGAGCGCAACTGTGGTGCGCCCGGGAGCACCCGCAGGGCCGGTGACCACGACCCGGCGACCCTTCGTTTCGAGGGGATCGGATTGCCGGCGGGCATCACCTGGGTTGCCGGAATACTGCTTGCCAGCAGGTTGGGTGCTAGACGTGGGACTAGATCGCGGTTCGGGCTCGGTTTGCAGTGCGGAAATCAGTTCGTTGCGGGCATCGGAATCGCGCATGTCGATGACGCGGGAGATGCCCAAGGCGCGGACTCGCTCACGACCGGTGTCATCGTCGATCAAGCCGATAGTGCGACCGATGGACGGACCCGCAGTGCTGCGCTCGATCGTCGCGATGATGTCCGCACCCAAACGAGGAACCGCAACATCGACCACGATTGCGGCTTGCGGTTCGATTTCCGCGGCCGCCAACAGGTCCGCAGCTTCCAGGCAGCGCCGCACCACGGTGCAGCCCGCTGCGGAGACTGCGCCGATCAGTTCGGCTTCATCGCCACGACTCGGCGTGCACCAGATCACCCGGGTCATGAGGCGGCCTGCGCGGTGACGTCGTCGGTGGTTTCGACAAGCTGGCTGTCGGTTGGTACCCGCACTAGGTCGACGGCACCGATGCGACCGGCACTTACAACGCTGGCTACCTGATCGGGCTCAACGGTGAGCACGACGGCCATCTCCCCGCCGACGCCGAGCGAATCGGCAGCGACTTGCTGCACGCTGATGTCAGACAAGACGAGTACCGGTTCGATCGGTGCATCGCTGGCCCCGATCACCGAGTCCGCCTTCGGGGTCGACCAGACATCCACCACATCACCGGCGGCCAATCCGACCGGGGCGTGCAGCGGATCCACCCCGACGGTCACGGTTCGCGTAGGTCCTTGCGCTTCACTGCCCAGCGCAGAGCGCGGCAGCAGGTCACCGGCAGCGACGGGCACCCGAAGCACACCGCTTGGCTGCTCGGTGACCGGCACATAGTCGGCCGCGGCGCTACCGAGGGAGACGGTGACCGGACGTAGCGCCCACTCCTGCGAGCCCACGGACAGTTCCCGTTCGGCCTGCCAGACGGCGATCGTGTCCGAGCCTTGGGACAGCAACCGAGCACCGATGAACATCGAGGCGATCAGCAAGCCCACTCCGAGCCACAGCCGCACATCGCCCCAGCGCGGAGACCGAAAACGCACCGCACGCGGTGCTGTAGCGGCGGGAACCGCCGTGGGCGACTTGCCGCGACTTCGCACTTTGTCCATGACCGACCGAACCATCGATACCTTCCCTTCGCTGCGCGGATCCCGATGAGGTCCCTAGGTGTTCGCTGCGCCAGCGTGAACGAAGTGGAGTCATTTCGCGAATGGCTATCCACAGAGGTCGGAGGGAGCCGATGGTTATCCACATTCGGCGGGCGTCTCTTGATTTCCGGGAACTATTTGGCACGATGCGCAGGTGACCGCCCGGTTCCTGACCCTCGCTGACGTTGCCGAGACGCTGAACATCTCGGCCTCGCAGACATACGCGCTGGTGCGATCAGGGGAACTGCCCGCGATCAAGGTAGGCGGCCGAGGACAGTGGCGGGTGGAGGTCTCGGCGCTCGAGGACTACATCGCGCGGATGTACGACCAAACGCGATCGTTCATCGCCAACAACCCTGTCGATGAGGAAACGACGACTATCGAGGGCTAGTCCGGCACCGGAAGTCGCACTATGCAGACCCCAGGCCACGAGCAGGTGACTTCGTCCCGGTCAGTGCGCACCGAAAGGTGATCGCGTCCAACCCAAACCAGTGAACCGGTGACGGTGCGAGCCGACGTGCCAAGTGAAACGTGAAGTTCCCGACCGAGGTATTCGCGCAGTACCGAACGCCACGTTGTGCGAACAGGCTTGGTGGCGTCGTTGTGCATCACGTGCGGCAGCGAAGAGATGGATGCAATGGCGTGCACGGGTAGCAGCACAAGCCCCCGGGTATCGCGCAGCAGCAGGTAATCGCCGGTGGCGTGGTCGACTTCGCCGATCACCGTTGAGGAGTCGACGAGGGTGATTGCCACGGGAAAGCCCGGGCCCAGTGCGGTGAGTCGATCGGCGAGGGTGACCGCGGCCATCTCCGCGACGGCTAGCTCCCGCGCTTCCTGGTGCACTTCGGCGTCTTGCTCGGCTTGCAGCACCACAGCGGCTTCGGCCCAGGGCGCGGGTAGCGCTTCGGGCCCGGGCTCGGGGTCTGCCGGTTGTCGCGGTGCCTGCTGTCGGTGGTTCATGGACACGGCATTCCCGCCGTGACCTGCTCTCACACCTGGGCGGGCTCGCTCAGATTGTGGTCTACCTCACATTTGCCGGGATGTTTGGTGAAGCGGGCTCTCGGGAAGAACGAGGTTGTCCGACGGTCGAGTGCACGACCTCCCAGCCCGGACCTTGACACGGCAGCGTTGCCTCGGGTGATAATGCCGCAGCAAACGAAGGCAAACTGCATTAAACAACCGTGAATATCATCCATCGACACGATCGAGGATGCGGGAGGGAAGGGGTCGCGATCATGACAAGCGCATTCGAGCCTGTTCAAGCACCGGTAGAAGTAACCGAAGACCGCGAGGAGCCCGGTCGCCCGCAACTGCGGGTGATCGACGGGGCGCGCACCGGCGAGGGTCCGCGCCAGATGGCCCAGTTGACACTGCCCCTGCAATGGCAGGTGGACGGCATGCCCGCTGCTCCGCCCGCCCCGGGGTACCTGCGCGTGGTGCGCGATGCCGATGAGCAAGCCGAGCTTGCCGCCAGTGCGAAGGGTCGCCCGCACCCAATCGCGTGGACCGCCCAAGTCGCCCGGGTCATCTACGAGGTCGCCCAAGGCGAGCGGCCCGCTGCGCAACTGCGGCGGCACGTCGCCCGCGACCAACTAGCAACACTGGCCATCCGCGGCACCTCTTACGCCCGGCACCCAGCCGTTCGCCACTCTCGCGGTTTGTCTCGGCTGCGGCAGGTGCGCGCGGTGCGCTGCTGTCTGGTGGCGCCGGGGGTGGTCGAAGCATCGGCGGTGATCGTGGGAGCTGCCCGCTCGCACGCGGTGGCACTGCGCCTAGAAGCAGCCGAGGACTCCTGGCTGGTCACCGCTATCGAGTTCCGTTAGCGGCGCTTCTTCTTGGAGGCGTTCTTGCTCTTGCGGTTCGTTCGCTCGGCTCGGCGGCGCTCAGCGCGAGTGGCGTTCTCGTCGACCTCGACGATGCCGTCTTCGTCGGCGTCCATCTCCCCGTGGACGACACCGCCGCTCTCGTCGGGCGCGGAGTACTCCATGTGCTCGGGCCGAGACGGGCCTAGACCCTTCGCCTCGATGGTCGGGTGGGTTTCCTGCGCGGCCGACTGCCCGGCGCCCGCACTCACCGCGGCAGCGATGGAAGCGCCCACCGCCGAACCGGACAGGTCCTCGAGTTCCTCGATCTCCTCGGCGACCTCGGGAGCAACCGTCGGCTTGACTTCAACTTCCACGTTGAAGGCGTACCCGACCGTTTCCTCCTTGATCGCATCCATCATCGCCGTGAACAGATCGAAGCCCTCACGCTGGTACTCCACCAGCGGATCACGCTGCGCCATCGCCCGCAGACCGATGCCATCGCGCAAGTAGTCCATCTCATACAGGTGCTCGCGCCACTTACGGTCCAAGACGGTCAAGATCACCTTGCGCTCGAGTTCGCGGGTGACCTCCTCGCCGAGTTCCTCTTCGCGACGGCTGTAGGCGCGCTGGGCATCCTCGATGAGCGTCTCGGCCAGGAAGTCCGCGGACAGGCCCGCCCGACCTCCACCGGATTCCTCTTCCACCTGCTCGACGGTGATACCGACCGGGTACAACTGGTGCAAGGCGGTCCACAACTTCTCCAGATCCCAGTCCTCCGGGTAACCGTCAGCCGTGGCTTGGTTTACGTAGCTTTGGATCGTCTCGGTGATGAACGATCGCAGTTGATCCTCGATGTCCTCACCCTTGAGAACCCGGTGGCGCTCGTCGTAGATGACCAGACGTTGGCGATTCAAGACATCGTCGTACTTCAGAACGTCCTTGCGGATCTCGAAGTTCTGCGCCTCAACCTGGGTCTGCGCCGAGCGGATCGCATTCGTCACCATCTTCGCCTCGATCGGGACGTCGTCCGGAACGTTGAAGCGGCGCAGGAAGGAGTCCACCATCTCGGCCTTGAACAACCGCATGAGGTCGTCTTCCAAGGACAGATAGAACTGAGACTCACCGGGATCACCCTGCCGGCCGGAACGACCGCGCAACTGGTTGTCGATACGCCGTGACTCGTGGCGTTCCGTGGCAAGGACGTACAGGCCGCCGAGTTCAACGACCTCGTCGTGTTCAGCCTTGACCGCATCCTGAGCATCCATCAACGCCGCCGGCCAGGCCGCCTCATAGCCTTCCGGATCATCGATCGGCGAGAGTCCCTTTTGCGTCAGTGCCGCAGCCGCCATGAACTCCGGGTTGCCGCCGAGCATGATGTCGGTACCTCGGCCAGCCATGTTGGTCGCGACAGTTACCGCGCCGCGGCGACCCGCCTGCGCGACGATGGCTGCCTCACGCTCGTGGTTCTTCGCATTCAGCACTTCGTGCGGAACGCCGTTCTTCTTCAACTGCGCCGAGAGGTACTCGGACTTCTCCACGCTCGTAGTACCGATGAGGACGGGCTGGCCCTTCTCATGCCGCTCGACAACATCTTCGACAACCTGATCGAACTTGGCTGACGCCGTGCGGTAGACGAGGTCGGGCTGATCGATGCGGACCATCGGGCGGTTCGTGGGGATCGGGACCACGCCGAGGTTGTAGATCTGGTTGAACTCCGCGGCCTCGGTCATCGCGGTGCCGGTCATACCCGAGAGCTTGTTGTAGAGCCGGAAGAAGTTCTGCAGCGTGACGGTGGCCAACGTCTGGTTCTCGGCCTTGATCTCCACGCCTTCCTTGGCCTCGATCGCCTGGTGCAAGCCCTCGTTGTAGCGCCGACCCTTCAAGATGCGACCGGTGTGTTCGTCGACGATCACGACCTGTCCGTCCAAGATCACGTAGTCACGATCGTTCCTGAACAACTCCTTGGCGCGGATCGCGTTGTTCAAGAAACCAACGAGTGGGGTGTTAACGGTGTCGTAGAGGTTGTCGATGCCGAGTTGATCCTCGACCTTGTCGATCGCGCTTTCCAACACACCGATGGTGCGCTTCTTCTCGTCGACCTCGTAGTCCTCGTCTTTCACCAGCAGTTTCGCGATGCGCGCGAACTCGCCGTACCAGGCGGTGGGCTGGTCGGCCGGTCCGGAGATGATGAGTGGAGTTCGGGCCTCATCCACCAAGATGGAGTCGACCTCGTCGACCACCGCGAAGTTGTGGCCACGTTGCACCATCTCGGCCTGGGACCACGCCATGTTGTCGCGCAGGTAGTCGAAGCCGAACTCGTTGTTCGTTCCGTAGGTGATGTCGGCGTTGTAAGCGACCCGGCGCTGGGCCGGGGTCATCGCCGAGACGATCACGCCGACCTCGAGGCCCAGGAAGCGGTGGATGCGCCCCATCCATTCGGAGTCGCGCTCGGCGAGGTAGTCGTTGACGGTGACCACGTGCACCCCGTCACCGGACAGGGCGTTGAGGTACGACGGAAGCGTGGCAACCAAGGTCTTGCCTTCGCCGGTCCTCATCTCGGCGATGTTGCCTAGGTGCAGTGCGGCCCCACCCATGATCTGGACGTCGTAGTGGCGTTGCCCGAGCGTGCGCCGGGCGGCCTCTCGGACGGTCGCGAACGCCTCGGGCATGAGGTCATCGAGGCTCTCGCCCTGCTCGTAGCGCTCCTTGAACTCATCGGTCAGCGCCCGTAGTTCGTCGTCGGTGAGGGAGGTGTAGTCGTCCTCGATCGCATTGACGGCGCGGGTGATGGATTCCAGCTTGCGCAGGGTCTTGCCCTCACCAGCGCGCAGGATCTTGTCGAGCACTCCCACGTTGCGACCTTTCGACGCTCCCGCACTTGCGCGGGCCGGATGGCGAAGCGGTTCCCGTGGCGGGGAGCCGTCCGCGTGGACGTGCCGGCAGGCACGCCGACCTAGCCCCGACATCCTAAGCCGCCCTGGAACACTGAGTGCCATGGCGTCCGATGTCCCGGTGTTGCTCAGCGACGGGCACGTACGCCTGGATCCACGCCCCGACCGCGGGGCAGATCGCCCCGATAGGTCCGCCACCTGCTGGGAGGTGAGCCGACTCGGCGTGCCCGACCCGATCGGAATGGTGTGCCTGGCACTGGACCCCTCGCCGCACCGCCGCCAACTGACCATTTCGTGGGGCGCAGGCACGCAGGCCACAGGTGTGGCGGCCTCGGACATCCAGACGATGTCCGAGGCGGTGCGCCTGGCATGTCAGTGGGCGTTCAATTCCGAGGGCGTCGTCGTTGTTGCGTGGCTTGGCCCGACATCGGCGACCTTGCGCACCGTGGTGCACCAAGCCGGTTTTCGCATCCATCCCCTGCCCTGGCGAGCGGCCCTGGACGATTCGGGAACCCCGCACGATGCCTGGTACGCCGATCTGAGTGCCGGTGATCCCACCGAGCCGACCGGGATCGCGCTCACCGCGCGCGAGCAGCACGTCCTTGCGCACATGGCTCGCGGTCAATCCAACGCCGAGATCGCCCAACAGTTGGGCATCTCCCAGAACACCGTCAAGAACCACGTCCGCTCGATCCTCGAGCACCTCCAGGCGCCCTCGCGAACCGCGGCCGTGGTCATCGCGCTGGAGTCCGGGTTGGTATCCCTGGGCGGGCCGAGTGCGCGGCCACCGGCTTAGCGCTCCACAGCCTTCGTCCACATCCGGCGTACCGACAACCCACAGCTACCCGATGACGGCTTCCCGGGGCTGGCGTGCTGCGCCAATGCTCGTGCCATGGATCCTGCGGACCAAGGAGTGTTCGGTGGCCTGCTGTCATCGGTGGCCGATGTCGTCCTCGGCCGGGCTTGCTGTGGGTGCGATGCCCCAGGCATCTCTCTTTGTGCGGATTGTCGCCACGCACTGAGGGCACAGCCACGACTGCGACGAAGCATCGACCTGACGGACATCGCGAGCGGCCTGCAGTTGCCGATGGCCTGCTCGTTGGACTACCGGGGTCCGGTGCGCCAGGTGCTCTATCGCTTCAAGGACCACCGCATCCCGCACCTGGCCCGAGTACTCGGCCCAGCGTTGACAGCCAGCATCGCCCATGTTGCCCAGCACGCCGGAGTCCGTTGCGCCGATACGACCGTGGTGGCGATGCCGACCCGACGATCTACGGCCAAGCGTCGCGGATTCGACCCGCTTGGCTCGGTGGTCGACTTCGCCGCGCGCGAGCAACGCTTCGCTGCGGTGGCCTCTGTCCTCATCGACACCAGGCGGGCCGGGAAGGCGAAGACACTCGGAGTATGGGAACGACAGGTGGAGGCCGCCGGAGCCTTCTCGGTGCGCGGACGCACGACACTGCCGGCTGGCCCGGTGATCCTCGTGGACGACATCGTGACCACCGGCGCGACCGCGAAGGAAGCCGCGGCCACTTTGATCTTGGCCGGCGTGCATGTGGTGGGCGTGGCCACCATCGCCGGCACCCCGTAGCACCTACCGAAGGCCCACGCCTTCCACTTCGGCCCTATCCCGGGTAAGCAGGAGACGTGGCGTTCAATCGGCCGGACCAACTGCCGCTGGTGTTGTCGTACACCACTCCGTCAGCGCCGGCCACCAAGGTGGGTAGCCCCGGGGCTGCAGCCAAGGACACCGGATTCTCAGGTGAGCCTTGGGCCAGCAACGAGCCGCGGCCGATATCCACCTCGTAGACCTGCACGGCCCCTGCGCTCTCGCTGCCGAGGACGGCGAGGGAGTCCGCACTCGACCAGGCGACATCGACCACCTCGACGAGTTTGGACTCAACGCGGATCGGGTCTTGCAGCGTGATGCCAACCCGTCCGGTGGGTGATGGTCGAACGATCCTGGCCAGCAGCAGGTTGGTCCGTGGCCCGGACTGCACCAACAACGCTGCCCGCGTGCCATCGCGCGATGGCACCGCGGCGCGGAGTACCTCACCTTCTGCCACACCTACTATCTCGATGGGGAATGCCCGCCCCGACGGCGAATACAGCAAGACGTCGCCGGTGTCGTCGACGACCCACAGGTTCGAGGAACCGTCGAAAGCGAAAGACGCAGGCGGGGACGCTCCCCGGAACGGGAACAACGTGGCATTCGGTGTCAAAGTTCCAGCCGACAGTTGCCGTTCTGCATCGAGCCCGGCAATCCGGGAGGAGTCACGGGAGATCGCGATGTCGGTGAACAACGGAGTGCGGGTTCCCGCCTGACCGTCCACCGGTTCGGTTCCGTCGTCGGTGATGCGGCGCACGCCGATGGAAGAGGCGACGTACGCCGACGAACCAGGCGCCAACCCACTGGGATCCACCTCGGGCCAGGCGTCACGCGGTTGTGGGTTGGAAACATCAGGGACGAAGAACGGCTGGCCGGCCGCGGTGATGTCGACCGATTGCACATCCGGGAGTTGGCGCAGCGTCCACACCAGTTGCTGGGACAAGGCTTGGCGTGCCGCATCGTCGGCGACCTGCGCCGCGGCGTCGAGATCGACGCGGGCCACACCACCATCGATCAAGACGGCGTCGATGTTCAATCCGACGCCATCGGGGAACCCGGTTCGCACCGCTGGTTGCAGCCATGCGCTCGGGCCTTCGAGGAGTCGTCGTACGAGCGTGGTCGCCAAGCCGGGGCCGATTACCGGGATCATCCGGGAGTCCGGTACGAGGATTTCGAAGTCGGGATTGAAGAAGTACAGCGCGTACGAGCGGAATGCACGATCCACGTCGGTTTGGGAAAGCAGCAGACCGTTGGGCAGGCCGTCGATGCGCAAACCCTCGCCGGTCTCCACAAGCCGGAAGGTCGCTGACGCCTCCGTCCCAGGATTCACCACTTGATAGCGACCCCCGTCTTCGATCGTTCCGGCCTGGGTGGCCGAGAACTGCACGCTCGGACCGCTCTCGGTGAGCGTGGGAACTCCTTCGTACACGACCACGCCCACACTCGGGTCCCAGCGCAGGCTCGCCTCGTCCGTTAAGTACTCGCGTGCCACCGCGTGATCGCCATCGAATGACGCGCTGGCGTCCAAGAACCCTTGGACGATCTCCGGTGCGGACATGCCCGCCCGGGGTGGCCGTGCGATTACCCGGATGAACTGGTCTGCGCTGCTGCCGCCCACCTGCTCACCTTGTTGGATGGGCCCGGATGTCGGCACCTGCGCGGTGAACGCCTGCGGAACGTTCCCGCACCCGGCGAGCACCAAGCCGGCGACTGGAAGGACAACGACGAACCCTCGAAGACCGCGCTTCATCGGCCTTCTCGTTCCTCGGGTGGGATGTTAACGGTCACGACCATCTGCTCAGCCGGATCGGGCGCATGATCGGGATGCTCAGCTGGGTTGCGGTCATCGCGCCGGACCGTGGGCCGTTCGCGGGCGAAGGCACCATCGGATCCGTCGCGATCCTCACCCGGATCGAACTCCACTGCTTCGTCACCGAGCGGCAGTACCGCGTGCGTGACAGCGCCGCCAGCTACCCGCGGAACCGTCAGCCGGAAACAGGCACCCGCCCCAGGCTCACCCCACGCTTCCAACCATCCACCATGCAAGCGAGCGTCCTCCAGTGCGATGGCCAAACCCAGACCGGTGCCGCCGGTGGTCCGCGCGCGGGCTGGATCCGCGCGCCAAAACCTGTTGAACACCAAGGAGGCTTCGCCTGGGCGCAGCCCCACACCGAAATCGCGGACTGTCAGCGTGGCGACATCGTCATCTCCGGCAAGTTCGACGAGGACGCCACTGGCATCACCATGCTCGATGGCGTTGTCCACCAGGTTGCGAATGATCCGATCGATCCGCCTGGCGTCACACACCACCGGGCAGGGCCGCTCGTAGGAGGCGAAACGAACGCGCATGCCGCTTCGATCGGCCAGTGGCTCACTGCCGTCGATGACCCGCTGCGCAAGCGTGGCCAAGTCGACCGTTTCGCTGTCGAGTTTGGCCGCACCGGCATCGAACCGGGAGATCTCCAGCAGATCGGACAGCAGCGCCTCGAACCGATCCAGTTGGTTCTGTAGGAGTTCAGTGGAGCGTGCGGTCGACTCATCGAGGGAGTCACGAGATTCGAATAGGACATCGGCTGCCATCCGGATCGTGGTCAGCGGAGTGCGCAACTCGTGCGAGACATCGGATACGAATCGTTGCTGTACACGGGAGAGTTCCTCCAATTGGGTGATCTGTCCGTCGATACTTTCGGCCATCTCGTTGAACGATCGCGCCAACTGCGCTAGGTCATCCTCACGCTTGATCGGCAAACGTTCGTCCAGGTTGCCCGAGGACAACCGCTCTGCCGTTTGTGCCGCGGCCCGCACCGGCACCACCACTTGCCTGGTCACTACGTACGCCACAACACCGAGCAATGCCACGAGCACACCGCCTGCAGCCACGATCGAACTGCGCACCAGGTCCAGCGTCTGCTGCTCTTGACTCAACGGGAACAGGTAGTACAGCTCGTAGGGCCCTACCGTCGGAATCGTCAGCGGCGCTCCGACCACGAAGCCGGGCACCGAGCGCCCGTCGAGGAAGCGGATTTCGGTAAACGTCCAGGACTGTCGCTGCGAATCGGTTACTGCGCTTCGCAGATCCGGCGGAATGCTCGAGACCGAGACCAAGTTCGTGCCGCGCTCGGGGGCTCCCACATCGCTGCGACTAGACAACAACAACACATCGAAAGTGGCCGGGGATCCCGCACGGGTTGCCAAGGAGGTCACCACGCTGTCGACCAATCGCGACGGTGATGGCGTGGACGGTCCGGTGTCGGCAGCATCGAGGAGCCGTTGGGCCTCTCCGAGTCCGGCCGAGGCTTCACCGACCGCGCTGCGCTCTTTCGCCTCCAACAAACCGGTCGTGACATTGGAAAGCAGCAGCAATCCGAGCGCTCCGACAACGGCAATCGACAACACCAAGGTGGTGCTAGTGACACGGATGAACAGCGATCGCCGCCACGTGCGCCGAAGCGCCCGGGGAAGGAACAGCAGGATGCGCGACATCGCAGCGAACTAGGCAGGGCCGGCTTTGTACCCGACTCCCCGCACCGTCAACACGATTTCGGGGGCCTCGGGGTCGCGCTCGATCTTCGCTCGCAGGCGCTGCACGTGGACGTTCACCAACCGGGTGTCGGCCGCGTGCCGGTATCCCCACACTTCCTGCAGGAGAGCTTCCCGGGTGAACACCTGACCGGGCCGCTTGGCCAAGCAGGCCAACAGATCGAATTCCAGTGGGGTGAGAGCGAGCACTTCCCCACCCCGGCGCACCGTGTGCCCGTTGACGTCGATCACCAGGTCGCCGATGCTCAGTACCTGCGCCCCGACATCGTCGGTGCGACGGATACGCGCTCGAATCCGCGCGACGAGTTCCTTGGGTTTGAATGGCTTGACGATGTAATCGTCGGCACCTGATTCCAGTCCGACCACCACATCGATGGTGTCGCTCTTGGCGGTGAGCATCACGATCGGCGTTCCCGATTCCAAGCGGATTGCCCGGCACACATCGATGCCATCCATCCCCGGCAGCATCAGGTCCAGCAGCACCACATCGGGCTTGGCAGCACGGAAGGCGTCAAGGGCGGCGCCACCGTCGCCGCAGAAAACGGGATCGAAACCTTCCCCGCGCAGCACGATGCCGAGCATCTCGGACAAGGCGGCGTCGTCGTCCACGACCAGAACGCGGCCGCGGGCGCGAGGGGACGCCGAAGGGGTGCTCATGTGCCTATGTTGTCACCTCGGGCACCCCGATGAGCACAACAAGTGCCGCTGGGGCGTTATTCACCCCATGGGCGACCATCGCCGCCCCGAGGGAGCCGGTCTTCCAGCGCACCCACCCATAGACCAGTCCGATGGGAAGCAGCAAGAAGAACCGGATCGGTTCGAAGTGGAAGGCGGAGAACACCACGGCGGTGATGATGATCGTCCACGCCGCTCCTACGCCCTTCTTGCGTAGCGAGTTGAACAGCATCCCGCGAAAGGCGATCTCCTCCACGATCGGTGCCCCGACCATGATCATCACCGCGAAGATGGCAAG
>CAZWIW010000035.1:0-15125 GCA_964634545.1 uncultured Rubrivirga sp.
CGCTCGGCACCGAACTTGTCCTTCTCGCACGGCAAGTCGATTCGGTCGTGCTTCTCGCGCACAGTTCCGATCGGATCCTCACCGTTGGCGACCTTCTTCATGTTCTCCTTGAACATCTTGCGCAGCATCGCCACACCAGCGTCGGATCGACCGAGGTGCTCTTGCGTGCGATCGGTAACGGCACCCTGCGACACCCATGCCATAACGTCTTGGCCTTCGATGTAGTCGGTGATGAACCGGCCGTTCTCGTCCTTCCACAGGTATTCATAGAAAACAGGTCGCTCCTGCTCCGGCAGATCCGCGCCCTGGGGTGCGTGATTGGAGAAAAAGAGCTTCCAAGTGGTGGTGTCATCGATGGGCACCCGGATCTGCATCTGATCGATACCAGCGCCACCGACCCGCATGAAGTAGGGGAAGACCAGCGGGTGCCCGATCTTCCAGTCGTCGCTCTCCTCCGAGCCTCCCTCGAGAACCCGACGCTTGAGGATGCCCCATTCCATCTCATCGAAGCCGGTCTTCATGTGCTTCTTCTGGAAAGCCTTCGGTGCATCGAACCCTTCGGTTTGTCCCAGGAACTCGAAGTACTGACCGTGCAGCCACTCCACGTGGTGCGGGTCAACCGAGTTCTCCATGATCTGCAACCAGTTGCACGGCAAGGTGGCGTAACCGCAGTCCTTCACACCGTCCATGACGAAGACGTCGAAGCGTGGCAGTTCCGGAGCGGGGTTCGGCCCGACGTAGACCCAGACCATGCCGCCCATGACCTCGGCCTTGCCGGCCTTCTGCTGCACCCGATTGCGGAAATTCTGGTTATCCGCTTCGGCTGGCTGCTCCAGGCAGTTTCCGTCGAAGTCCCATTTCCAGCCGTGGTAGCCGCAACGGATGCCGTCCTCGTGCACAACGCCGTAGGTGAGCGAGGCGCGACGATGCGGACAGGCCTCGGCGACGATGCCGTAGCGCCCACTCTTCGGGGTCTTGAACAGGGTCCAGTTTTCCCCGAGCAGACGCACCGTCTTGGTGTAAACGTCGTCGAAGTCCTCTTCGAACGCGATGGGATACCAGTAGCGACGCAGCAACTCACCCATCGGAGTGCCCGGGCCTACCTGGGTCAATTCCTCGTTTTGCTCGACGGTCAGCATGGGGCTTCCTTTCTCATTCCTTTGGCTAAGGGTGATGCGTGTCACGCTGAACGGCAAGGCTGCCGTCCCGCCCGAAGGAACTCGGGGCGGAATTGGGACCAAAGTCCTCCGCCCCGAGCCCTCGGCGTTCAGTCCAGAACCGTGACCGTTCCGTTGGTTCCGTCCACTCGGATCCGCTGGCCGGTGGTCAGGTTCGTCGTGGCGAACCCGGTCCCAGTGACGGCCGGCAGGCCGTATTCGCGGCAGACGATGGCCGCGTGGCTCATCATTCCGCCGGTATCGGTGACCGTTGCCTGAATCTTGCCGAAGATCGGCGCCCAACTCGGAGCGGTGAGCGGGGCTACCAGGATCTCGCCCTCCTGAATCTCACTGATCTGATCGGGTGCGAAGATCACTCGAGCCAGGCCCTCCACAACACCGGGCGAGGCCGCCATTCCGCGAAGCTCCCCTTCGACGGCGTCACCTCCGCCGAGCCAGGAACTCACGCTGTCAGAGGTGATTCCCCACAACATGACCGTGAACGGCTCGGTAATGACCTCCGGTGGTTCACCGAGAGCGGGAGTGGGCTTCCACTTGGCGAGTGCGTCGCAGATCCCCTTTCGCTTCTCGATGATCGGCGGCCAATAGCCCGGACCGGCCGGGGCTTCTGGAGTAGCCCAGGAGTTGTAGTAGTCCCATAGGGCTTCTTCGACCTCGGTGCGCTTCAAGTAGAAGATGTCATCCGAATCGGACCAGAAGCCCTCTTTGACGAACGTCTCTCCTAGTTGACGCATCTTGCGCCAGATGACCGAGTGGCTCCAGTGCTCGACGTAGAAGTTGTGGTTCTCCACGTAGGGGAACACAGTGCGGGCCAATCCGAGTTTGCCCTGGAAGGCTTCCTTGTCCTCATCGGACGTCAACAAGTCCGTGTACTCAGCAACGACCCGATCGCGCTCCGCCCGAATCGCGTCCACAGGTCGGTTCAGGTCTTCTCCTGCCTGCACCTTGTCGATGTAGTTGCGGATGAACTCGAAGGGAACCTCCACGTTCTCGATCCAGATCTTGTCGTGGTGGTAGAAGCCCGATCCGGTGGAGAAGTTGAACCACGGTTCCGCGGATTCCTCGAATGACGCGATCCACGATTGCCCCTCGGGAGAACCCTTGAGGATCTGACAGGTGGCTTCGACATCACCAGCGGAGAAAGCTTCGGCCACGCCGTTCTCCACCGCCTTGCGGGCGAGCCGCTTCAGCTCATCATCGGGCCGGAACAGGTCGACATCCACGCCCGCCACCATCTTCGCGATGGCCTGATCGGGGATATTCGGGAACACCGTCTTGGAGAACATGAAGAAGTCCAAGTACGCCGCGTACCCGAGGTTCAAGAACTCGAAGTGGTAGTTCCAGAGCTTCAAGCCCAGACTTACCAGCCGGTGGTAGTTGTCCTGCAAGTGGTAGCCGGCACCGAGCCCCGCACCGGACTTCACGACTTCGTCGGCGTCCTCGATTTCCGGCAATGGCTCGAACTCGAGTGTTTCCAGTTCAGCGACGAGATCCCGGATCTTCACCATCCACTTGTCGTAGAGGTCGTTCCAGTTCATGAAGTAATGACCCGCGCGATCGGTGAAGTTCGCCACGCGCTCTTCGATCGTGGCTGGATCCGCGGGGACGGGCGACAGGTAGCCATACCCATTCAGGATGCGAAAGGCGATCCCATTAGCCGGTGGAACCTGCAGATGGCGCGTGTTGTACTGCGACAGGGATGCAATCGCGTACTCGAAGAAAGTCGCATCCCAAGGCGTTAGGACGTTCGGCCAGTGCACCCCGTCTTGGAACCAGAACATCGAGTCCTCGAAGTCCTTGCGCGCCGACGAGAACATCGATGAATAGACGTACATTTCTTGCCAGCCCTCAGCACCCTCAGGTGTTTCGATGTCGAAGGGGCTGGGAAAGCGATCAGCCATCTGCGTTTCCTCTCGTAGATCGGTTACCAGAGCACCGTTAGTGCTTCTGAGCGTGCAACGGATTCATCAGGGTCGAGACGATGCTCGCCATGAAGTCCCCGTTCGAACCCCCACCAGTGGATCCGCGCTGTTGCTTGCTCCATACCGTCTCCGGCCTGGACTGCAGCAACACCACGTTCCCCCCATCTGGTAGATCCGCATCCACGGCCCACTCGATGTCCTGCGGGCAGCCGTAGTGCTTCTCTGCTGCCTTCGCCAAAGTGGCGATGGCCTTGATCTGCGCGTCGGTCAAACTCGGTGCCGTTGCGCGATCTTCATCCGTCTCGACCTTTTCGACAGTGTCGTGATCGGTGAGACGAAACTCGTGGTTCTTCGGCGAGATTTTGCGTTTGCCGATTTCAAAGAGGACCTTGTCGATGAGGAAGTTGTCGGGCGTGACTTCACCCGAGACGACTCCTTCACCGAAGCCCCAGGCTGAATCGATGCAGATCTGCGACCGGTCTCCATCGGACGGGTTCAGCGTGAAGGCAACGCCCGCCGAAACAGGTCGCACCATTTTTTGCACGACAACGCTCATCTCCACGGATTCGTGCACGTAACCCATTTCCGCGCGATAGCAGGTCGCGCGGTCGGTGAATAGGCTCGCCCAGCAACGCCGGACGGCATCCACGACGGCATCTGCGCCCCGGATCCACAGGTACGTATCGTGCTCACCGGCGAACGACGCATCTGGTGAGTCTTCGCTCGTTGCGGATGAACGCACGGCCACGGGGACGTCGTCAGTTGAGGCGAGCCGACACAACTCCGCGTAGGCGTTTCTCAACTCCACCTCAACCTGCGGATCTATGGGCATCTTCGTGATCGCTTCGCGGATCTTGCGACACCGGTCTTCGACCATGGCTGTGTCGTTCGTGTCGAGGTCCTTGAGCAAGCATGCGAGTTCGGAATCAAGATTCGCAGCTTCCTTGCTGACCCGGAAAGCGGTGGTAGTCAAGGCAAAGCCGGGGGGCACCGGGAGACCGGCACCGGTCATCTCCCCCAGGCTCGCACCTTTGCCGCCCACCTCCGGCTTCACGCCGTGCCAGTAACTTTCGAACCACACCACTGAACTCATCGCTGCTCCTCTTCACGCAGGGTCTTCGGGAGGGCTCGACCGCTGAGTCCTTCCCACCAATCAGGAAGCTCATCGAGATCAGGTACCTGCACCTCTTGCACCCGGTTGCGGTAGGCGATGAAGGCGGAATTGCTCTCGACGAGTCGGACGATCACTTCTTCGGTGTTGTATGGCTCTCCAGGGTCATAGCCGAATGCACTGATCGCGAAGACGCGGATCGGGCCAGAGTGGGTGCCCACGATGATCCGATCACCGGGGTACTCGTCCTGGATCCGCTGGATACCCGCCCAAAAACGCCGCACCGTGGCAGATGGTGGCTCGAAGTTCAACATCGGTATCTGAGTCCACAGCGTGATGGGATCGGCACCGCCTTGTTGGGTCTTCCAGAACCTGTCCATCTCTACGAGCCACGTGGGGCGATCGCCTAGCGCAACGCGCTCGTACTTCTCCATCTCGCGCTTGTAGAGCCGGAATGCACCCGTTACGTCGCGCAATCCTTCCGGTGTCCAGACCTGGAAATTGCGGAATTCCTCCATCGGGTAGACCTCGGAGATCTGCGCCTCGCGCCCCCACATCGTCAAGCCATCGAGCAATCCCTTGCGGATTCCTTCAGAGGTCTGACGCGCCCGGTTGGTATCCGCGCAAACGATGTGGACGCGCTCACCCTCACGAATCGACTTACTGATGTCGAACCCGCGGCGATGTACCTGCCAACTCCCGAGCGGCGTGAGGCCACTCTCGGTCGAGTACCCCTGCGTCTCCCCGTGCCGGATGATGTGCACTTGCGTGAGCAGGGACGGACTCGCTTGCTCGCGAGACTCCGGGACGATCTCCTTGGTCTTGGTAATCTGCGCCCGCGCCATCGTGACACCGAGATCTTGGCCCTCCCACGTGGGAAGCGGGGTTTCGAGTGCATTGGCACCCGATCGCCGATCCCGGAACCGACGCAGATACAAGGGAACATCGTCTGTTCGGTCCCCACCTCGATCATCGATTTCGTGTTGCTTGCCGCCACGCGACTCACGCTCGAGGTACTTCTGTAGGTAGGCAGGAGGATCGGTTCGATCCATGTGTGAAAGACGCGGACGCTCAGTCCCACCGTCAGCAGCGATCTGTTCGATCTCGGCCTCTGTGGTCGTCTTGGCGTTCCCGATGTCGGCTGCAGTCATCTCTCTCCCTAGCTGTGCACCGTGAGGAACTGCTGGTTCACAACTCCGTCGTAGTAGAAGATCGCCCGTCCCATCTCCGATTCCGTCCATGTAACCGGTGGCTCCTCGGGATCGACGTAGTAGCCGCCCGTAAAAGCTTCGTTTCGATTTCCTGCTGGGTCGAAGAAATAAACGCAGTGACCGCGGGTAGCACCGTGTCGCGTCGGGTTCATCTCGATCGGCACCCCGTGATACGCGAGAACGTCAGCGGTGTCTCGGATCGCGGTCCAGTCATCGACCCAGAAAGCGAAGTGGTGCAAGCCCCTGTCTTGACCGGTGACCAAAGCGATGTCGTGCGAGTGGTGCGAGTGCTCCAACCACGTGGCCACCTGGAAGCCGTCGTCTCCAAGAACTTGTTCGGTGAGATGGAAGTCAAGCACTTCCTGCAAGAACCGGGTGTTCTCGGCAACGTCTTCGCAGGTGATGAAGATGTGATCAAGTCGTGGTGGAGCAACACCCACGAGATTGATCGGCTTGGGCGGCGGGTTCACCAGCGGTAGCAGGTTGCCGACCTGCTGCATGCCGTACACCAACTCCATGAGGTGTCCGCTAGGCAACACGAAACGGATCGCCTCACCGTGACCTGGCCCGATTTGCCCCGCGTCGAAACGCGTAACGTCGACACCCGCTTGTTCGAGTCTCGCCGTGTAGTGATCGAGATCCTCGCGATAGCGAACCTTCCAACCCATGTGGTTGAGGCCGTAGGTCGGCTCGCTGGTCAGGATTACCGAGTGGTGCTGATGCTCGTCCCAGCACTTCAGATAGACCCGATCCGATTCACGGGCGGTCTCGTAGAGCCCGATTACCTCTGTGTAATAGGCCGTAGCCAATTCAAGATCTGGAACACGCACTTCCACGTGCGACAGTCGCAGGATTCCCATGTCTCGCCCGATCCCCTACGTGTGTACCGTCATGAAGCGGGTGTTGAGTTCGCCTTCGTAATAGAAGACTGCGCGACCGATCTGATCCTCGGTCCAGGTGATGGTCGGAAACTCCGGATCAGGCCGATAGCCGCCGGTGAAGACCTCATTGCGGGTTCCCAGCGGATCGAAGAAGTAGATCGTGTTGCCGCGGGTTATCCCGTGCCGGGTCGGACCGACATCGATTTGAATGCCGTTGTAGGCCAAGACGTCCGCTGACCGCCGCACGTGATCCCAATCGTCGAGCCACCAGGCGAAGTGATGCAGGCCACCGTTCTTGCCCGAAACGATCGCGAGGTCGTGCGGGCTGTCGGTTACCGTCATCCAGGTCGCGGCCTGATGCCCCTGACCATCGAGGAGTTGCTCGGTGGTTCGGAACCCGAAGACGTCCTCGTAGAACTTGGTCGAGTCACCCACCTCCTCGGCGGTCACGAGCAAGTGATCGAGCCGCGGCGGGGCGATGCCGTTCAAACCCTCGACGAAGGGGGCAGGGTTGATGGGCGCGGTGGCACGTCCGACCATCTCCAAGTCGGCGACAAGTTCCATGGTCTGACCAGAAGGCGTCTCGAATTGAATGGACTCCCCTTGTCCTATCCGGTCACCTTTCGAGACCCGACGGACAGGGAAGCCATACTGCGCGACCCGGTTCTCCAACTCATCCAGATCGTCTTCGCGATCCACTTTGAAGGACATCAGGTCGAAGCCGACTCGGGGGCCGTAGATCAACCGCAGTGAATGGTGGTTCGGCTCATCCCAGCACTTGAGATAGACCGAGTTCTCGTCCCGCTCGGTCTCGAGCAGTCCGATCACCTCGGTGTAGTACGCCGTGGCCAAATCCAAATCGGTGACCGTTACGTCTACGTGCGCCAGCCTCTGCAAACCCATGGATTGTTCGCTCCCTCACTTGTGTCACAGGACACAACATCGATTGCGTGGAGCGTGACGGTAAGTGGAATGTGTCCCGCATGGAAGTACGTCGTCCCATCTACAGGAACACCCGCTGCTAGCGTCCCGAAACATGGCGGCAGGAACCCCCGAGCAGATGCGGTCGGCTATGGCCGACTACGTCCGCGCGATCCACCAGGCCTACCTGGACGCCGCCAACCCGCTGCCACCCGCCGATCGGGGGCGACTCCCACTGTTCACCGATCGCCCCTTCACCGTGATCGCCGCGGGGACCCGCTACCTGCACGTTCTCGCGACCACGGACGCACTTCCCGAACCGACCGGTCCGGAAGTACGGATCGAGGATCGCGTCGAGGGACTGGCCTGGACCCTTCGCTTCTACGACCCCGTCGTAGCACCAGGACTCGGGCTCATCGATGAGAGCGACGCACCCCAACCGACGCAGGTACGCGACACCCTCGGCGTTCGCTCCGTGCTCTACCACCTGTCGGTTCCGCCCGGTGGTGGTCTCACCCCCCATCACGCGCAACACGCGGGCACCGGTCTGGCGCACTCGCATGCGGCAGCAGATCGTGACTTCACCACTATGGCCGGTCTACAACCGGCGGCCGGTGAACTCATCGCCGAGATGCACGCCGCGCATGTCAACTCAATGCCGACCGCATTGCGACTGTTGGCCAACGAACTCATCGGTCGGGAGGCAATCGACATCGCGAACATGGACGTCGAGTCAATCCGACGGGCAGCCTTGGAAGAACTCCGACTGGAAGCGCGATGAGCGAGGAATCTCCCGCCCCACGACGCGCGCACTCGACACTGTCGAGCGTACGCAACGCTGCACGCCTACTACGCGAGTTCTCCAAGGGGCCGCGTGAACTTGGGGTTACCGAACTTTCCCGTCGCCTAGGAGTCGGTAAGAGCACCGCTCATCGACTCGTCAACACGCTCACCGAAGAACGGCTACTCGAACAAGATCCCGATACCGGCGCCTACCGTCTGGGGCTGGCGATGTACGAGCTGGGCACCTCGGTCTACTGGCATACCGACCTGCACGAAGCCTGCACTCCCGTTCTCGACCAACTCCGAAACTCAACGAAAGAGACCGCGCAAGTCGCGGTTCTGGACGGACACGAAGTGGTCTACGTGGAACGGCGGGAGAGTCCGCAGACCCTTCGACTGTTCGGTCGCGTCGGGCACCGAAACGACGCACACTGCACAAGCACAGGGAAGTTGCTCCTCGCCTGCCTTCCACCGGAACAGCTCGACCGCACCCTGCGGGGTTGGCGCTTACCCGCGAAAACCCCGTACACGGTCACCAAGATCGACGACCTTCGCAAGCAACTGCAGACGATCCAGGCCCAGGGGTGGGCGGAAAACATCAACGAGGCGGAACTAGGTGTTGCTTCCGTCGCCGCACCTATCCGTAACGGCTTGGGAGAAGTTGTGGCCGCGGTATCCATTGCCGGACCGGTGCAGCGACTCGGCGGCGAGTCCCTGCGCAGATTTGCCCGGCCATGCATCGAAGCCGGACTTGCCATCAGCAGACGTCTCGGTTACCGGGATTCAAAAGGAGGTCGCTTATGAGCACCCTGACCGACGCACAGGCACGAGAGTTCGCCGACGCCTTGTACGAAGCACGGCGCGACCGAGTGCCCATCGCACCCTTCACGGAATCGATGCCCGAGCTCGGCATGGCAGACGGTTACGCGATCCAGCAGCACCTCGTTAACCGACTGCTGTCTGATGGTGAGGGGATCTGTGGTTACAAACTCGGATTGACTTCCGCACCCATGCAGAAACTCCTTGGCGTCAATCAGCCGGACTTCGGACCGGTCTTCGCGAGCACCGTTCATCGCGATGGGTCTGTCGTACGCACGTCGGACTTCATTGCACCTCGCGTTGAGGCCGAGATCGCCGTCGTACTTGGAGAGCCACTGCAGGGGCCGGACTGCACTCCCGCCGACGCCTACCTGGCAACCCGGGGGCTCGCAGCCTCGATCGAAATCGTCGACTCGCGCATCGAGGATTGGCGGATCTCCATCGCCGACACCGTTGCAGACTTGGCAAGCAACGGCGCCATCGCCCTTAGCAGTGCCGTTGTTCCAATAGCGGACTTCGACCCGCGATTGGTTGGAATGGTCTTCACCCGAAATGGCAATGTGGTTGCTACCGGGGCTGGAGCAGCCGCACTAGGCGATCCACTCGCAGCCGTCGCATGGCTTGCCAACACCTTGGCCCCCATGGGAGTGACGCTGCCCGCAGGCAGTGTCATCTTGACCGGGGCTCTGCATGCCATGACACCCATCGCACCAGGTGAGGTCTACCGGGCCGAGTTCGACCATCTCGGATCCATCACGCTTCGCGTCCAAGGGGAGGAGAACTGATGGGCAAGAAGTGCGCCATCATCGGATCCGGAAACATCGGCAGCGACCTCATGTACAAGATGTTGCGAAGCGATGTCTTGGATCTAGTGGCTGTCGTCGGTATTGATCCCGCGAGCGACGGACTGACCCGCGCACGCGAAGCGGGCCTCGAGGCACCGCACACCGGACCGGACTGGGTTTTGGAGAACGCAGATGACATCGACATGGTTTTCGATGCCACCAGCGCCTATGTGCATGTCCGCTACTACAAGAAGTACGCCGAAGCTGGCATCACGGCAATCGACCTCACTCCCGCGGCGCGCGGCCCCAAGGTGATTCCGCCAGTGAACCTCTACGACCACCTCGATGCACCCAACATCAACATGGTCACCTGCGGCGGCCAAGCCACCACTCCAATGGTGTATGCGATCAGACGAGCGATCGACTCCCTTCCATATGCCGAGATGGTGTCCACCGTTTCCAGCAAATCCGCCGGTCCGGGTACGCGGCAGAACATCGATGAGTTCACGAAGACAACGTCCACTGCCCTTCGCGAGATCGGCGGAGCGGAGCACAGCAAAGCGATCATCGTGCTGAACCCGGCGGAACCACCGATTCTCATGCGCAACACCGTGTTCGCGGGCCTTCCGGAAGGTTCGGACCATGCAGCCGTCTTGGACTCGATCCACGAAATGGCGGCCGAGGTCTCCAAGTACGTCCCCGGCTACCGACTCAAGAACCCGCCCGTTGTAGAAGAAGGCCCCTTCTTCACACCGGGGGGAGAAGTCCCACACCGAGCAGTCGTTCTCCTCGAGGTCGAGGGTGCCGGTGACTACCTGCCGACCTACGCCGGGAATCTGGACATCATGACGGCCGCCGCTATGCGCGTCGGCGAGGCCGTTGCCCACGCACAGCAGGAGGTACCCGCATGAGTTTGCAGATGTCTACCCAGAAAGTCGACTATCGACTGATCGACTCCACGCTCCGCGATGGATCACACGCGATTAGCCATCAGTACGACACCGAAGAGGTCATTGCCATCGTTCGCGGACTCGACGCAGCTGGCGTGCAGGTCATCGAAATCGCCCACGGGGATGGACTTGGCGGCTCGAGCTTCAACTACGGCTTCTCCAAGGTCGACGAAAAGGAACTCATTGCACGAGCCTGCGATGAGGCACAGAACTCCACCATCGCCTGCCTACTGCTTCCGGGGATCGGCCTCGCAGACGACCTTAAGGACGTAAGAGAGCTCGGAGTCGGCATGGCCCGCATCGCCACACATTGCACGGAAGCCGACATCAGCGAACAGCACATTAAGACAGCCAAGCAGCTTGGAATGGAAACCATCGGCTTCATGATGATGGCGCACATGAACTCACCCGAGGGTCTCGTGGAACAGGCGCTCCTCATGCAGTCCTATGGGGCAGATGCGATTTACATAGCCGACTCCGCAGGTGCGATGACGACCGAGGACGTGCGTCGCCGCGTCAATGCGCTCGTCGAAGCGCTCGAGGTTCCCGTTGGCGTCCATGCACACAACAACCTGTCCATGGCCGTTGCGAACTCCATCGCGGCCTACGAGGAAGGTGCAGCCAACCTCGATGGCACGAGCGCTGGGCTGGGAGCGGGTGCGGGTAACTGCCCCACCGAGATCCTCGCAGCTGTATCGAACAAATACGGCATCACCACCGGCGTGGATGCTCTGAAACTGATGGATGTGGCCGAGGAAGTGGTGCGTCCGATGATGCCGCGGCAACAGGTGATCGACCGAGCTGGTTTGATCCTTGGCTACGCCGGTGTCTATGGGTCCTTCCTGTTGCACGCCCAACGAGCCGCCGAGCGATACAACGTCTCGCAGGCCGACATCCTCATGGAACTCGGGCGCCGACAGGTCGTGGGTGGGCAAGAAGACATGATCATCGACGTTGCCTTGGAGTTGGCACGAGAGCACGCTGAGCAGGAGGACAAGTGAATCAGTCCGAACTCGCAGATCGACTCATCCGCGCGGCCAAGGATCGTGTCGCCACGACGCCACTAACGGATGAGTACCCCGATCTCGACGTTGCGACCGCGTACACAATCCAGGACGCAGTGGTCACCGCTAGAAGGAATGCTGGCTTCGAAGTGGTCGGCGCGAAGCTAGGACTGACGAGCGCCGCGAAGCAGCAGCAGATGAATGTCGATGAACCCCTCTACGGCTGGCTCACGCACGACATGCAGGTCGACACCGGTGAGGTGTTGATCTGCGACAACTTCATCCAGCCACGCTGCGAACCGGAAGTCGCCTTCCTGCTCGGCGAGGACCTCGAAGGTCCCGGGGTCACGGCAGCGCGAGTGCTCGCCGCCACCGATCTGGTTTTCCCCGCGGTCGACGTCCTGGATTCCCGCTTCGCCGGCTACTCCTTCAAACTCCCGGACGTAGTTGCCGACAACTCTTCCTGTGCGGGCTTCGTCCTCGGTGGTCAAGGGATCGATCCCGCGGGATTCGATCTACGGCTGACCGGCTGCGTCTTCGAGAAGAACGGGGAACTCATCTCGACAGCTTCTGGAGCAGCGGTCTTGGGACACCCGGCAGCGAGTGTGGCGTGGCTGGTTCGGAAACTGTCCGAACGCGGGCAGGGCCTCGAGGCCGGTCACGTCGTGTTGTCCGGATCCATGACTGAGGCGGTTCCGGTGGCGCCGGGTGATGTCATCACCGCACGTTTCGATCGTCTCGGCACCGTCGAGATTCCCTGCGGATAGGAGAAGCCCATGCCCTTCGTTCAAGTGACCATGATGGAAGGTCGCAGCATCGAGCAAAAGCACGAACTCATGAAGCGACTCACCGAGGCGGTCGTCGATTCCTTGGGAAGCGACCCGGCGCGCGTTCGAGTAGCCCTCTATGAGGTTACGCCTGATGAATGGGCCGTCGGTGGCGAAGCCATGTCGAAGATCAACGCCAAGAAGTAGAACCTTCGTGTGGCACCGCGCTCTTCCGTTGAGCGAACTCACCGAGAACTCCGCCCATCGTCTGGTGTTCGAGGACCAGGACGTCTGCCTGACATTGATCGATGGTCAGGTGCACGCCATCTCCGATGTCTGCCCGCACCGCGGGGCTTCGCTCAGCGAAGGCATCGTGCGCGATGGATGCGTCACCTGTCCGTCACACCTGTGGCGATTCAGTTTCCTCGACGGTCGCAAACAGGGTGACGATCGAACTCATGTGCCGGTCTATCCAACGCGCGTCGTCGATGGTGTTGTAGAGGTGGACGTTCCACCGCGACCACCCCAGCGAAGCCTGCGCGAGGTGCTCCTCGCCCATGCCCGGGGAGAAGACACTGCTCAAGGAGGTGCCGCGTGAAGGCCCGGGGTTTGCTTCTCGACGTGGGTGTGGTCTTCTTCAAATCAGCTTGGGAGATCGCCGACGACTACGAACGACTTCGAGGACTACCCGCCGGCACGGTGGTCGGCCGGGGGCCACTGGATCCTGCAGGTGACGAACGCTGGCAGCGCTACCTCGGTGGCGAAGCGACAGAGCGTGAATACTGGTTGGACTTCGCCGCCAAAGCGCAGGCCAACGGTGCTCCTTTGGATGGCCACCCCACCTTGATGCGGGCGATGTTCCAAACTCCGGGAGTCGAAGTGACGCGACCAGAGGCCATTGAGTTGGTGGCCAAAGCTCGTGCTGCCGACCTGCCGGTGGGCATCTTGACCAACGAACTGATGGATTTCCAAGGCCGCGAGTGGGTGGAGTCCCAAGACTGGTACCCCTGGTTCGACGTCCTCATCGATTCGACCGAACTGGGAATCCGCAAGCCCGACCCGCAGCCGTACCTCGTTGCCATCGAGAAGATGAAGCTGCCCGCACAGGACATCGTCTTCATCGACGACAACCCCACCTACGTTCGCGGCGGTGAAGCCGTCGGCCTACAGAGCTTGCTGCTCGATGTCAGTGATCCCGGCGAGGTGTTCATCGACGCCGCGAAGCGCCTCGGTCTCACCGATTGATCTGCATCACGACGGCTTTGGGTTCGGTGAAGAACTCCCTACTGAAGTTGCCTCCCTCGCGACCCACACCCGATTCGCCCACACCGCCGAACGGTGCACGCAGATCACGGATGAAGAAGCAGTTGACCCACACGGTGCCTGCGTTGAGATTGTCCGCAACCCGGTGAGCCCTGCTGAGGTTCTCGGTAAAGACCATCGCATTCAGTCCGTACTTGGTGTCGTTGGCGATCGCCACAACTTCCTCTTCGGTATCGAACGGCTGCACCACCACCACTGGCCCGAAGATCTCCTCGCGGCAGACCCGCGCAGCCGGCGGGGCATCGACGATGATCGTCGGGTCGACGAACCAGCCCTCGCCCACACCACCGGTGACAACACGTCCACCGTCCACTTCGAGTGTTTCGAAGTAGCTCGTGACCTTCTCGAAGTGTGTCTTGCTTGCTAACGGGCCGAACTCCGTTGCGGGATCCTTCGGATCTCCCTGCTTCATCGCCTGCGCCGCCCGAACGTAACGCTCCATGAACTCGTCGTAGATTCCGCGCTGAACGAATAGCCGTGATCCGGCGAGACACACTTGGCCGGCATTGCGGAAGATGGCTTGAATGGCCCAGTTCACCGCGTTGTCGATGTCGGCATCCTCGAAGACGATGTTGGCGCCCTTGCCACCGAGCTCCAAGCTCACGGGAATCAGATGCTCCGACGCTGCGGCGCTAATGATCTTGCCCGTCGTGGACTCACCAGTGAAAGTGATTCGATCGACATTCGGATTATGGGTAAGTGCCTCGCCCACGGAATCCGGTCCGAAACCGTGCACCACATTCAGCACGCCCGCAGGCAAACCCGCCTCGAGGGCGAGGCGCGCCCAGATGGTCACCGACACAGGCGTGTCCTCGGCCGGTTTCAAGACAACAGTGTTGCCCCAGGCCAGTGCCGGTGCGACCTTCCAGGTGCTGAGCATGAGCGGGAAGTTCCATGGGGAGATCGCAACAGCTACACCCGCCGGACCGTAGGTGGAGTAAGCGTGGTGGCCGGAGTCCATCGGATAGGTTTCGGCCGCTGTCAGCCGCGCATGATCAGCGAAGAAGCGGACGTTCCACGCGCTGCGGGCAACGTCATGGTGGGCTTGGGTTATCGGCTTACCCATGTCGCGGGTGTCGGCGAGTGCGAGTTCCTCGGCGTTCTCCATCATCAGATCGGCGAGCCGGTGCAAGATCTCCTGACGCTTTTCGTAGCCCATGCGCGGCCAGGGTCCGGAATCGAACGCCTCACGGGCCGCCGTGACAGCTGCGTCGGCATCGGCCGCGCTCCCCATCGCGACCGTGGCCCATGGTTCGCGCGTGTAGGGATCGATGGACTCCATCGTGCGCCCGTCAACCGAAGGGACCTCCGCGCCGCCAATGATGTGACCGTATGAATTCATGGCCTAAGTCTGTCGTGCCGCGTCCCGCTATACGTACTGCTCATCCCGCTGAGCAGAACGCTAGAGCGGCCAGGTATCCGAGAGCCGGTACCCAGCCGGCCACGGATCGGTCGGATCGAGGTAGTACT
>CAZWIW010000036.1:0-14851 GCA_964634545.1 uncultured Rubrivirga sp.
CAGGGCAGCTATCACTGATACCGAGATGCGACGAGACGACTTCCCTATCCACCTGGGTTGTCACGGGTGTGATTCGATCTACCATCGAATTCGGAAAGGCAACGGCTGAGTCGATCCAGTCCGCTAGGTCGGAGTCCTTCTCCCGTGCAAAGGCAATGAACATCGATTTCGCGAAGTAGCCATTGTGTTGAATGTTGTCACAGGACATGACGGTGAACGGGGGAACTCCAGCAGCGCGACGCCGTGCGAGCGCTTCGGTAACTAGGCCGAAAACTGTCTGAGGTTGGACTCCGTGCCCTAGGTCCATTGCGACTGCCGGGGTGTCCAGCATGAACGCTCCGGTCACGGGATCGTTGTTGTATCCACCCTCGGTGATCGTCAACGAGACAATCCGCACTTCCGGATCGGTCAAATGCGCCAATACATTGTCGACTCCATCGTGGAGCAGGAACACCTCTCGCAGGCTTCCGATAACCGTGTAGTCCCAGTGCCCCTCCGGAGACTTCTCCACCAACGTGTAGAGGCCATCTTGGGCTTGCAGTGACCGAATAATCGTCTCGTCAGACGGTAGGAGACCCACTCCGGTAATTGACCAGTCGCGGGCTTCACCTAACCGGAGTAGTCGATCGATTACCAGGGCTTGGTGCGCTCGATGGAAGTTGCCGACACCGATGTGGACGATGCCTGACTTCAATTTCGAACGGTCATACAGCGGCACTGAGACATCAGCGGGCAAGTCATTCAGATTGCTCTCATTGATGTAACCGGATGTAGCGGGTGCTGCCTGTGTCACTTCACGGCTCCCATGGCCAGACCTCGTACCAATTGTTTCTGGGCTATCCAACCAGCAATGATGACCGGCAGCGCAGCGATCAACGCTGCAGTAGAAAGGACGGCGAGGAATTGCCCTCGACCATCGACAAAAGACCCTAGGAAGGGTGGTGTGGTTCTCGCATCGTTACTCGTCAACAACGTTGCAAGGAAGTACTCGTTCCAAGAAAAAATGAAGACGATGAGACCTGCGGCTGCCAGACCGGGCAATATCAGAGGAAGAACGATCCGCATGAACTCACGCAGAAATCCAGCACCATCGATTTGGGCAGCTTCGATAATTTCCAGAGGGATCTCCATCAGGAAGGATCGGAGCATCCATACGGCGATGGGTAGGTTGATCGCGGCATAGATGAGCACGAGAGCCCAAATGTTGTCCAGGAAGCCAATGGTCTTCAGGATCATGTAGAGCGGAAGCGTCACCGCCGCGATCGGCAGGAAACGGGTCGACAGGAAGAAGAAGAGCGGATCTTGAACCTTCTTGATTGGCCGAATACTGAGCGCGTAAGCCGCTGGCAAGGCAAACAACAAGATGACAATCGTGGCTCCACCAGCCGCAACAATCGAATTCCACAGGTAGTCCGTCATTCCTCGGTCGCGAACTACTTGGAAGCTGTCGAGATCTGGGCTGAAGAGCAGCAGCGGGGTGGATGAGGCCGCGTCTGTCTCAGACTTGAACGCGTTGAGGCCCATCCAGAAGACGGGGAAGAAGAAGAGGAGAACCAGAATCCACGTGAAGGTGGTGATGAGCGTCGCGCGCACCCGCGACCCTGGCCCATTCATCGCTGAACCCCAGAGACGAAGACTTTGAACAGGGTTCGCAGCGCGACCGAGGCAACGATAATCGTCAAAATGACAACCACGACACCGTAGGCAGCTGCCTCCCCAACGTTCAGACCGATGAAAGCCCTCTCGTACAGCAAATACGAAAGGGTCTTGGTTCCGCCGGTTCCTTTCGTCAAGATCGCGATCGGGTCGAACACCTGGATGATGATGATCGTCCCAAGCAGTACCGCAATCTCGATGTACATGCGCAAGTGCGGCAGGGTCATGAATGCGAACGTCTTCAACGGACCAGCACCGTCGACAGCCGCAGCCTCCAAGATCTCTTTGCTCTGGCTCTGCAAGCCAGCAAGCAAGATCAACATCATGAACGGCGTGAATTGCCAGGTAAGGACGATCACAACCGTGTACAGCGGAAAGTCGGTAGACCACTCGATCGGCGGAAGGCCCAAGGAAGTGACAACGTAATTTATGACTCCGATGTTCGTGTCGAACATCGAGTACTTCCAGACGAGAGCGGCCGCAGCCGGCATCAGCAAGAACGGAGTGATCATCAGGGTTCGGGCGATAGCACGTCCCTTGAACTTCCTATCGAGCAGGATCGCGAAGAATAGACCGAGCAATAGGGACAGAACGACAGCCATCGTCGTGATCAAGACTGTTGCGATGATCGACGGGATCAGGTTCCCAGACTGAAAGACTTTGATGTAGTTGTCGAACCCGATGAAACCAAATTCAGTCGGCTTGAGAAGATTCCAGTTGAGGCTCGAGTAAGCGATCGTGACGAGAAACGGGATCTGCGTAAGCACGATCGCGAAGATGAGTGCCGGAAGAAGCAGACCCCGGGACAACCAGGTGGTCTTCTGCACCTCAACCGGCTTGATCTCTGCATCATCCGTTTGCACGGTCACTGGCGGCTACCTCACATGACTCGACAACGACAGATACGTTGGGGGTCAACTCCCGCTGGGTTGACCCCCAACGTACTGCTTCGAAGGGGTGAAGATGCTCTACTTCTGAGCGTCTCCGGCTTCTTGCGCAATCTCCTGGCAAGACGCCAACGCATCATCGATAGAGGTTCGATCTGCGATGTAGTCCGCCATGAGCTGTGCACACTGATTGCCGACATCCTGGAATTCAGGAATCGCCACGTACTGAACTCCAACCCACGGTTGCGGATTCACTCCGGGCTGGACGGGGTTCACTGCACTCATCACGTCCAAGGTGATGGGCGCATATGCGGCTGCTGCCTCCTGATACTCAGGAATCTCGTAGGTGGAGATTCGGGCGCCAGGTGGCACTAGGGACCAACCCAGCTCTTCGCCAACAAGCTGGTGGTAGTCCTTGCTGGTCGCCCACATCACAAAGTCAGCAGCAGCATCCACCTGCTTGGTGGATGACGGAATGGCCAAGTTCCAACTCCACAGCCAGCCGGACTCTGCAGTCTCGACGACAGGCATGTGGGCATATCCCATCTTGCCCTTCACGGGAGAGTCATCGGCTTCAAGCATCGAAGCCGCCACGGAGGCATCAGCCCACATGGCCGTCTCACCGTTCTTCAGGAGCGTGAGGCACTCGTTGAAGCTGTAAGACACCGGGTCATCTTGGCCTGACTCGTCGAGCATTTCCTTGTAGAAGGTGACAGCTTCACGCCATTCCGGGGTATCCACAGTGGCGTTCCAGTCCATGTCGTACCAGCCACCACCGAACGTCTGTACAACCGTGGTGAGTGGTGCGAACAGGTCACCCCAACCGGGCTTTCCGCGCATGCAGATGCCGTCAACGTCGTCGGAGTTGACCTGGGCAGCGATCTCCCGGATCTCTGGCCACGTGGGGTTATTAGGAACCGTGATCCCCGCGGCATCCATGATCTCCTTGTTGTACATGAGGATCGAGGACTCGCCGTAGAACGGAACGGCGTACTGCTGGCCGTCGTAGGAGATTGCATCACGAACGGGTGGGAGGATGTCCTCCACGTCGTAGTCCGGATCGGCCTCAAGGTACGGCGTCAGGTCGACAAGCCACCCATTCGCACCCCACTGAGGAGTCTCGTAGGCACCAATCGTCACGATGTCGTACTGGCCCGCGCCGGATGCCACATCTGCGGTTACCGAGTTGCGAAGGTCGCCCTCTTCCATGACCTGAAAGTTGACGGTCACGCCCGGATTCAGGGCTTCGTACTCACCCTTCAGGGACTCCATATCCTTCATCTGGCCGTTGTTCACGGTGGCCACATTCAGAACGATCTCTTCACCCGAAGCCTCAGTGTCTGCCGAATCGTCCATAGAGTCATCAGACGCTGCTGATTCTTCAGTGCTGTCAGCACCATCGGTGCTTCCTCCTGCGTCGCCCGCGTCATCGCCGGACGAACAGCCCGCGAGTACCAGTGCAGATGCAGCCAAAGCCGCACCGAACCAGTACCCCTTCTTGTACGTGCGCATTGGCGCTCCCTTTCTTCAACTGTGCGGAACCGCGGATTGGTTTCGCAAAGGTTGAAGGAAGGTTGACACCAAGCTAACTGTGACGGCTAGCACAATCCAACCAACATCTGGTACTTCTTTGCAGGTCGCCTAGCTGCGATGTAAAGATTTCATAACGTAGGCCTCAAAAAATCCACCAGTTACACCGGATTCTGTGCATCGTAGTAACGATGCATGAATCAGATTTGTATCAGCCCGATCATTAAAGTATCAGTTTGACGAAGGGGGATTGACCCTATGGTGAAGACAACGGGGGCATGGATTCGACATCCGAACCCACGGCAGATAGTGAGTGACTACGTCGGGACCACGCCGCCACTGGAGATCATCCCGCCGCACCCTCAACGTTCATTCAGAAGTCTCACACATGATTACCCGAGTGAAATCTGTGGTTGGCACTGTCATCCTGAGTACGAGATTCATCTGATCACTAAGACCAGTGGGAGTGTGATCGTCGGAAATCACATCGGAACTTTTGAGCCGGGACAGATCGCAATCTTCGGACCGAACCTTCCGCACGACTGGGTCAGCGATCTGGAATCTGGCGAAAGCGTCGAGAACCGCGACTACGTCATTCAGTTCACCGACGCCTGGATTCGCGATTGCATGGAACTAATTCCGGAGCTTTCCGAAGTTGAGACCGTGCTGCAGCAATCCAAGTACGGGCTTTGCCTAGCCGGCGAAAGCGCGATCACAGCGGGTGAGGTAATGCGACAGGCAGTGCATGCCGAAGGTTCGCGTCAGGTTGCGTGGCTGATGGAGTTGCTGTCTGTGTTCTCGCGTGCGCCGGAGAAGGAACGACGCCTGATGGCCGGGGACTGGATGGACCCCAGCAGCGATCAGATGGCACAGCTAGCCGTGGAGGAGGGCGTTGCCTACATTTTCGAAAACCTCACTGGCACCATCAACTTGTCAACCGCTGCAGACCTAGCCCACATGTCCGAGGCAACCTTCTCTCGCTATTTCAAGCGCGCATCAGGGGTGACCTTCAGTGAAATGGTCAAAAAGCTGCGTATAGCCCACGCGTGCAGGCTCCTGGACTCGACGAACAACACCATCGCGCTCGTGGCAACGGAAAGCGGCTACAACAACCTTGCGAACTTCAATCGTCAGTTTCTGGCGGAAGTCGGCATGACGCCGAGGGAATACCGAAAACTTGATCGGGCCAAGCGCCCCACTTCGCCGGTTCTCAGCCTCGGCCTACGCGCCGAGAATGCAGCTGTCATCTCAACGGGATTGATCGCAACGTAGCCAGGTTGCAGTGGGTCGCTCCCCTGTCATTGCTCCAATTGGTTCCGCTCAGCCTCACGGACCCTGCCCTAGACTGGAAGAGATGTTGCGCCAGTTCTTCCAGCCTCGCGTGCTGTGGGCGCCTCGGGACTCCGGTTGGTGGATCGCCAGCACCTTCATCGTCGGGTCGGTTCTCTTCGGACTCGGGGCTGCCTTCCCACTGATTCCGAACTTTCCCGTGGAGATCATCAACGTTGTCTACCTGGCCGGTTCGAGCCTGTACTTGATCGGCGCGGTGATCCAAGCGGTTCAAGGCCGGAAGATGGCGATCAATGATCGAGATGATCCCGCAGCTACCCGACGCTTCGCAGATCGGAACTCTCGCGGAGCGATCATTCAAGCCTTCGGTGCCGTGTTGTTCCAAACCTCCATGACCGGCACCTTGATTCGGTCCCTTTCGACCATGCAACAAGAATCGGTTATCTGGGCTCCCGACTTAGTCGGTGCTGTTTGCTTCGTCATCGCCAGCACGGTCTTCTTCACCCTGCGCTACCCGATCCAGCAGCGCCAGGACAACCGGCAAAGCGCTCGTTTCCTAGCACTGCTGAACATCATCGGTTCCGCGTTCTTCGTGCTCTCCGCGGTGGGGGCATACATCGTTCCGTTGACCGATCAGACGCTGTATCCCCAGATCGCGAACATCGGCACCTTCGTCGGCGCGATCTTCTTCTTCCTGTCCTCGATCCCTGGCTTGCCACCTAAGACAAAGAACTGACCCCGACCAAAGCAGCAACGCCGATCAGCAGCACGCACGCGAGGACAATCGCCGGGAAGATTGCGTTGATCGCTCCTGGGTCATGACGAAGCGGGCGAGAGCGCGCGAGAGTCAGCACCCCGATCGTGCCAACCGGCAGCGCAAGGATGACAACACTCCACGCCGAGCTTGCGAAGAACAGCCGCTCGACCAAGAGAGAGACCACGAAGGTGACCAGCAGCGTGCGCGCCCACGCAAAACGGGTACGTCCGGCTGGATCGTCGAAAGGTACGTCTGCCATCGGTGGTTGCTTCTAACCCAGGCCGAGGAGTAGTGCGATGGTGAGGGCGAACAGCGCCAGAATGGAACCCAGGATCATCACGGTGCTCGAGGAATTCATTCGGGTGGCATTACGCATCGCCCGGTCGGCTCGTCGCCACTGCACTATGCCGAGAACTGCCACGATCCCACCGAGCACTATCGCGAAGATGCCCAAGACGGTCACCAGGTCACGAGCGCCCGCAACAACGACGAACTGATCAAGTGCCACGCCACCGGCGATGAGCGCGAGGGCGGTGCGCATCCAGGCAAGGAAGGTGCGCTCGTTGGCGAGCAGGAAGCGGTAATCGACGTCGGCGTCGCCGCGTGGTTCGCTCACGTGATGAATGTACTCAGCGTTGCGGGGTTAGACACCCTTCGGGCGCAGGTAGCGCTGGGCCAGGCCGCCGATGAAATCGAAGGCGAGGGCCACGAGGGCGACGAGCACAGCACCGACGAAGATCGCCGTGGGCCGGTTCAACTTCAGACCAGCATTGATGGTCTCGCCAAGGCCGCCGCCACCGATCAGGAAGGCGAGGGCCGCCATACCGACGTTGATGACCGTCGCGGTGCGGATGCCGGCCATGATGACCGGAACCGAGAGCGGCATCTCGATCTTGGCTAGCCGCTGGGCACCCGTCATTCCCATGCCCTTGCCGGCTTCGATCACGGCCTTGTCGACCTGTTCCAGCCCGACGATCGTGTTGCGCAACACCGGCAGCAGCGCGAAGGTGGCCAGCGCGATGATCACGGTGGTGGCGCCCTGGCCGAGCCAGATGAAGAAGAGCACGATCAGGCCATAGGCCGGTAACGCCTGACCCAACCCCAGGACACTCACCAGCGTGTCCTTGATCTTCGGGACGTTCTCGCGCGTAACGAGAATGCCGATGGGCACCGCGATCACAACAACGAGAACCGTCGACCAGAAGGCGACATACAGCTGTTGCTGGAACTGTCGGAACAGCTTCGACGGTTCCAAGATCCGCTCGGTGGTCGGGTCGAAGGTCGAGTACTGCCATACGACGATCAGCAGGGTGGCCAGGATCAAGAACAGCGCAGGGGTGACGATCAGGTCAAGGGAGTCCGCCCGCCAACGGCGGGACGGTTTCGCCTCCGCGTCTTCTGCAACGATCGCTACGGCAGTACTCACGAGGCAGCACTCTCCTGGCCGGTTTGGATGAGGAGTTGGGCGAGGCTTTCCACGGTGCAGCCACCGAGGTAGTGACCACGGGCATCGACGACCACGGCCATGCCTGCCGCGGAGGTGAGCATCGCTGAGAGGGCGTCTTGCAAAGTGTCTTCCGGCTGCAATTGCACAGTGATCGGTCGACCGGCGCGATCAAGTGACGATGAGCGGTTCAACGTCTTCTCGTCGATCCACCTGGTCGGGTGGTCATTGCGATCCAAGAGGACGGCGGTGCTGGTGTTGGCGTCACTCATCTCGCGCAGCGCCTGATCACGCTGGAACGGTTCCTTCAAGGTGACCAGCGGCGAGAGCTCGATGTCCTTGACCCGACGCAAGGTGAGGGTCTTCAAGATCGCACCGGAGCCGAGGAAGTTCTCGACGAACTCATCGGCCGGGTCGGTGAGGATGTGTTCGGGGGTGTCAAGCTGAGCGATTTCGCTTTGCTCGCGCAGGATGGCGATGCGATCGCCCATCTTCACGGCTTCGTCGATGTCGTGGGTGACGAAGACGATCGTCTTCTTCAGTTCACCCTGCAATCGCAGGAACTCGTTTTGCAGGCGATCGCGGGTGATGGGGTCGATAGCACCGAAGGGCTCGTCCATCAGCAGCACATCTGGGTCCGCGCCAAGGGCGCGGGCGACGCCCACGCGCTGGGCCTGGCCACCGGAAAGCTCCGAGGGGTAGCGGTCGCGATAGATGCTCGGGTCCATGGAAACGACCTCGAGCAACTCATTGACGCGAGCGTTGATCTTGTCCTTCGGCCACTTCAGGAGCTTGGGAACAGTGGCGATGTTCTCCGCGATGGTGCGGTGCGGGAACAGACCGATCTGCTGGATGACGTAACCCATCCGTCGACGTAGTTCGTTGGGATCACCCTTGGTGACGTCCTCGCCCTCGTAGATGATCCGCCCGGAAGTGGGCTCGATCATCCGGTTGATCAGGCGCAAGGTGGTCGACTTGCCGCAGCCCGAGGGGCCGACGAGCACCAGGATCTCTCCGGGGTTCACCTCGAGGTTGAGTTCCTTGACCGCGGGCTCTTCAACACCCGGGTACGCCTTCGTGACGCTCTCGAGTTTGATCAGCGGTTCGACATTCACAGTGGTGTCTCCCGTCAGGCTTTCTTGGTTCGTGGGGTGGTGAAGCGTCCGACACCGCGCAACAGCGAGTCGATCACGAAGGCCAGGGCTAGCGACAAGATGACGCCCGTCCAGATGGCTTCGAGAGAGTTAGGAAGCGGCAAGCGCGCCAGGCCGCTCTTGATGAAGTCGCCCAGTCCACCGCCGGCAACGAGGGTGGCGATAGCCGAGATGCCAACCGTGAGCAGTGCGGCCACGCGGATACCGGCCAGCATGACCGGCCAGGCGAGGGGCAACTGCACCTTGATCAGCACCTGCGTCTTGGTCAAGCCCATTCCCTTGGCCGATTCGAGCACGCTGGGATCAACGGAATCGAGTCCCGTCGAGGTGTTCCGCAGGATCGGCATGATCGCGTAGAGATACAAGGCGATGAACGACGGAGTGAATCCCAGGCCCACGATCGGAATGAAGATCGTGAACAATGCAAGTGAGGGGATCGTCAAGAACACCGAGGAGATGGCGAGAGCGAGTTCCTTGGCGAACGGGTGACGCATCGTGGCGATCGCGACGACAACCGCGGTGATCCCTGCGGCAAACGTCACAAGAACGACGTACACCAAGGTCTGTGTCAAACCCTGGACAATCAAATCGGTTCGGCTCGAGATGTACTCGAACCAACTAGTGAAACCTTCCACGCGGTCTCCTGAGTCGTCGGAGCGGGGCTGCTAGGCAAGAGGGCGGGGACCGAAGTCCCCGCCCTCTCCGTCGCTAGCCAGCGATGATGCCCTGCTCGACGAGGTAGTCCTTGGCTACTGCCGCAGGCTCCTCGCCTTCCGCCGACACGCGAGCG
This sequence comes from uncultured Rubrivirga sp., assembly GCA_964634545.1. Classification (GTDB taxonomy): domain Bacteria; phylum Actinomycetota; class Actinomycetes; order S36-B12; family S36-B12; genus S36-B12. The sequence continues at coordinate 9,509 of CAZWIW010000036.1, forward strand.
TTCAGCTCGGCCATCTTGACGTTGTCCAGCGGCGCGAGGACTGCATCAACAATGCCGTCGAACGCCTCCGGAGCCTCCTGGTACGTCTCATTGCGCACAGTGGCGGAGACGTTGTACAGGATGTTTACGCCCGGGTCCTCGACGAGGGTCAGACCCAGCGCCGGGATACGGCCGTCAGTGGTGAAGACCTCACCGAAGGTGCAGTTGTTGGCTGCAGTCTCCGTGTAGATCACACCGGTGTCCAGGATGTTCTGCTGCGAATCAGGCAGCTCGATCCCGGTTGCGGTCTCGGTAAGGATCAGACCGTCCGGACGATCCGGGAACTCCGACTCCATGCAGACGACGGCGTCCGGGTTGTCCCGCACGTACTCCATCATCGACTGGAGATCGAAGGCTCCACCGTTGGCCTCGGTGACCTCCGGGCTGGAGGCGAAGCCGTAGGTGTTGTTGAACGGCGACTGACCGACCCAAACGATGTCGTTCTGCTCGAGGTCGAGGTCGCGCACACCGGTGGTGAGCTCGTCGGGATCGAAGCTCGGGTCTTCTTGTCCGAGGTGGACGGTCCAACCGGTGCCGTTGTACTCCATGTAGACATCGATGTCACCGGATAGCAGTGCCTCGCGGGCAACCGCCGTGCCACCGAGGTTGACCTTGTCTTCGACGCTGGCGCCAGCGGCCTCAAGGGCCTGGACCATCATCTGACCGAGGATCAACTGCTCATCGAAGTCCTTGGACCCGACGGCTACATCGATACCGCTCATGTCGTACTGCTCGGCGATGGCGTCGCTGCCACCGTCGTCGGAGCCACTGTCGGCGGAATCGCCGGAGTCGCTGGAACACGCGGCCAGCGCGAGCGCGGAGGCGCCCAGGATGACTGCGAACTTCTTACTCATGGAACCCATGTATTCGTTCACTCCTTGGTTTGCTTGAGTGCAGGGCATCTGACGGTCTCGACAGTAGTCCCGCACCAAGGGGCCGTGGAGGGCACTTGGGGCAAGGTCACGTCACTGACCAGGGTTGAGACGGTTATAGGACACAAGCGACATGAGCGTTATGAACAGGTGAACATGTGACGTTATTCATTCGTTATGTGACGTTGGGTGATCCCGAAGGTCGAGCCTGATGGTCGCGCGCTTGTCGCAGCCGGGTCCGCCAGCGCACCGTTCCCGACTCACCGTTCGGTGACGTCGGCCACCACCTCGATGGTCTGGGCGCTGGGATCGCTGCAGTACGCCATCCGGGTGGATCGACCAGCCACCTCGATGGCCTCCACTACCTCGCCGGTAACCCGCTCCCCCGGAGCAAGGAGCGGCACACCCGGGGGATAGGGGCAGAACTGCTCGGTGCTGACTTCCCCGATCGCCTCCCGTAACGGCAACCGGCGACGATGCGCGAAGTAGGCATCGCGGGGGGTGATCACCACTTCCGGGTTCACTTGCCAGGTAGCCGCCGGCGCCGGGTCCCGCGGGGAGACCCGTTGCTTGGCAACCACGGCCTCGATTGCCGCAACGAGCTCACCGACGGTTTGCGGGGTGTCTGCGATGGTCACCGTCATGATCACGGTGTCGGTATCAGCAGCCTCCACGCCGATGCCCCGATCCCACAGGTCACGGGAGATCTGAGTGCCCGTTGTTCCACTCTCCGGGACGAAAATCGTGAGCTTGAGCGGATCCATTTCACAACCAAGGTTGTCTTCGTCGAGGGCCACCACCCCCGGAATGCGCGAGAGTGCGCGCCGTGCGTCGTAGACGACTTCCCGCAGCAGTGCGAATCGCTCCCCCGCGTCCGCCAGCAACGCCAGGCGGGTCGCATCAATAGACGCCAGCAAAGTTGCCGAGGGTGAGGTGGTGGCCGTGAGATCCACACCGTGGGAGAGCGTGGACGGAAGCACCCGCCTTCCCTTCAGCGATGTCACTGCTGTTTGCGAGTAGCCCGTCAATGCTTTGTGCACGCTGGTCGTGACGACATCAGCCCCTTGGGCGTGTGCCCCTCGACTCCCGAGGAAGTCAAGATGCGCACCCCAGGCTTGATCCACGATGAACACCGAATCGTGGTTGTGGCACAACTCCGCCAGCGGTGCGAGGTTTGTCATCGTGCCGACATAGGCCGGAGAGGTCACAAAGAGCGCGTAGGCACTTTGCAGGTCGATGTCACTGACGTCCACTCCAACAGGGACTCCGAAGTCTGGATGAATCCGAGGCAGGATCCACCGCGGTCGAGCGCCTGAAACCACGAGTCCGGCATGTGCACTGCGGTGTGACGTCCGATCGATACACACCTCGACATCCGGCGCCGTCACCGATGCGAGGGCAGCGATATTTCCTTGCGTTGATCCACCTACCAGGAAACGTGCATGGTCGGCGCCGATCGCAGCCGCCCACAACTCCTCCGCCTCTTCCAAGAAGCGTCCGGAAAAGAAGTTGTCGTCCGCGCCGCCTTGCAAGGGGATGTCGTCTCGAATGATCTCCCGCAAAGTCTCAGCGGCGAAAAGATCGCGATCGGTCGACCCGTAACGCATCTTGTGACCGGGAATTTGCATCGAGTGACCCGCGCGCGAGCGCGCAGCACGCCATGCTTCGAAAAGTGGGGCTCCCGTCACGGCGGCGACGCTACCGGTCGGAACCGAGCGCCTGCTGCCGCAAATCGAGTTCGCGCAACCTGCCTCGCACGATTGAATCGGGCAGCCCCTCCTCATCGCGCAGGCGAAGCAATTCCTCCTGCTCGGCGCGCACCATCGCCCGAGCCAGGGCGAACATCTGCGCGGTGGCCATCTCCCGGGTGACCGACGGATCCTGCGCCCCGCGAGCCCGGTCAAGGCGTTCGTTCGCATCGTGCTGCAGGCGATCGACCACTTCCTGAGGGATCGGGTTGCCGTCCACCTGGGCTTCCTCGATTGCGGCGTCCAGTCGATCAAGCGCGGCACGCGCCAGAGCAGCATCCATGTCCCGGGTGAGTTCGACATCGTCGTCGCTACCCACCTTCAGTGCCCGCGCGAGTGGCGCAACGGTAAGCGCGAGCAACAGGCTGATCACGATGATCACGAAAGTGGTCGCCAGCAATACGTCTCGGTAGGGGAAGGCCTCACCGGCTGTCGTGGCGAGTGGCAAGGAGAACGCTGCCAGGCCGGAAACCGGGCCGCGGGCACCCGCCCAGGCCAGGATGGCCGATTCCCGTCCGAGCCCTTCGCGGCGCTGGTTGATGCCGGTCCGCCGGGTTCGGCGCGCATCACGCGCCCGCTCCGCGGCAACCATGACGGCAACGAACAGTGCGCGAGTCACGATCAAGGTGACCAGCACCAGCGGAACGAGGATCAACACGAGGTTCCACTGCGACGCATCGAGGCGAGTCACGGAAACCGGCAGTTCCAAACCGATCAACAAGAAGGCGAATACCTGCAAGATGAAGGTGAGGTGCTTCCACACCGTGTTGCCCGATAGTCGCCCGGACCAACCAGGATCGGAGTGCTGCGAGGTCGCAACCCACAGCGCAGCGACGACCACAGCCAAGATCCCTGAGCCTTCCAAGGATTCGGCGACCAGGTAGATCGAGAAGGGAGCGATGACGATCAGTGAGTTGGCGGCAACGAGATCCCGGCTGCGCTTGAGGATGAAAGACATCCCCCAGCCGAAAACGGCACCGACGGCCAATCCGACGCTGACGGCAACCGCGAACATTCCCGTCGCCTCGATCACCGTGACCGATCCGGCGATGGTGGCAGCCACTGCAACGCGCAGCGCGGTCAACCCGGTGCCGTCGTTGACCAAGCTCTCGCCTTCGAGAATCGAGACGAGTCTGCGCGGGATAGATGCTCGCTTGGCGATGGTGCTGACAGCTACGGCATCAGTTGGCGCCAAGATCGCTCCCAAAGCCAACGCAACGCTGATGGGAATAGCCACCACTGCGCTCACCACACCCCCGACAACGAAGGTCGCTGTCACAACAAGACCGATAGCCAGAGCGAGAACCGGTCGAGAGACCCTCCGCAAATCCAGGTACGACGAACCCATCGCCTCACCGAAGACCAACGGCGCCAAGATCACGATCAAGATGACTTCGGGATTCGGTGGCGCGGATGGCCCGATAGGTGCGATGCCGACGAGTGCTCCGAGCGCGATCAGCGGAAGCGCGATTCCCCAACCGCGCTGCCGGATGAAGACCGCTACCCCCAGTGCGATCACACCGGTGATCGCGTAGGAAAGCAGTGACTCGTCCACGATCGGAAGACTAAGGGTGGGACGTGAGGGGACTCACGCAGATTCGATGCGGCGCCTTCCCTCGAAAGCGCGCCCGAGGGTGACTTCGTCGGCGTACTCCAAGTCGCCACCTACTGGCAACCCGCTGGCCAACCGGGAAACCGAGACACCAAGCGGGGAGATCGTGCGGGCCAGATAGGTGGCGGTCGCCTCCCCTTCGAGGTTCGGATCGGTGGCCAAGATGACTTCGAGGATCGATCCATCGGACAATCGACCGAGAAGTTCGCGGATGCGCAAGTCCTCTGGCCCCACGCCTTCGATCGGATTAATGGATCCGCCGAGCACGTGGTACCTACCCCGAAATTCCCGGGTGCGCTCAATAGCAACGACGTCCTTGGGCTCCTCGACCACACACAGCACCGAGAAATCACGCTTCGGATCGGTGCAGATGCGGCACTCTTCACTCTCGGCGATGTTGCCGCAGGTTTGGCAGAAAGACACTCGCTCCTTGACTTGGTGCAAGGCGTCAACGAGCCGCTGGACGTCCACTTGGTCGGCTGCGAGCAGATGGAAGGCGATGCGTTGCGCGCTCTTCGGCCCCACTCCCGGGAGGCGTCCGAGTTCATCGATCAGTTCCTGGACCGCACCTTCGTACATCAGTGCTCGATCTCGCCGATTTGCACGCCACCGAGTTCGCGCATCACCAAATCGACTCCCGTCACGTCATCGACATCCGCATCGTCCAGGCTCGGTGCGTCAGCATCCTTGGCCGGTGTAGCGCTCGCAGTTGTCCCTGCACTCGAAGGAGTAGTTGCTTCCGAGGCAAGGACGACATCCAGTCGAACCTCGACTTTCAAGACATCCTTGATGGCCGCTTGCATGGCATCACCATGACCACTGTTCGCGACATTGGCGACCTTGCCGGGGCTATCGAGACCGACCGCCAAAGTGTCATCTGACCACGACAGTGGTCGCGATCCGCTGAAAGCCATCCATGGCACGCGTCCGTATCCAGCCAAGGCATCCATGACCGCCGGCCACATCGAGACGAAACCTTCCAAGGTGACATCCGATGTGCTTGCTGTTGTAGGCGAAGCAGGGGCTGCCACTGGTTCGGGCTCCGCCACCGGCTCGGGTGCAGGCTTCGTCG